>RXKA01000187.1:1572-19490 GCA_003962985.1 Pseudomonadota bacterium | reverse complement strand
GATAATGACAAAGCAGCAGACGCACCAATAATTGCCGCAATGTCTGAACTAACTTCTTGATCTAGAGATAAAACTTGAGCAACAACCTGAATCTCGTTATAAAAACCTTCTGGGAACAATGGACGTACAGGGCGGTCAATAAGACGAGCAACCAAGATTTCATGATCAGCAGCTCTACCATCACGTTTTAAGAACCCACCTGGGATTTTACCTACAGCATATGATTTTTCAAAATAATCAACCGTTAATGGGAAGAAATCTTGCCCTGCTTTAGCTTCTTTATTGGCAACTACCGTCACCAAAACTACTGTATCTTGAATAGTAACCAATACGCTAGCAGTAGCTTGACGTGCCATCATTCCAGTTTCTAATTTTACGGTATGTTTACCATACTGGAATTCTTTACATATTTTATTAAACACTAACATTTCCTTAATAAATAATAACTTCCTACCTAAAGAAGCTATTAGCTAGTTTCTTTTCTTTATTAGAAAAAACCACCTGATAGCTTCTTATGACTCTATAGGTAAGACAAACATTTTAGCTTATAGTTAATATAAGACCAATTATTCTAACATATATTTTTATTTAATGTAGTATTTATAGTTTTGCATTGCAAAATTATAACTAATACACCAATAAATAAAAACAGCGTTTATAATAAAACGCTGTTTTTAATGTTCTTGAATGAGGCTAAATAAAAATATAAAATAACACAATTAAAATAACCAAAATAATAATTTTAGTCCAGATTTTCTTTGTGAATTTTTTAGCAGTTGCTGCTAATTCTAATTTATTTAAACCTTCTGTAGATACATCATCTTTTAAGAGTTGATTAATTTTATCACGCTCTTTACGATTTTTTTTGATACCAAAAACCAAAACAGTAACCGCAATAACAAAAATTACAAACACGATCAATGCATGCATTATATTATCTCCATAAAATTAAAGGGCGGCAACACAGTACCCCCCTTACATTTATTACTTACGTAAACCTAAATCTTTAATAAGTTGTGCGTATTTAGCAAAATCTGTACGTTTCAAGTAATCTAACAAACGACGACGTTGTGAAACTAATTTTAACAAACCACGACGAGAATGATGATCTTTCATATGAGTTTTGAAATGACCAGTCAAATCGTTAATACGTGCAGTTAACAATGCAACTTGAACTTCTGAAGAACCAGTATCACCAGCTTCACGTTGGAACTTAGCAACGATTTCAGCTTTTTGAGCTACAGTAATAGCCATGTTTTTTCCTTAATAATTTAAGTTAATGATAAGTTATGCCAAGTAATAAAATTAACTTTAAAACCTAGCAAAACTCCGCGGACATAATTATCGCATACATAGACAAAAGATTTCAATTAATATTCTTTTAACTTTTGTCCAGCATGAATAAATGTAGCACCCGCACTAACAACTTTGGTACCATTCACCAAAGCAGGATTATCTTTAATCCGTACTGAGTTACCATCAGTATCTAAGACTTCAACAGGCACTAATTTAGCATCTGAATTAGCATCGATAACCCACACATAAGACTTGCCCTGATTAGCATAAATACTACTTAATGGCAACTCTAATCCTTTAATCATATTTAATGGCGTCAACGTAACATCAGCAGCCATACCATATTTAATATTATCATCTGCTTTATCGATTACAATTCGCGCTGTAAAAGTACGCGTTTGTTGATCACTTGCTTGATTAATGGTACGGATATTACCAGTATAATCTTTACCTGTTGCCCATAATTTTATCGTTGCTGGCATACCAACCGTATAAGAGTTAATCTGTGCTTCAGGTAATTCTATCGCAACTTCTTTACTACCTGACACTGCCATAGTTGCAACAACCTGTCCAGCACTCACAACCTGACCCGCATCCATGGAGATCGATGTAATAACACCATTTGATGGCGCCTTCAGCGTTGTATAATTAACTTGATTTTCACTATTTGACAATTGATTTTGTGCTTCTTCATACTGTGCTTTGGCACTATCAAACTGGGCTTTCTGCGTATCATATTGCGCTTGAGAAACAAAGTTTTCCGCTAATAATTGTTTATAACGTTGTAAATTAGCTTGCTGCGTCACATAATTGGACTTGGCTGATGCTACTTGTGCATTTGCTGAATCTGCCGATAATTTGTAATCGGTCTGATCTAATGTTGCTAGCACTTGCCCTTGGGTAACTGCTTGCCCAATATCAACGCTACGCTTAATAATCTTACCTGCTACACGAAAAGACAGATTAGGCTCATATTCAGCATGGATAACACCATGAAATGTACTTTTTGTTTGAGCTACGCCACTTCCCACTTGAAACACCTTAACGTATCTGGAATCATCAGAAACGGTTTCTTTCTTAGCGCACGCCACAACACCAATACTCAATAATAAAAATGTAATTCGTTTTAACATAATCAACTACCCTTTTATACGAATAATATTAGCACCGACATTATTCAATTTATCTTCAATATGCTCATAACCGCGATCTAAATGATAAATGCGATCAACCGTAGTTTGTCCCTCTGCATACATCCCAGCTAAAACCAAAGATGCCGATGCTCTCAAATCAGTTGCCATAACTTCAGCACCATAAAGCTGCTCTACACCATGAACAAGAGCTATATTACCATCTACATCAATATTAGCACCCATACGGCATAATTCAGGAACATGCATATAGCGATTTTCAAAAATAGTTTCTTTCATGCGCGCTACTCCATCAGCAACACAATTACGTGTCATAAACTGTGCTTGCATATCTGTAGGGAATGCAGGATATGGTAGTGTCGTTAAATCTACTGCCTTAGGACGCGAATTCATCACCACACGTAGATAGTCACTACCTTCAGTTATCACGGCACCAGCTTTTTGTAGTTTTTCAATAATTGCACCCATAGTATCAGGGCGTGCACGAGTTAAGGTTAAGTCACCTTGTGTAATAGCAGCGGCAATCGCAAATGTTCCTGCCTCAATTCGATCGGCAACAATATCATGTGTAGCCCCATGAAGAAAATCAACCCCCTCAATCACCAAAGTGTCAGTGCCGATACCACTAATCTTAGCACCCATTTTATTTAAACAATGTGCTAAATCTGTCACTTCAGGTTCACGTGCAGAATTTTCTAAGATAGTTTTACCTTCTGCCAAAACTGCAGCCATTAATAGATTTTCGGTACCAGTCACTGTTACCATATCCATAATAATGTGCGCACCCTTTAGACGTGTTGCCTTGGCTTTGATATAACCATGATCAATCGAAATCTCAGCACCCATCGCTTCGAGACCTTTAATGTGCTGGTCAACTGGACGCGCCCCAATTGCACAGCCCCCTGGTAAACTAACCTCAGCATACCCAAAGCGCGCTACTAACGGACCTAATACTAATACTGAGGCACGCATTGTTTTTACTAACTCATATGGCGCAACGAGATTGGTCACATTAGAAGCGTTAAACTTCATAACATCATTCTTAAAATTAACCTGAACACCCATACCACCAAGTAATTTTTCCAGAGTATAAATGTCTTTAAGCTGTGGAACATTAGTTAAAACCAGCTCATCAGCCGTTAGCAAACTTGCACATACAATTGGTAGCGCGGCATTTTTAGCACCAGATACACGAATCTCACCTTTAAGATTCATTGAATGATTAACGACTAATTTATCCATTTAATCTACTCCACTCCTCATTAGTATATAATTTCATTGACAATGCATGCACTTCTTCTTTCATACGATCGCCCAGCGCTGCATAAATCAGACGATGACGGTTAATGCGTGATTGATTATTAAAGCTTTCACTTACTACAACTGCTTCAAAGTGACGTCCATCACCAGTTACATCTAAATAACTACAAGGTAAATTTGCGGCAATTGCCTGATAAATAACATCTTCTAACATATCTAATTCCTAATGTTTAATTTTAACACCACGTTTTAATAACACAATCCCAACAATGTTCACTGCCAAGGCAAAACATAAGACAAACCCAGCACCATGGATTACACCAAAATTAGCTTGTCCAACAAATCCATAACGAAAACCATCTACAATATACAAGAATGGATCTAGCATTGCCAAAGTCTTCCAAATCGGTGAGAAATGTTGAATATTAAAAAATATCCCAGACAGATAAATCAATGGTACCATGACAAAAGATTGAAAACCGCCCAATTGATCAAATTTCTCACATAAAATACCAGCAATTAATCCCAATCCACCAGTAATTGCAGCACCCAAAATTGCATAATATAAAACAGCCCAGAGATGGACTACCATAATTTGACCAAACCACATTATACCAAGATAAACCACCAATCCAACAGCTACACCGCGCAAAATACTGGCACAGAGGTAAGCTAAGTACATTGACATTGGCGAAACTGGTGCCATTAAGACAAAGATGATATTACCCGTGTATTTAGACTGAATAAGGCTGCTTGATCCATTACCAAAAGCATTTAATAAAACCTGCATGATAACGAGACCTGGAATTAGGAATGTTGCATAATCAACACCTGGTATCCCAGTATTAACACTTGCTAATTGATGAGCAAAAATTAACTGATATAATAATGCGGTAGATAGCGGTCCTACCATCGTTTGCACCCAAATTGAGCTAAAACGATATACTTCTTTTTTTATAATTGCAAAAAATGGCATTATTAGCGTCCTAAATAATGTAAAAATATATCTTCAAGCTTCGGTTTATTAATATTAATGTTCTCTATTATTACATTATTACTGACTAACGCATTAAGTATCGTAGCTATCTGTTCATGTCCACTAAGGCGTAAGATATATTTATTTCCATCGCGCCCAATAATTAGATCACTAAGTACAGCTACGAATCGACCATTTACAGTAGTTAACTCTAATGTACTAGGTAGGTCGCCAGCTTGATTAATTAATTCATCTTTACTACTTTGCGCAATAATTTTGCCTTTATCAATCATAATAATACGGTTACAAAGCTTCTCTACTTCTTCAAGATAATGGGTAGTTAATAAAATTGTATGCCCTTGTTGATGCAATTCACTAATGAAATCCCAAATATTTTTACGAATTTCAACATCAACACCAACGGTTGGTTCATCTAAAATAATCAATGAAGGTTTATGTACCAATGCTTGCGCCACCATTAAACGTCGCTTCATACCACCTGACAAGCTGCGTGTATTAGCATGAGCCTTATCTTGAAGATGCATTCTCTCTAAAAGTTCATCCAACCATTTTTGGTTATCATTAACCCCATAAATCCCTGACTGAAATTTTAATGTTTGCATAACAGTTAAAAATGGGTCAAAAGCAATTTCTTGTGGCACAACTCCGATATTGCGCTTAGCATTCACTACATCACTTAGTACATCATGCCCCATAACCTTAATTTCGCCATGAAAACTATTAATTCCTGCAACTGAGGAAATTAATGAAGTTTTACCAGCGCCATTGACACCAAGCAACCCAACAAAATCACCTTCTTTCAAGGTGAAATTAACATCATCTAATGCTTTGAAATTATTAGAATAAGTCTTGGTAACATGGTTTATTTCTAAAGCGTACATTTAGACTCCTACAAGTTAACAGGCATTGATTCTTTACTATCTGATGGAAAATTTACTAACATTTCATTAGCCTTAACTAAACCGAGCTCTCGGCGAGAACGCGCCTCCATTAAAGCTGGCGACCCTTTAAGTTCTTCTAGATGATCTAAAACATTATTATTACGTTCTTGTAATTTTTGATTATCTTTAACTTGTTCTGCGATAATGCCATTCAGACGATAGCTATCATAAATACTACCTTTGCCATACCATAACTCATATTGAAAAAGAGCCAGAACAGCACAAAGCGATAAGAAAAGTAATTTTTGCATGCAATCTAGTTTATAATTAAATTTATTCTATGGGTATTTTATCACAAAATGCATTCCAACTTTAAGATAAGCACTATAAATAACAAGAGACCGCCACAACGGCAGTCTCTGTTTAATGTACAAAATTACTTATTTGATACAATAAAAAGCTTTCAACCCTGGGTAGATTGCATTTTGACCTAACATTTCTTCAATACGAATCAATTGATTGTATTTAGCAATACGATCAGAGCGTGATAATGAACCAGTTTTGATTTGACCACAGTTCAAGCCAACTGCTAAATCAGCAATTACTGAATCTTCCGTTTCACCTGAACGATGAGACATCACAGTAGTATAGTTTGCAGTTTTTGCCATCTCAACCGCTTCAATCGTTTCTGTTAATGTACCAATCTGGTTAATTTTTACTAATAATGAATTAGCAATACCATCCTCAATACCTTTAGCCAAGATACGTGGATTAGTAACATACAAATCATCGCCAACGATTTGGATACGCTTACCTAAACGTTCAGTTAACAATTTCCAACCTTCGTTATCTTGTTCAGCCATACCATCTTCGATAGAAATAATTGGATAATTGTTTACTAGATTTTCCAAATAATCAACCATTTGCGCTGAAGACAATTGTAAACCTTCTGCAGCTAAATGATATTTACCATCTTTGAAGAATTCTGAAGCAGCACAATCCATTGCAATCATAATGTCTTTGCCAGCTGTATAACCAGCAGCATCGATAGCTTCAAGAATAATTTTAATTGCTTCTTCATTAGTATCTAAGCTTGGTGCAAAACCACCTTCATCACCAACTGAAGTTGGGAATCCACGAGAATTACAGATTTTTTTCAAAGCTTGGAATACTTCTGAACCATAACGCAATGCTTCTTTAAATGAAGGCGCGCCAACTGGCATAATCATAAATTCTTGAATATCCAAGTTATTATTAGCATGTTCACCACCATTCACCACATTCATCATTGGTACTGGCAACATTTTTTTACCAACACCACCAACATATTTATACAAAGGAACACCTAGTTCATCAGCCGCAGCACGAGCAACTGCAATTGATACAGCCAACATCGCATTAGCACCTAGATTTGATTTGTATTCAGTACCATCTAAAGCGATCATCGTATTATCAATTAATGTTTGATCCAAAGCATCTAATCCTAATACTGCCTCAGTAATTGAACCATTTACATTTTCAATTGCTTTTAACACACCTTTACCATTATAACGTGATTTATCACCATCACGTAATTCTAATGCTTCGCGCGTACCAGTAGAAGCACCACTAGGAACCGCTGCGCGACCAAAAGCACCAGACTCTAAAACCACATCAACTTCAACGGTTGGAAAACCACGTGAATCTAGTATCTCACGAGCAATAATATCTACAATAGCTGACATAAATAATTCCTTTCCATACTTATAAGAAGAAAACCAATTTTTATAATTAACCATATAGGCTAATTAGTTTATTGAATATGATATTATACCACTTTCAAATTAAGGTTGTATTATTTAGCGTCATTATTTTAGCCACATAAAATACACAACCAATTATGCTTATTAATACTGTTTTACTAATTTATCAATTGCCATAATTTCAGTTAAGAAATCTTTAATTTCCGCCATTTTAAATGAATTTGGTCCATCAGACATTGCATTATCTGGATCTGGATGAGTTTCCATAAATAAACCACTAATTCCAACAGCAACTGCCGCACGAGTCAATACTGGCACAAATTCACGACGACCACCAGAACTGGTTCCTTGCCCACCTGGTAATTGTACTGAATGAGTTGCATCAAAAACTACAGGACAATTTGTTTCACGCATGATAACCAGTGATGTCATGTCAGAAATTAGATTATTATAGCCAAAACTAACCCCACGTTCACAAGCCATAATAAGACCGTGACCCGTAACATCTTCAGCCTTAGCCGTCACATTTTTCATATCCCAAGGCGCCATAAACTGACCTTTTTTGATATTAACGGGTTTACCACTAGCCGCAACTGCTTTAATAAAATCTGTTTGGCGACACAAAAATGCTGGGGTCTGCAAAACATCGACAACTGAGGCAACCTGATCAATCTGTTCAACCTCGTGTACGTCAGTCACAAGCGGAACACCAATTTGACGCTTAACCTCAGATAAAATTCTTAGACCTTCATCAATACCTAAACCACGAAAAGTTTTACCGCTACTACGATTTGCTTTATCAAAACTTGATTTATAAATAAAATTAATGCCTAATTCACTAGTTACTTCTTTCAAGTATCCAGCTGTATCAATCGCTAATTGCTCTGATTCAATGGCACAAGGTCCTGCCATTAAAAATAATGGTTTATCCAAACCAATTTCAAAATCCAATAACTTCCATGATTTTTGCATAACTTTTACCCTCAGTTAAAATAGTAAATTTAATTTACTCATTAATACATTTATCGATTATGACTGATAATAACCTTGCATAAACTTACCTAATGCAACTTGTTTAACATCTGTACTTGCCAATAAAGATTCAATAATCTTTTCGCGATCTTCAATACTACGATTTTGACTTAACTTAAATTTAGCCGTAATCTGCTGTATCTCAATTTTGATACCAATAATACCATTAATTAATTTATTCAGGTATGCCAAATCCCAATCCAAAGTTTCATTTTCATAAGATCCAAATTGTACATCTAAAAAATGTTGAATTTCAGCATGTTGTTCTACCAAATGCAGAATACCATCAATATGCACTGTCGCATAATTCCAAGTAGGCACATTCTTCTCTGGCTCATTATAGTAGTTATGCGAAATATAGCCGTTCTCACCATTAAAAATTATTTTAACCTTCATCTGCCGATGATGTAACAACTCTTTAGCCATCTGATTAGCACGTGCAATATGCCCCAGCAAACAATTATTCTGCTGATCTAAATAAAGTGGCAGATGTACCACTTCAATCTCACCTGCCAAAATTACGACCAAAGTAGCAAAATGATTCTTGACTACTAAATCATTAATCACCGCTAGATTGCTCTCGCTAAAATAACTAGGCAGATACATTAGTTATCCTCGTTAAGTTTCAACCAACCACGTTCAACTCGATTATTGATAGCTTGTTGAATTTTAGCCTCTTCGACTGCCATTTCTTGAGAGTAACTTTCTGGATATGCTTGCTGAAATTTAGTACGAACTAATTCAGCTTTTTTACCACCAAAGATAAAGTCGAATAAATTCCAATGGGCATAAAAACTTTTATTGCCATTTTTACGAATTATTTGCTCGTATTCCTCGATGGAATATCTGCGCGGAGAATGAGTCATAAATCAACCTTTCTGTTGACGATTTTTTAATGCAGCACTAACAAAAGCGCTAAATAATGGATGTCCAGTACGTGGATTAGAGGTAAATTCAGGATGAAATTGACAAGCAAAGAACCATGGATGATTAGGTAATTCTATTGTCTCAACCAATTTTTCACGTCCAGCAGATACACCACCAACGACCAATCCATTTGCCGTTAATTTACTTATTAAGGCATTATTTACTTCATAACGATGACGGTGACGTTCTTGAATATGTTCTTTACCATAAATACGAGCAGCCAAACTTCCTGCCACTAATTCCGCATCTTGAGAACCTAAACGCATTGTACCACCAAGATCAGTATTTTCATCTCTCGTTTCTAGATTACCACTTTTATCTTCCCACTCATCAATCATACCAATGATAGAAAATTCACTCTTTGTAGTAAACTCGGTTGAATTAGCGTCGGTATATCCACAAACGTTGCGTGCATATTCAACTACAGCTAATTGCATACCTAAACAAATACCTAAAAATGGAATATTATTTTTACGCGCATATTCAATAGCCTTAATCTTGCCTTCAACACCACGATTACCAAAACCACCTGGTACCAAAATAGCATCAACATCTTTAATCGCACTTAGATCACCACTTGCCAATGTTTCTGCATCAACATAGTGAATATTAACTTTTGCTTTGGCATGGATTCCTGCATGAATTAACGCTTCATTTAGTGATTTATATGATTCGGTTAAATCAACATACTTACCCACCATTGCAATATCAACAATATGTAATGGATGATCCAAATTATTAACAATCTTATCCCAAATAGCAAAATCTGCAGGCGGTGTATTTAACTGTAATTTCTCACAAATAATATCATCGATTTCTTGGTTATGTAACATCCGTGGAACTTTGTAAATACTATTTGAGTCATAGCAACCAATAACTGCACGCTCATCAACATTACAAAATAAAGCAATTTTACGCTTTTCTTCCAATGGTAATTCTCTGTCCATACGGCAAATTAAAATATCTGGTTGAATACCGATTTGTAACATATCTTTTACGGAATGTTGCGTAGGTTTGGTTTTCAATTCTCCAGCACTAGCGATATATGGCACTAGCGTAAGGTGCATAAATAAGGTATTTGCACGCCCCAACTCTTGGCGCATTTGACGAATTGCTTCTAAAAACGGTTGTGATTCAATATCACCAACAGTTCCACCAATCTCAATCATTGCCACATCATAACCCTTGGCACCATCGATAATTCGCTCTTTGATTTCATTAGTGATATGCGGAATAACCTGTACTGTTTTACCAAGATAGTCACCACGACGTTCTTTTTTTATTACCGTTTCATAAATTTGTCCAGAGGTAAAATTATTGCGTTTTGACATCTTAGCAGAAATAAAACGTTCATAGTGCCCTAAGTCCAAATCTGTTTCAGCACCATCATCTGTTACAAATACTTCACCATGTTGCATAGGACTCATTGTACCTGGATCCACATTCAAATACGGATCTAGCTTTAACATAGTCACATTCAACCCACGTGATTCTAAAATTGATGCAGTCGATGCTGCTGCAATCCCTTTACCTAAAGAAGAAACCACTCCACCTGTAATAAAAATATACTTTGTCATTTAACTATCTCTTTTTCCAATTCAATAAATAACGTAATCTGATTAATTAAAATAATTTAGCGCAATTATAATACATCTATCTTTGATGTTAAGATTATTCTCTCTAGTTAATACTCTCACATATAAAAAATCGAGGGATGACTATCCCCCGATTAGCTAACTGAAATCTAATTGTAACAACATTTGCGCAATCTAGCATAAAGAAATCCCAAAACTTAAACGATAACGTTGAAAATTTATTAACTAGTTTGAATAAACCAGTAACACTAATTGTTATCGTCAAAAATTTAAGCATGATTTTTCTTCAAATTTTAATTTGTTTTAATGACGCTATTATAGCATAATTTACTAATTTTCTAAGCTTGTTTACCCATCCGACATTCTATAAACCATGACCTCATCAACCGTGGACAATTATGACGACTTGAAAATTAGCGAAAAAAATTATATCATTACGCCTTATTGTATTTTAGCATTCTGATTTAAGAAATGGAGAAAGTATGACAACGCAAACTGAATTTAAGCAACTACTAAATTATTTAGATAACCGTATAGTTGGACAGTCAGAGTTAACCAAACGATTAGTAATTGCACTCCTTGCTGGTGGACATCTGCTAGTGGAAGGTGCACCAGGACTTGCTAAAACCACTGCGATTAAAACATTATCAACTTGTATTGAATGTTCATATCATCGTATCCAATTTACGCCAGATTTATTACCCGCTGATTTAACGGGTACTGATATTTATATCCCTGAGCAGCAAGCGTTTAAATTTCAATCAGGTCCATTATTTCATAACTTCTTACTGGCAGATGAAATAAACCGTGCACCCGCTAAAGTGCAATCAGCCTTATTAGAAGCAATGGGTGAAAAACAAATCACCATTGGTAAAACCACTTATCCATTACCCGAATTATTTTTAGTAATGGCAACTCAGAATCCAATTGAGCAAGAAGGTACTTATCCATTACCAGAAGCCCAATTAGATCGTTTTATGTTATTTGTGAAGATAAATTATCCAAGTGCTGATGCGGAAGCTAAAATCTTGGCAATCAGTCGTGGTGAGCAACAAGCAGAAGCTCCAATTAAACCACAGCTAACCCAAGAAACAATTTTGGCAGCTCAGAGAGAAATCAATCAGATTCACCTGAGTAAAGCTCTTGAAGAATACATTATTCAATTAATTATGGTTACGCGTTTCCCTGCTAAATATTCAGAAAAATTAGCAAAATGGATCCGCTTTGGTAGTAGTCCACGTGGCACAATCGCGTTAGAAAGAACCGCACGAGCTCATGCATGGCTTGATGGGCGTGATTATGTAAGTCCTCATGATGTACACGCAATCATTCATGAAGTTTTACGTCATAGAATACTATTAAGCTTTGATGCAGAAGTTGATGGTGTAACTAGTGATCAAGTTATTGATGAAATTCTAGAACTTGTAGCAATACCATAATAATTAAACTTTAATTTTGGATTATCGATGATAACAAATAATAAAAATAGTGCAATTGTACCAGTTATTAATGAATTACTTGCATTGCGCCTACCAGCAAAAAATATCGCTTTTTTTGATGCTAATCGAGTTAATTCAAATATTTCTGGCAATAAATTATCATTAGCTCGTGGGCGTGGGATGGACTTTGATGAAGTAAGGCAATATCAGGCAGGAGATGATATTCGTATGATTCATTGGTCACTCACCGCACGACTGGGCAAGCCATACACTAAAATATATAAGGAAGAACGCCAACGAATGGTCTATTTGGTTGTTGATCAGTCAAGCACTATGCATTTTGGTACTAAAGTCTGTTTTAAAAATGTATTGGCAGCTAAAATTGCAGCATTGCTAGGATGGGCGGCGATTGGTCATCAAGAACAAGTGGGTGGTATTGTCTTCAATGATCAATATACAGAATATGTTAAACCTCATTCTTCACGAAACGGAATCTTACGACTATTCAAGTTTCTAACCCAAGAACAACAGCTCCGCCATCACCAAGGCGGGATGGAGTTTAGCTTACAGTTATTAGCCAATAACATTCAATCAGGTAGTGTTGTTATTATCATAAGTGATTTCTTTAAAACAACACCAGAAACTTATAAATACTTACAATTAATAAATCGTAAGGCTGAAGTAATCAATTTTATGACCTATGATCCGTTAGAGCAAGCTCTACCCGAATTTGGCAGCTATACTTTTACCGATAATGGGCAACATAAACTTGAGATTAGTGCTACCAAGACTAATAAACTGCGCTATCAAGATAGTTTTACTCTTCGCCAACAACAAATTGAGAGGTTTTCTCGGAGCAATAATATGCAATTTGTACCAATAGCTACCAATGACAATCTAATGCAAATTATTAATCGTGGGATATCAAAATATGGATACTAGTAACCCATTAGCTGAACTTAAAGATTTACATCTACCAACAGAAGTACCTTTGTTTCCATTGGCAATTGGCTGGTATCTGATTGCGGCAATCTTAGTTCTAGCTATAATTGGATTTATTTATTATCGGATTTGCCAACGAAAAAGATTAGCCAAGATTTTGGCGATTGAGCAATTGATAACAGAGCTAGAGTCAAATCACACGCAATTAATTGATGCAGAAATAATTGCCCAAGCATCAATATTACTAAAACGCATAGCAATGACCAAATTCCCCACTCAAAAGCCTGAGTATTTAACGGGTATGGCATGGCTAGAATTTTTAGATAAAACTGGTAAAACCACTAAGTTTAGTACAGGGGTTGGTAAATGCTTAATCAATATTTATCAACTACAACAACTCAATAATCGCGATGAGTTCTTTAACTTATTGCGAAAATGGCTAAGGAGTGTATTATGATTGAAATCCTTTATCCGTGGATGCTAGCAAGTATATTCATTCCATTTATAACCTATCGCTACTTAGCGAAAGCCACGCGTACAGCCAATAATAGTGCATTAAAAGTACCATTTTTTACACAATTAACGCACATATTTGCTAATCATCGCGTTGGTGAAAAAGACAATAAGCTGTCTGGACTAAAATATCTTTTGATATTTATTTGGTTATTAATCGTGGTTTCTGCTAGCGGTATTCAATTGCTCGGTAAACCATTAGCAATTCCACAATCTGGACGAGACCTCATGATGGCAGTCGATCTCTCAGGAAGTATGGAAACGCCAGATATGACAATTAATGGGCAACGAATTAGTCGGATTGACATGGTTAAACAAGTTGGTGGACAATTTATCAATAATCGTGTTGGCGATAGACTGGGATTAATTTTATTTGGCTCACGACCATATTTACAAACTCCACTTACGTTTGACCGCAAAACAGTTGCTGAGATGCTTAATGATGCAAGTTTAGGAATTGCGGGGCCGCAAACTGCAATTGGTGATGCGATAGGTTTAGCCGTAAAGCGTTTAATAGATTACCCAAGCAAAAGTAAAGCGTTAATTTTATTAACTGATGGCGGTAATAATACTGGTAGCTTAGAACCACTTGATGCCGCAGAACTAGCCAAACAAGCGGGGATTAAAATTTATACAATAGGAATCGGTGCGACCAGTATGGAAGTACCTAGTTTGTTTGGTAGTCGCAATGTGAATCCATCTGCCGATTTAGATATTGATAGCTTACAGAAAATCGCAGCTATTACTGGTGGTGAATTTTTCCGTGCTGAAGATGGTGCGCAACTACAAAACATTTATGCGATAATCAATCAATTAGAACCAGTAAAATCGGATGCCATTACGGTTCGCCCCGTGACACCAATTTATCCTTGGACATTAGGATTAGCTTTAATCTTAAGTTTTGTGCTCATTGCATTTAAAATAGGAATTAAACGCCATGCTAAATAATTTTCATTTTCTCCGCCCATGGTGGTTTGTTGCAGTTATACCTACTATAATATTATTTATATTATATCGTCGTAAGATGACTAGTAATAGCAATACATGGCAAGAGTATTGTGATCCGCATTTGTTACCATTTCTATTGGTTAACAGTGATAACCAACGTAATTCTTCATGGTTACCAAGTTTATTATTAACGATTTGGCTAATCTGCATTACCGCACTAGCGGGACCTACTTGGGAACAATATGCACAGTCAGTATACCAAAAAAATATTGCCCGCATTATTGCTCTTGATGTCTCACCATCAATGAATGCTAGTGATATTGTTCCATCACGATTGGAGCGAGCAAAATACAAAATTCTTGACTTATTAAAAGCTACCGATGAAGGACAAACTGGGATGATAGTATTTTCCAGTTCACCATTTGTAGTCTCACCACTAACTAATGACAATAACACGATAGCAGCAATGATTCCGGTATTGGATTCTAATATAGTTCCAGTGCAAGGAGTAAATATAGCAAAAGCCTTACAAAAATCAGCCAGTCTATTACAACAAACAGGTATTACCCGTGGCGAGATTATATTAATTACCGATTCAACTCCAACATCAGAAGATTACCAAGTAGCGAAACAAATTGCTACTAATGGTTATCATATTTCTGTTTTGGGTATTGGCACTCAAAAAGGTGGTCCTGTCAGCGCTGCCAATGGTGGATTTGCCACCGACAATAATGGTAATGTTATTTTCTCCAAATTAGACCAACAGGCATTACAAAAACTGGCAACTCAGGGTGATGGTAGCTATATAAATTTTAGTAATGATGATAGTGACGTTGAACAATTAGCCAAAATTACCAATTCCAATACATTAGGTGCTGATGCAAATGCCCAAGAAGAAACCAAGAAATTATGGCGTGATGAAGGACATTGGTTAATTTGGTTAGCAATGATACTGGTAGCATGTATAACTCGAAAAGGATGGTTAGATAAATTATGTTAAAACATCGTTATTTATTACTAATCTTACTAGGAATATCCAATTATAGCCATGCTTTTAGCTGGGATGACCTATGGTTAAATCCAAATCAACAAGGTAAACAATTATTGGATGCAAATAAAGCTAAGGATGCAGCAAATAAATTTCAACATCCACAATGGAAAGGTGCGGCATATTATAAATCACAACAATATGAGCAAGCGTACCAACAGTTCCAACAAGATAAATCTGCTACAGGCTACTACAACCAAGGAAATGCGTTAGCATATTTACAAAAATATGACGAAGCAATAACTGCATATGAAGAATCTTTGAAAAAAGATCCTAACAATTCAGATGCTCGGCATAATATTGAAGTATTGAAAAAGCTCAAACAAAATCAATCACAAGACAAGAAGAATAACCAGCAACAAGATAAGAATAATAATCAGCAAGATGATAAACAAGATAAACAACAAAACCATAAAGATCAGCAGCAGAAAGACAATAAACAACAAGATTCTCAAAAACAAAATAATCAGCCACGAGATAATAAGTCACAGGATAACCAAAATGATAAGCAAAATGGACAGGATAAACAAAATCCAGCTAACAATAATCATGTAAAACCGACTAATTCACCAGATAAACAAGCGCAACAAGCAAATCAGCCGCAACAAAAATCTGCTGATAAAAATAAACCCGATAATGCTGCAGCAAACTTAACTCCACAGCAACTACGTCAACAACAGGAGATGAAAGCTGCACTATCACAAATACCAGATGATCCTGGAGGACTGCTTCGTAATAAATTTATTCGTGATTATCAACAAGAACAACAAGGAAATAACCAATGAATAGAAAAATCATTCTGACTAGTCTATTACTAATGTTTGGTAGTGCATGGGCAACTATACCCGCAAATGTGGATAGAACGCAAATTGAGGAAGGACAAAGCTTTACTCTGACAATTACTTTACCAAATTCTAGTGATAATCCAGATTTATCAATTCTAAACAAAAATTTTGAAATTTTGGGTACTTCTTCAAGTAGTCAAACCTCAATTATCAATGGTAAAATTAGTTCACAAAATACGTTAACTATTAGTTTAATGCCCAAAAATGCTGGATCACTGATGATACCACCAATTAAAGTTGGCAATGAATTAACTAATGCAATTAATATTTCTGTGTCATCATCGGCATCCAACGGTGCTGCAGGTAAAAATAATCGTTCGGTGTATGCCGATACGAATTTACCAAAGCAGAATATCTATTCAGGCGTACCATTTATCTACACCATCCGCTTACATTTCAATGTTGGGCTATCTAATGTTGGTCTTGAACCAATTAATATCGATCATGCGCAGATTCAATTACAGGGTAAACCAACCCAATATCGTGCGACAGAAAACGGACGTCCATATGAAGTTGCCGAACAAAAGTTCATTATTACTCCCAATAAAGCTGGACAATTAGTAATTCCCGCAATTAAGTTAAAGGGAACGATAAATACGGGAAATAGTATCATTCCGGGAGTCATTAATGGTCAACCATTTGTAGCACAAACCAAACCACAAACAATACAAGTAAAAGCAATCCCTAGTAGCGTTCCTGCTGATGAATGGCTACCAGCAAAAAAATTAACAGTTAGCGATAATTGGTCCACCAATGATACGACAATAAAAATTGGCGACCCAGTTACACGCTCTATTTCACTTGAAGCATTGGGTATACCAGCTAGCACTATTCCTGAATTAAAATTCATTACCCCAACAGGTGTTAATGCATACCCCGATAAATCACAAGCTACAAGTAATGATCAGGGTGCGGATATAGTTAGTACTAAAACATTCAAAACCGCATATATTGCAACTAAATCAGGTACGATTAAGTTCCCAGAAATTCATATCAAGTGGTGGGATATTACGACTGATAGCCCAAAAACTGCGGTTATTCCCGCTAAAGAATTTACCGTCACCAATGATAGCCCTAATCTAGTTATCAATAGTAGCCAACCAGCTGGCATAATTAAACCAGCCCCATCAGATGCTAGTTTGCAGAATGTCGCAGGTGGTGAAAGTAAAGATCGATTATGGCAATATATTAGTGGCGTATTGGCTGGCTTGTGGCTTCTGACGATGTTTTTTGTAATTAAATTCTTGAGAAGAAGAAAGTCACGCAAAGAAGAATCTGCACCAATCAAAAACAATGATAGTG
>RXKA01000187.1:0-1522 GCA_003962985.1 Pseudomonadota bacterium | reverse complement strand
CACGTGCCTTGAAAGTACGCAAGCGATGAATATCAAAGAAGCCTGTAGGAAACGAAATCTTATGGCGCTCAATAAAGCGATTTGTCAATGGGCGAAAGATCATGGTTTAGAGAAAGTTTATACTATTGCAGATGTTAAAAAACTATCTCAGAATGCTGAACTAAAAGTCCTGATTGATCAGCTAACCGCTGCACAATATAACAATCATGAATTTACAAACTATGAAGAGGTTGCTACAATAATAAAAACGATTGAGCAACAACTAAAAGAGAATAAAGGTGCCCCATTGCGTGAGTTTTATTCCAAATAATACTAAACCAAGATAGCATGTACTATCTTGGTTTTTTAGTCACATCACAATCAACTAAGCTAATAACTGTAAGATTTTTTCAACATTGGCTATTTTGCTAGCCACATTGTCTGAACGAACTTGCCAAATTATTTTATTCTTACCATCATATTTACAAGTTTTTAATTGTTGCATTAACATAATAATCTTTAAAGGTTCAACTGGTGGTTTATCAATAAAGACTAAATTAATTGATGCAGTATTAACATCAATTTTCTGAATACCAAACGGCAGAGCTGCTAGACGTAATTGATGCATATTGATTAAATTACGAACAGGATCAGGAGGAAGCCCATAATCATCAATTATCTCCTGATAAATTAGCTCCAACTGCTCTAAAGTTTCAGCATTAGCTAACCGTTTGTAATAAATTAAGCGTTCGTGAATATTTTCACAATAATCAACAGGTAGAATCGTATTGGCATTAAGATTAATTTCACAATAGAAATCCTTGTTATCATCTAGTAAATCACTATTTTTTAGTTTGCGAATTGCTTTCTTCAACATATTCGTATATAGCGACAACCCAACATCTTTAATATCACCAGCTTGACTATCGCCCAGAATTTCACCTGCCCCACGAATTTCTAAATCATGCATCGCTAGATTGAAACCAGCCCCCAATTCACTGGTATTAACAATTGCATCCAAACGCTTCTCTGCGTCACGGGTAACTTTCTCAGGGACAATTAAATAACAGTATGCCTGATGATGTGAGCGCCCTACTCGTCCACGTAATTGATGCAACTGTGCCAAACCAAATTTATCTGCACGATAGATTAAAATAGTATTGGCATTCGGAATATCAATGCCTGTTTCAATAATTGTTGAACATAATAACAAGTTATAACGTTGATGAATAAAGTCCTTAATTGTCTGCTCTAATTGTTGTTCAGGCATTTGACCATGAGCAATCGCAATTCGTAATTCAGGCAGTAAGTCTAACAATTTATCATACATTTGTTGAATACTGGCAACATCATTATAGAGGAAGAAAATTTGACCACCACGACGAATCTCGCGCAAAATTGCTTCTTGGATAACACTTTCATCATCTTGAACCACCAAAGTATTTACTGAAAGCCTCCGCGATGGTGCTGTGGCAATAATTGAGAAATCTCGCAATCCCTCCAATGCCATTGAGAGAGTGCGTGGAATTGGAGTTGCTGTCAT
>RXKA01000101.1 GCA_003962985.1 Pseudomonadota bacterium | reverse complement strand
TGAGAGTGACAATTAGGGCATAAAAATCTTAAATTCTCTACTCTATTGTCATCGCTTATTCCATTTATATGATCTAATTGAAGAGAAAGATGTCTCCCTTGCCAAAATCCAACATTGTTGCATTGATAGCATTTGTATTCAATTATATTAAATTTTATTATATTTGTTTTTAAATGGTTTCTCGAATGGTTAGAACCAGCAGTTAATCTTGATAAAAATGTTTCTT
This sequence comes from Pseudomonadota bacterium, assembly GCA_003962985.1. GTDB lineage: Bacteria > Pseudomonadota > Gammaproteobacteria > Burkholderiales > UBA11063 > Aquella. The sequence goes on along the minus strand of RXKA01000101.1, from coordinate 19,855 downwards.
TGGTTATTTTTCTATGAAAATTACTGGAATCGTTTCTGCCCAAAAAGTGACTTGTATCTAAATTCAGTTCTTTGATTCTATCTCGACAAGTCTTGTAATTTCCTCCCTTATTGGCAAGGCCAAAAAACGAAAGCAAAGAACTCATTGTTTTCGACTTTTTCACTAATTCTATGAAATCTTGATCTGGCAATTGCCAGATAATACTTCTTTTAACTCTTTTCATTGCAATACTCTTCTGTAACCCTGTTTCCACAAACACTCTCCAATAATTTTTTCTGCGCTAAGCACTTGTTGTTCAGTGGCTTTTGGAAATGCTAGATGAACAAGCTCATGTACTAAAACGTAAAGCCTTAATTTTTCATTCATCGACTTCTCTAACTTAACTATATTCAAATCCTTTAAAGCCAACCCATATAACCTATGCATTTCATCATCATATAAAAAATCTTCCTCAATTACAAGAGTCACCTTTTGTCTTTTAAGTTTATTAAGGTTTTGTTTGTATTCCTTAATAAGCTTTTTGGTTGATTTTGCCATATACTAAATTATAACACATTCAGGGGATAAAGCAACTGTGTAAATAGAATTATGAATAGAGACGAATTTAAAGAATTAATTTATAATTTAAGTTCTAAATATTACATAAAATACTATATTGATGAACAAAATATAGGTTATATTTATGCAATTTATTCGAACGGCAATGCAATTAATCTACTTGAACTTGAAAATACCAATTTATTCATTAAAACCCGTACTTATGATGGGAAGATAAAGTATAGTATTAATTTAAAATAAACTATTATTAGATATTCTCATCATTAAATATTTTGATTATAATTTTATCGCCCGCCTCTTTTTTAGATTCTAAATGGAAAATGATTTTGGAATCATTTAAAAACTTAATTAGCTCATTGCCCAAAAAGTTATCATTAATTTTATCATTAGTGTAAATGTATAAATAGGGCCGCTTATTTTGTTTGAGATTATAAAATTTAATTATTGTATATTCGTCTCTTTCCTCGGAGTAAATAGAGTTAAGGTAACTCTTAATTAGTTTCTTTAGTTTCATTTTTGCGCGTTTTGTTGTAGTTGTTTTGGTAGGCGAGGTATTCTTCTTTATTAGTTTCGCGGTATTGTTTGACTTTTTCATTAATGGCGACGCGGTTTTTATTGTAGTGTTCTTTATTGTATTGTTTCGTACATAATTTACACATGGAACGCAATATGTTTTTTTGCTTATTTAGAAAGGCAAAATCGTTTAATGGTTTATTCTCACCGCATTTGGTGCATTTTTTTGTCATAGTTTTACTGTTTCGATTAAAATTTCTCGTACTTTTTGTGGACTAAGGTTATTTAATTTTTGATAACAAACATATTCTTTGCAATTATTTTGTCTAATAAATATAATTGCCTTTTCTAAATTATGTGAATCGCCGCTTTTAGTATTAATACTCCAATAATAGTCTCCTGTTGCAGTATAATTTATGAAAAATCTATATTTTCCTTTAACTTTTAAAGCCCCACTTATTAATCCATCTATGATTTCATAGTTTAACATATATATTATTTAAGTAAAGATAATAAAAATTCTCTTACGTTTTCACCATTAACCACTCTAACATCATATCTCCCAAATTTATTTTTGGTTATAGTAACCCGTGGACTATAATTAATACTTTCTATAATAAATTCTCCCCCGTTTCGTGATTTATATATCAAATACTCAGCTTTTAATAAAGCCGGATTTTTAATCATTTCATCAATAATATCATCATTTAACACTTTTCCCAGTCCTCCAGTAATTTTTCTACGAAATTTAATTTAACCCTAATTATTGCGGGATCTATTTGTGTTTCGACGTATGTTACTACTTGACTATTTGGCATTCCTTTAGTCCTAGAGTAAGTTAGCCTTTCTTCATCAGAGCTTAGACCAATGCTTCTATAATCTCTAATATTATTATTGTCTATATACCATAAGATTTCATCGAAATTGATTCTTATTTCATATTTATTAACTTTTTCGCTAAATCCACCGTATTTTGTAACGATGCGATCAAATATTTCAAGGTTTAACATAGTTTATTATTTGTGAGAGTAAAGTGTGGGCTTCGGGAATTGAAAGGTATGAAGCCATAGTGTGTGTGTCCGAGATTTTTGATATTTTTTGTATGATTGGTTGGTCTGGATATGCTAATATACTGTAAAATGTATCTGATTCATCGCGGGGGTAAATAACTAATGAAAATGCGCCGCTTACACGCTGTAATTCAACATGAAATAATTTTGTATTTACGTGTAAAATTACATCCTTCATTATATATTCTACCATTTCGTAGTTAAGCATGTTTCGTAAATGATGATAAATAATTTGTTGTTTCTGCTTGCGTGAATCTAAACGAAGAAACTGGAATTTTTGATTTACCATATCTAACGACATCAATAAACACCAAATTTAGATCCATATTTTGATGGAAATTAATATAGTAATACGTAGCTATTGATTCCGTATCTATAATTAATGATAAATAAATTATACCATTTATAAAATTCGGCGCTGTTGCTATTCTGTATGTTGTACCGGCTAAATATTTTGCTGGATCTGACATAAGTAATCTAACGATATCTATATTAAGCATACTCATTTAATATTTTAATTAATAACTGCCGGGGCGTTATATCTCTATTTTCTTCATCAATAGTAACGTTACTATACGTATCTACTTGCGGATATAAATCTGGATCAACATCTAAATGACTAATTGACATGCCGCCGAGTCTTGTTGTTAAATAAAAATTATTCCCCGAACACAGGGTATCTTCATGAAAATAATAATTGCATCGAAGTTCAGCCGCATTTTTTGACGTATGCCCCGCTTGGATCATTTTTTGTTTTATTAGTTGTGCAATTTCGTGGTTAAGCATTTATGATGTAGTAAATTTTTGTTAGTAATGAGCGCACTAATGGGGTGCATGGAATAGAATGGGGTTCATTTGGTCCGTATGTTCTATATAGTAATATTGAGCGTCGTTCTAGTTTTTTTGAATCATATAAGATTAGCATTGATATTTCTGCAAAGCCCGTATTTCTAATGGTAATAAATATTTGATTATCGTTTAATAATTCTTCATAATAAAAACGTTTTCTTCTATCTGGATCGAGGTAAAGTTTTTCTACTATTTTATCAAATAATTCATAATTTAACATACACCCTACATTTTAAGATACACCTATTCTAGCCCCCGCCCCGCTTTTCGTAAAGTAAATTGTGGATTTGGATGAGTTTTTTGCGTAGGTGTTTAGTTTTATTAATATTGGAGTTATCAATGACTAGATCTGGACAAAGATAGTGATTCGCTTCGACCCGAATCATATAAATCACATACATATCTACAGTCCAATATTCTGCTTTATCGGGTTGCTTTTCAATGTATAATTGTATTATTCTTTTATTATATTCTATAGTAAAATATATTTTCTTTTGTGTAATTGATAATTTCAACATGCATGTTTTTCTACCACTGGCTCTTAGGATTTCATCAGTTTTATTTTTGATGAAAAAATCCATTATAGAATCAAAAATTTCACTATTTAACATATCACTTTATATATTCGTCGCATTAATTTTCTAATCGCCTGCTGACTAATTGTTCTATTATCTAAAGAATTATAAGTAAACAAATATAAAAACACTGTTTCATCACCAACTAAGTGATAATGAATTACTTTATTTTTAGAAGATATTTGAATATAAATAATTTGTTTCGGTCCAGAGTTCGGCGCGTAACTAATTTCAAGAGTTAATTTTTTTAAATGTTTTTCTTCCATAATATACGTATTACTTTGTTCGTGGTGGTATCCATTGGCTATTATAGTTCTTGCTAATTGTTCAAAAAGTTCTATGTTGAGCATATTAATTTATGAAATTTAATTAGTATTTTACGTATTTGAATTGGAGTGAGCTTTTTCCCATTTTGGGTACACCAATGTAGCACTCTGCTTTCTTCTTCTGCCTCTACCGTTGAAAAACTAGAATATCCAGTAATATATGGGTCATAGTAATCATCAATAGATTGATCTAATTGATAGCTTATGCGTCTTTTGTTACATCCTGTAGATAAATAGAGAGTGCTGTGTAATTGTGGAACTACATCTGTATCGTGAGATAGGTTAATGGTAGCTTGGGTTTTATAAAGTGTATAAGAATGATTATTCTTAATTAAGAATTCAGCTATTGAATCGAAAAGTTCGCCGTTTAACATAGAAGTTTATAGTGTTTGAGTAGGAGTTTATGGATTTTATTTGCATTGGGTGTCGCCGCTATTTTTGAATTACATATCGAGGTATAATCTATTTTATTACTATATTTTTCATGATTAACAACCATAATGTATATTAATTCTATTTTTTTTATTTTAGGAATAATGTATATTTCAATTGCTACCACGCCATTTTGTTCATGTAAAGAATAATGAATTTCTAGTTTTGAATATTTATATTTTGTTCTATATTCTCCATTATTAGAGTTAGTTTTGATTGCCGCCGCTATTGCGTTAAATAAGTCTATGTTAAGCATTAGTATATATTCCTATCTTCAATTACAAAAGAATTATTAACTCTTTTTTTTGGAAAATTCTCATTTACATATTTATTAAACTTAGCCCCGGCCAATTCTTCACAAACCACTAAATACGCAAACATCAATATTTCCCGCGTTGAATGCGGCCCGCTAAAGAGTTCTGGAATAAAAAATTTGTCGTTAAGCGCATAATTAGCATTATCATTTGAATCCACATAATAATCCCGCGTACAAGTAATGTATAAATTTAGGTCTCCAAGTGTTGATTGTTTATTGAGTTCATTAAATCTTAGATGTAGTTCTTCACTTATATTAGTTATTCCGACGCCTGTAATTATTGGGACTCTGTTAAAGATCAAACTCATACTTTTATCTTTTAGTCGTGCATCGTGGTGTTTGCGATCATTGCCCATTAGGTTGTATTTGTTTAAAATGGATTCGTAAAGTTCGTAGTTTAGCATACTGTTTTCCTCATAAGTAAAATATTATAGAATTTGAGTAAGTATTCACGGGTATCTTGTATTTGTACTTCGTGTAAATTAGGATCAGATATATGATGATAATATATTAATGATGAATCAATTTGGTAATCAGATGATTGAATGAAAGTGTATCGTATGGATCTGTATTCATCTTTGATAATTATTATTAGTTTGTTTGTATTGGGATAGAAATAATAGTTAATAATTAAATTATTATTGCATTTTCTATCAATACGAGCATAAATGGTAGATGGTGTGATTATTTTTTCAAATTCCGCCCGCATTGCCTCAAATATTTCTACATTTAACATAAAAGTATAATAAACTATCAGCGGGGAGAAGTCAACATTTTAAGATAGGTCCGTGACATAATTCGCCCGCTGTGTTTTATATTCTTTATAGTAGAGTAAGATAAAGAAAGAATAGAAATATAAGTAATACATAAGAGTAGAAATTATTTTATATGTTGGTATTTAAATATTATACATTTTAAGATAGTTGCCAACTATATTTAGTCATCGTATTACATAGAATAGTGAAGATATTATATGTATTATAGTAAAGGAACAATAAGAAATATTGTATGTAGTATATAAATAGAAGTAATTAGTATTATTGTTTAATGTTATACATTTTAAGATAGTTACTTTTTCCATTTCCCCAGTGCGCTCTGTCAACCCCGGCGGGCCAGCACCCCGCGTGCCAAGTAAAAAATAATTCATAAAATGCCACCCCCATTCAAGGTTGGCATGGGAGTTGCTCCCCCGCATATAGTGTGCCAAGTGAAAAAGAAAAAAGAAATAACATGCAAAGCCTAGTGGTTGGCATAGTTCATGAATTCTACGTTAGCGTTACAGATTGGCTTTTAAGGTGCCCGAACGCCTTTCCCGTTGTCCGTTGTAAGTAGCTGAAAACAAAGGAGTTATGCAAGATGCTGGCTCATTCCGCTATGGCCACACACAAAAGGGTGTCGATTGATTGGCGCCCCATTAACGTGCGAATGCGGGGGCATTGCGTAAAGCCTTGGAAATGAACGACTTGCGGGCGTTAGCGTTAAAGGGAAAAGAGCAAAAAGAGAGGGGACGGTTTCCCGCCCCCCGTGCTTGTCACCTCCTAGCCTTGCGGCTCAATCTTCGTCCCGCTTGTAGGCTTCCTCCCGGCTAATCGGCGCGAAGAGACGACGTTGCCAATCCTTTGCTTTATCGTCGCCCGCCGTCATACCAACAAGCGCCCCAGTGAAGAAAGGTGCAACCCGGGAAATCAATTCGGGCTTTTCCCCTTCCATGTCTCGAAACGTCCGCGTTGCCGCATTCAAAAGCCCCCACGCCGTAGTGTGAGAATCCTTTTCATCTTCCGTGGGATTCTCCCATGCGGATTCAATCCGACGGGCCATGAGTCCCGAGAACTTGAGGGGATTAGCTTTGAACAGATTGCGCAACGCCCACGCCCCTTGCTCTTGCGGCATGGGAAGCTCAATCAGTCGGGCCATGGGGGCGACGATGCCGGACAACCCGCTTTCAATCAACGGGGTGACAGTCTGGACGATACCGGGCACGTCAATGGCGCCGTTGTGGCGCTTGGACACGTTGAAAACTTCCCCGAATCCCATCATTCCATTCAGGCAAATCAGGCGCAAAGCTTCCAAAACCCCGCAGACCTTGCTTTTCCCGTTGTAGGAATTGCAGACCCGCATCCGAAGGGCAATCCGCTTTCCGTCCGGACCTTGCGTAGTGATATCGGGAAACGTGTACACGGCAGACATTCCCGCACCGTAATCGAGGGAGAAAATCGAACGGTTGAAACGGACACCGAATGCGGAAATCGCGGATTCAAAGCAATCAAGAAGGAACGTATTGGCAACAAGGTGGTTTTCCCGGGCATATCGGCCAAGGAACGTTTCGTCACTCTGTGCGAAAACTCCAAACTCTCCCGGGATAGCTTTCCCGGCAGGCGTCCGGAGGGGCGAAACGAAAATTTCCTCGTTCCATTCAACCGTGCGCGGGATAAACCGTTTTCCGGGCGTTTTGGCGTCGCCCGCAGGCAAGGCGAGAATTTGACGGAATGGGGCGGGGGGCGCTTGCTCCGTCATGATAGCAGAAACGATGACGGTTTCCGCGACGGGGGCGGGGGCGAAGTTTGCAACGTCCGCACCAGTGGGATTCACGATTTCCGCGTCAATGACGGGGGTGGAAGCCTTGGGGGTCTTGGGGGTCTTGCTGTTTTTCTTGGTGGCCATAACTAGTAGGATTTGATTTTTTTTGTGAACTAATGGGGCGATTTCCGCCCCCGACAAGGAAAGGTTTAAATGATTTTTTACTTGGGGTCAAATTCTTTTTTCAAAAATTTTCCGACTTAGCTTTGACAACCTTTTCCCCTTGTTTCGACAAAGCCAAGCCAAGGGAAGGGGAAAGCTTGCGAAGTCTGCGGGAAATCCATTTTCCGGAAATCTTGCGGGATTCGCGCCAAGCGAAAACGTTTTCAATCGTTTCCCGAAAATTGTATCCGAATGCCGCACGGATACCGGCATCCGTGGGGATATATTCAATGTCTGCCGTAACGTAGTGGGAGCGGTTCCCGTTTTCGTTCCGCATCTTCAATTCGATTTCCATGGGGTGAAAATGACAGAACACAAAAAGGAATCAAACAAAAAATACAATTTTCTCAAAATCAATTTTCATGCCATTCTCAAATAAATCTTCACTTGGTTCACCCTTTGCTTTCTAACTTTAACGTTAAAGTTTTTGGGGTCTCCTTGGTCCCCCACCCTAGCTTTGGTTCAGCCGTTGCGAATAATCTATCCTCAAAAATAAAAAATGCAAAACAAATTTTAAACAAAAAAGGGGGCGCTTTTGCGCCCCGTGAAAACTCTCCCGTTGCAATCACTTCCTGAATTCTTCGGGCGTTACCCGCGCAAGGTCGCGCAATTCCGAGTCCCCGGGAATGGCGGAAAAATTGTTTCCCCGATTCGGGCGCACTGGCGCAAGGTCCGCTTCCGTCAAGTGAAAAGGCAAGGGAGAATCATGCCTGTCGCCCGCGTCCAAAATTTCCGGATGAGACCCGGTAGGCTTCACGGTAGCCACAACATCAATTGTCAAAAGAGGAAGGAGAGTGTTCATTTTTGTTTGATTTCTTACTGCGGGGACAGCTTGGCGCTGACAGAATAGGAAGTCAAAAGAAATTTTTTAATTTTCTACAGAATAAATCCATCCATTTTCCACGGAAAAAATAATTGGTTCTCTGGGAGAGGAAACCGTTAGCTCCGTATGCGTTAACCCAACCTTGACACTTAAAACGACAACCTTGCTTCCGTCCCCCCTTGTAATAGAACGCCCCGGGCGAAGTTCTGAAGCTCTAAGAAGTAGTGAATCGAAATCATTTAACATGCGGACAGCTTGGCGCGGATTAGATACGGCGTCAAATACTTTTTAAAGAAAAAACTGGCGCTTGCGCCAGTAAATAAAAAAAGGGGGCGGAAAGCCGCCCCCGTTGCATTCAATCAGGGAAGATGCGGGAGCAAAACGCATGCGGCAGAATAGGTTCCCTCAGCGGCAGCGTATCCGTGAACGGTATTCGAGAACCGCCCCAACAAAAGGGATTTTCCGGAGTCAATCAATTCAACCGTCAAGTCCCCTTGCGTGCGATTCTTACAAAAAACAACCTTGTATTGATTGCGTTCATTTGTCCGGATTTCCCCGATATATTTTCCAGACCCGAGATAGGTTTCGGTAGGCATTGTTTTGTTTTGTTTAATGTTTCAGTGTCAACGGGGATAGAATGACACGGGAAATTCTAGCGTCAAACAAATTTTAGAAAAAAATAAAGGGGCGGTTTCCCGCCCCCTTGTATGCAGGGGAGTTTTAGAGGGGAGTCCCCTCTTTAGCCCGGAACTACTTCAAACGTTTCCCCCTTGTGTCGAATGCGCAGAATGTTATCGAAAGCGTATTCCCGAACGTCAATTTGTTCCGCTTGCGCGTCACTACCCACGCCCACCGTCAATTGGCGACTGGAAACGGACTTCGCGGGAAGAAAGGGAGCAACGTCCCGATGGCGTAGGAATTGCCCATTCTGTCCCCGATAAAAGAGAACTTCAGCCTTTTGCTTTTCACGCTGGCCCGGGGTTGATTGTGTCCGGAGATACAGCCTTCCCTTATGCGTGGCAACCTTCGATTCAAGTCCTGGGAGCCATTCTCCCCATTGACGGGGCTTAGCAACGAAAGACCCCGTTCCGTCGCCCCCTTGGCGTCCCGCTTCACGGTTCACGCTGGCTTCGTAATTTGCGCCAACAAACCCAACACAATACACCCTCTTTCGGATTTCCCCGTAGGGGTTTCCCGTTTTCTTGGCGCGGGCGTCCGTTTCGGACAGGATTCCCACGGGAAAGGCTCCCGGGGAGTTTTTGACAAGTTCAATCAGTTCTGTGTGTGAGATTTTTTTCATGTCGGAGGCAACTCTAGGTTTCTACGTTTTCAACGTCAAAAGAAAAGTGATTCAGTGCAGCAAAATTTTTTTCATCATCTGAGGATGATTTTTTCCCATTCTCCTTTTCCCACTTCCTTGTCCCCCTTGGTTGTCTTGACCCAATAGTGGATTGACGGACGAAAGACGCGCCCCCCGCTTCCCCCGGTAGCTTGCGACCCTTCCCACGTTTCTACCAAGTATTTGTCAATTATTTGTTCAGAATTTATCATATCACTTCCGCCCCGTAAAACAAAACAAGACAAACCAACCAAAAGAGCAAAAATTCCATAAAATTTATATTTGAAGTTCACGGGATCAAATTAGACGATGCGCTCTATTTGTCAACTTCCTAATTTACTTGGCTACCGATTAGAAAAATTGCAAGAATGAAAATTAGAATAAACATAAAGTGGAGTCCTTTATTTTTGTTTATTTTCTCAATCTTCATCCCCGGGGAGCGCCACTCCCCCCTTGCCACTCAAGGAGTCAAAGTATCCGGGCGGGAAATCCGCCGCGCTCAATTCAGGTTTCACCGCCCGCTTGCTAACCGCCCAATCGACCATGTTTTGCAATTGGTTATTCGGATTCCACGCATCCTCAATTCGCTTCACCCTTTCGCCCACTTCGGAACGAACCAAGAATTGACCAACAGCAACAAAATAGCAAGGATGAGACTCGGGAAGTTTTCCTTTCAAATAATCCGCAACGCAAGCGGAAAGTTCAGTAGCGTCACAATCGCGGGATCGCCCGTCAAGCGCCAAATCACAAAGCCCGTTGCTATCAAATTGAACAAACAAACGCTTATTTGACAATTGAGAACAGGGCCACCGTTTCGCCCAGTCGTAAGTTTCGCGGGCGGAAATCCACAAATTAAATCCGGAAGGGAAAATTTTAAGTTTCATGTGGGAGGAAGTATCGCAGGGAATTTGCTGGCGTCAACTACTTTTTCACAGTGGCAACCAAAATGTTTTGAGACAATGGGCGAGAAAAATAAATTTCATTGCGGTCCGAATTCCATCCAGTAAAGGCGAAATCTCGACCTTGAAAAGTCAATACTTTTTTACTCAACTTGCTTACTTCGTCCCATCCCTCAATATCAAAGGAAATGAATTCCCGATTGATATCCTTACGCACGGTATGACGAACAACCTTTTTAGAAGGGTTGTACACGATTTCGGAAAGCGGAATGTTCATTGCGGGATCAATCTAAGGTTTCCCCCTTTGAAAGCAAATAGAGAATTGCGATTTAATTACTAGTAAAACACTCACTTGGCATGGGATTTGCTACCCTCAATTTTTATGCCATTCTCATTTCTTTCTAGCTTGGCATGGGATTTGCTATTCTATAATACAATATAGTTTTTAAAACGGGGGAGTTTTAGAGGGGGCGGAGCCCCTTCTTTTAATTGCCCCCCATCAACTACCCAATCTCCCAAGGTTCAACGTACTCCTTGAAACTTGGACCGTCGCAGCAAACAGCCGTGGGGAGCGCATCCGTAATCCCGTAGCGTCGGGAAAGAATCACATAAAAATAAGAAAAGAATCCGGGCATAAGGATTAGTATTTAGTATTTAATTATTAAGTATTTGGCCGCGAAGGTTTAAAGAATTGAACCAAAGATTTCTTCAATTTCTCGATTGATTATTTGGTCGCATTCTGTTTGTGTCAATCCTTTTTCATGTTTCAAATCCCCCGTAATGTAATTAAGGAATTGACCATGATTAAGCCAATCAACAAATTTTTGTCTCGAAAGAATATTGTCACGAATATATTTGATTTTATCTTCGCGTGTCATAAATTATTCAGTTTATTTTTTATTCCAGTTGTTCAACCCTCGTACACTCGACCATCGGCGCATTTTCGTCAAACTCAAATTTATTTCCAATATAATAGCGCCGCGCTTCTTCTAGTGAACAATTAATCCGAGTTGTTAAAGAATTTCCGTCTGCGAAGTAAACCTTGATTGAAATCATGGGTAAAAGATAGCAGATATTTACTGCGCGTCAAGTATTTTCTTACTCACTCACAATCCACTCTGCATTGTAGGTGATACGAAAATCGTCAAAATCTTTCCGTGTGGCAAGTCGGAAATTTGTATCTGAATTATTCAAATAATCAATTTCATCTAAATGCGCCCCGAATGTTGCCCCGCGCAAAATTGACGCCCGCAGAACAACAAATCGTTTTACTTTAATTGCCTCAAAATTCGGGGTGGGGCGATAGATTGCCAACGTGTGCCCATGAATCACAACCGCCGTTCCGTTTTGCATGGGTGAAGTGTCGTAGGTATTTCTAGGTTGTCAAGGGGAGAGTTTTAGAGAGGGGGCCGGCGCCCCCTTTCTTTTTAATTGTCATGCTCCCCAAATCCCATCAATTCCCCCTCTGCCCTACTCAATTCATTTCGCTTGACACGTACCAATTCCCGCGCCGCTTGGATTTCTTCAACCCTGAAATCAGTTCGCAGGGATAAATTTTCTTCATAAATCTTGTCCAGAATTCCGCCTCCGTCCATCATTCCCACCACGACCCCCGCTTCTTTGTATAAACAAGAATGTTCAGAATAATTGCGGGACACACTCACCCGAAAACCAAGATGATAACGACCTTGTGATCGAAATACCCGCGCCACCTTGTTATCCGGAAAAATTCTCGCAATTGCGTTTTGCACGGCTTGGGTCAACGACCCGTCCGCCTTCAAAATCTTTTTCCCAACAAACGGGCGAAAGGCTTCCCTCATCTTGGGAAACAAATCATTTGCAATTTGATTCGCGGCGTTTTGAGCATCAACAGCGGCGGTAAGCTTGGCGAGTTGCATATTCATTGTGGGGATAGGTTAGGGGGTTTTTTCGCCTTGTCAACTATTCCGTGACGATATCCCAGTCATGCAAGATCCCAACGCTCTTATGCCTACCGTCATTTTCAATCCACAAAACAAAAGTAGGTTCATATTCATGCATACAAATAGAATGAATAATCATTCCCGCATGAATCTTTTTCCCATTAATGGATACAATTTTCTTGCCAGCGTAAAATTTATTTAAAATTTGAAGGGGATTCATAAATTATTTAGTTTATTTTGTTTTCCCTCATCCAATCCTTGACCGCATTCAAATTATTTAGTTTTTTGATCTTAATTGTATTTAGTTTATTATCTACTTCCACCCATTTATTCCCTACATAAACAAACGTGTGGTCAAGATCAGGGGAATAAAATTTAGACATAAAATATTACAGTTTATCTTGAATAAGCCGTGTTTCATAAATATCTACAATCTGAAACCAGTCTTTGTTTTTCATTTCTTCTACTGCCCTCTCCAACGCCTCTGGATATTCAGAAAAACTATCTACAAAATCACCCCATCCACCCATAGGGTAATAATCATAGCCCGCAAATAAAAGATAACGTTTCACTGAGTTATGGTGACGGATATTTCCGCATTGTCAACTCAGAAACGCCCCATCTGTACGAATATCTTTCGGGGCGCGGCGGTTCTCCCACAAATAATTCAAAAAGTTATCCCAGTTTTCAACAGCAAATTTACTGTAGGCCAAACCATTATTGAATCCATGATTATTCAGAAGCGTCCGCAGTTCCCTAATCCAAGGGATTTTTTGGTCGGGTTTGTTACGGTATTTCAAACCTAAATTTTGAAACTCATTACAATCACTGATATTCAAATACTTTTCAGTATTCTTTTGTTCTTCGGTTTTGATCTCCAACAAATCCACTTGCTTGACGCCCAAATGGGCGGCCACGATGGCGCGGAGTTCGGCTTGAGAGAGGGAAACTTTGATAAGCATGGAAGGAGTGTAGTAGGGGTTTTAGTTTTGTCAACTATTTTTTTCAAGATTGGAAATCACGACTTCAATTTCGTCGAAGGTATCCGCCACGGTATTGTATTGTCTCCCGTACACGTCGCCCTCAAAGTTGAATCCCAACTCGATAGCGGAATGGCACCTGCGAAGCAGGGAAAGTAATTCCCGGCGCTCAATAGAAACGATGTCTTTAGGCATTGGTAATTTTCACATGAATTTCATCTTCCGGACGGATAATCATAAACCCACCGTTTGCGAACCAAAGAGTGAGGCGGGTCACATTGCCATCGGGGTTGAAAGTAATTTCTACGATATTTCCGTGAAATTCTTGGTGGCCCGTGTTTTTGTAGGTGAGGAGAGCGGTCATAAGTGAAGAGTAGGGTGGATTTCTTCGATGTCAAGGGGGTTTAGTTCAGATAATCCACATTCATTAATCCCGTATCTTTCATACTCACTATTTTTTCCGCAATAATAAAATGATCCATAAGCTCAAGCCCCAAGTTTTGCAAACAAATTCTAAACCAATTTGTGAGTTTAATATCTGCAATGGATGGTTGGTTGTTACCGTTGGGGTGATTATGAATAAAATATACTTTTTTCGCCTGCGCGGCCCGCGCTTTCTTGGCTACCTCGTTAGGCTCCCCAAAATACACATAGTCCACATGGCCGATATTGAGCAATTCCGCCACCATTCCCTTCGCCCCATCAAAGATGGCGACCGCATATTCGCGCTCTTTTAAATTAAATCCATTTTCTTTACTCATAAACTCTACAGCGGCGCGGGCGGCGTTAATGTTCATGAAATAGGTGTAGCATGAATTTTTGGTGAGTCAACACAAAAACATAAAGGGGCGGTTTCCCGCCCCGATATTTATGATAAAACCAACATTAAAAATAATTTTAGAACTTCATATATTCCCTTTCTCTTAGGTTAATAACCAATTGAGCAATCAGTTTAACAGGGAATTTTGGATTGTCAAATACTCACCAATACTTCACCACAAAATGATGCACGACGTAAATGATTGCCGCGAGAATAGAAATGTTAATAATCAATCCCGCGAACCAAGCCATAACAAACAAATAAGTTTTCATATATTTATTTCAGAAATAATTACTCACCAATACTAATACCACAATCAGTATTAGTATTCCCATTAAACCGCCCCTCCTGCCTTGAGAGTAATTTTCTTCACATTATTAAGGCGCTTGCGGGACCGAAGAATGGCCGTCGCGAAAATTTCGGGGTTTGTCAGAATCGCCTTCGCCAGTTGACTGAAACTCGCCGCATCGCGGTCTGTGGTGAGACTGGGAACGTTACTTTGTAGCACCCCCCGCAGCTCTAGGAAGGTTTCGTGCTTGCGGGCATCCGCTAGGGTAGCGTGTTCCCATCCGTCGTCTGTGATGAATTTTTGAATGGTTTTAATGGACATGAGTAATAATAGTTATAGGTTATTTAAGAGTTTGGAGTGCTTTAAGTTTATCTTCTTCGCTTGCGTCGGAAGCCATAATACCTTCGATTTCCAAACGCTTGCGATAAATATCGCACATTTGAGAATAGTAATTAAATCGAATTGAAAGAATCTTGGTACGACATTGAATTCGATCTAATACACCAGCAAGGAAAAAGTAAAAATTAGTTTTCATTTAAGGCAATTTCATGAACTCAGGATTGTCCGCCAATTGACGAATCAAATTGCTATCACTCGTTACATCATTTCCGTAATAATCTTTAATTATCGCTCCGATACGCTGCCCGTTCGCCGCGTATTCAATCACTACATAATGAAGCTTTTTCGCATTCCCGCTCCACAATTCGACTTCATAACGCTTGCGGGTGATTGTCGTTGTAGAAATAAGCTTCATGTGAGAGATGCTAGGGGGTTTTTGTGTAAAGTCAACTTATTCCCAGCTCTTTCCCCATTTATTCTTTCGCTCGTATGGCCCGCCCTTCCGCGCTTTGTGTTTCTTGGTCGCCGGGTGAGTCACACCCCACTTGCGCCAAATTTTGATCTTGTCGCGTTCATCGTTCTTCATAAGAATAAGCTATCAAACTTTTCCGTATTGTCAACTCTACCAAACCTTTTCAAACCCGGGCCGTACCAATCTCAAATCAGAACTTTTCACCACCACTTCCACCCACGGGCGGGCGAACTCAGGAAGGTCGGCCAATCCATTTGAGCAATGCCAGTATTGCTTTCGGTCTGGATAATTAATACGGGAAATCATTTCCCCGTAATTGGTGTTATACCCCAGTACAGCTTGAAAACCATTTTCCAAATCAAATGCTGGTTGCATTTCCCATGAATCATGGGGATTGAATGTGCCTGTCATGTGAGTAAGATACTAAATATTTCCATCCCGTCAAGCCCTAAAATTCATCCTTCTACCCAATACGTCCCCATCTTCCTCGCGGGGTTTGATCCCCAACCCGACTGATCGGCCATAGACAAACCACTTATTCTCGCCGCCTTCACTTGAGGATTGAACACTGCAAAACCCAGCAGAAACAAGTTTATATCCAAATTGACTCGTATATCCAAAGCGATTAGCAATATCAACATGCTGGACATGCTCAGGAAACACAACGGGCCATTCCATTCCAGATTGATCTTCAAAGATAATGTATTTCATGGGGGTAGAGTAGTATTGATTTTCGAATTGTCAACTTCTCTAAAGCGGGCGCTCCCCACTTGCGGCCTTTGGTTGTATCGTAAAATTTATTACAAAATGAATAACCCAACTCTACCATATTTTCATCAAAATAATACTTCATTCCTGTACCATGGTTGAAGCTACCGACGAAGTGGGTAGTTGAGGGAATATTTATATATTAGGGGAGCATGAAAGTGGTGCGCCCGGAGGGATTCGAACCCCCGACCTAGAAGTTAAAAGCTTCCCGCTGCTACCAACTGAGCTACGAGCGCAATAAATTAGTCTTTTTTTCTTGAACGTTTTAATTTACAATAATCTGCATTTGCTTTTCTACACAAATCACACTTACAGTACCGATAAGAACTCAACGTTCCATGAGTTAATCTAGCAGACTTTTGTCCTTTGTCAACTAGCGTTTTTTCTATATGACATTGCTTGCAAAGTAATTGACATTTATTTAATTCTTGTTGTAATTTACTTTTACTTACATTATTGAGCCTACTGATTACAAAAGATTTAGAATTAGGATCAATATGGTCAAACTCTAAATCATTCATCTGTCCACATTTAGAACATTTTCCCCCAAGTTGCTTTATGGCATCACTCCTTCTTTGGTGATACCTGTCAAGCATATATTTTGCCATGTATTTATTCGAACTCACATGGTATTATAGATATTTTCTACAATTTCTCAATCGGATAATATTTACTATATATTTCCGCCTGTTTTTCAGTCAAATTCACCAAACACCATAGACTCCCCGCCTCATTTAATGAATTTTCAGGCAAAATATTAAGAACTAGAGCACTAAAAAAGTGTTCTGTGTGGATTTTATAGAGAAAAATAGAAGAAATATTGGTTTTATTTGGATTTTTTCGGGGTCCAATAATACTAATATCTTCACCCAAATTATTTATTTCACAAGGCGCGGGTGATAATTTCATATTATTTCATACTCATTCCAAGCATTGCCGCCATAGCAATTGCAGATACGAGGGGCGGGCGCCGCACCGGAGCCTCACCTTTCTTTTCCATTTCTTCTCTTTCTTTTGCCTTTTTATCGTTATATTCTTTTCTTCGCTGCTCCCACTCAATAGCGGCGAGTCGTTCCCGCTCTTTTTGATTGCGCCGCTCAACAACTCTATTAATTTTACGTAGAGAACTCATATATTAAAGGGGAGAGTTTTAGAGAGGGGATTTATCCCCTTTCTTTTTTTTATTCGCGCCTCTGCATTTTCCGCTTTCTATTCTTCGCCCGCTCCCGTTCGCGCCTCTCTTGATAATCTTCAAAGTCCCGGCGAGTACCGCGATGAGTAAAGAAATTTTTATTTGCTCGACTATATTCGGGCTCAAATTCCTCGGGGTCCAAATGACGTGAAATGCTGTGTTTCATGTGAGAGATATATTAGGAGTTATTGTGTGGAAGTCAACTGTTAATTGTCCTCAACTTCGCGAATCCAAGTGCGGGTAGAATAGTCGTAGTATTCATAGAGATAATTTCCTTCATCAATAAACAAAAGATATCCAGGTTGACCTTTATCATCACCGTGATTACAAATAAGTTGACCATCACCCTTGATTTTATTATCAATCATCACAAATTCATACCAGTTATACACACCACGATAACAATATCGAACAAGCGAACCATTAGGAACATCGGATGCCTTAATAGGGCGCATCTTCTTTTCCTTTTTCAGTACGCCCGCCTTGATCGCCGCTTGAATGTCGAGGATATAATTAGAACCATCAATTTTAATATTCATGGGTATATAGTAGTTTACTTTCCAACCTTGTCAATCACTCTTGAGTGATAGTAACAGAAAATCCAGCGGGGACATCTTCAAACCAACACATATCCCAATTGTCGCTCATATGCGCGATAGGACAACCAGAAACAACCATCCCCTTTTTTTCACTAGAAAACAATACAATTTTATTCTTATTAATCACACTCCGCATCATCTTCGGAAACGGTGGGATTTTGGGAATAATGGGAGGGATGGGATCGATTTGAGAATTAAGCATATGTATAGGGTAAAGGTTATTTTTTTGTATGTCAACTATTCAACTACTCCATCATTCCAGCAACCAATGAACAAACAGCCAAGTTGCCGATTGCTAGGGTCATTGTAAGCAAAAATCAAGTCTTTCCCCCTTGCATACTCTTTAGAAATCAATTCTAAATATGCATAATCACTGGGACGCATTGTTTCACTACTATTCAAATATATACTTGTACCACTTACTCCCAAGTGAGAAAGTAATTTAATTGGGGTCTTATTTTTTTGAATGTGTTCTTCTCCGAGAATGATGGTTTTTGTGGGCATATATTTATTTATAATAGTTTTTCTAGCTTGTCAAGAGGGGGTTTAGAGATGCTTGGCGTCTCGGATTTTTTCTTATTTAGAGTTCTGTTGTACTAGGAGTCTTGTGTTGAATAAGTTTTGATAAAATATTTTTAGAATTTTCGGGGCTATTTGAATTGGAATTAGTATTATTTGAAAAAGTTTTGGTTATTTTTCCGCGTGGTTTATTTTTCCAATTACCATCTTCTGTGACAAAGTATTTTATTACGCGCCCGGTTTCATTGTCTCTATATTTGGCTTCACGGTGTACGTTATCAATAAACCATTTCTTTATGATCGCCGCCGTTTGTTCATCTGTTAGATTAATTGTTATTTCGCTCATGTTTTGTACCGATTGGTCTTACGCCCGTAAAACGTAATATTTACTACGCTTTGCCGCTCCAAACCATTTTAACAAAACACGATCAAAAGTAAAGAAAAATCAATTTCACGCTTTGCAACGGGCAAAACTGCAAAACTTCACGTTTTAGAGTTTTACGCCCGTAAACCGTTATAGTTTTTATTCAATTGTCCCGTTACTCAACTGTAGAATTCCATCAAAATTTTCCCAATGATCAAGAGCAAAAGTATCATAATGTGTTCCAAATTTATTTCCCGAATCACCCTCTTGAATCACAAATCCTTCAGTGGGACTAGTGAAAACAGCAATATAATTTTTGCTATGTTTATTTTGCATCAACTTCGGAAAATCCTTGGTTTTGCTGAGCTTTTCGATGATTTTTGTATGAATTGGCATGGTGTGTTTTGTAGTTTTGTTACGCTCTTAGCGTAGCAAATTTTGCACGTTTGTCAAGTATGAGAGGGGAGAACCAATAGAGGGAAGAGAGAGTCTATATACACTTTTTTTTATGAAATTAGTAGGTAAAATGTAATATTTTTTAATTATTTTCGCGCGATAAATCAATCCAAAAACAAAACACTCTAAAATCTCTTATTACTTATATACTATTATCTTATCTCTTATACTATTAAATATGAATAAAATAAAACAAATATAATCCAATATACCCTTTACTTCGTAAGTAGTATATTATCAACTACTTACAAAATTTTTCTTCTTATTATTTTCTCTCATTATTCATCCTAATATCCTCACTAAAACCCAACCAATTTTAATCCAAAAAACTAATACCCAATATTTAATTTTTTGCTTCATTACTCCTATCCTTTGTAACTACTTAATACCCAGCGGCCAAAATAGCCCCAAATACCATGCCCCGGACATCCCCGGGAGTTGAAAGGGGGATCTAGCGGGGGTCAACAGGATGGTTTTTAATGCGCGGATGACTCCCACGATCAGCAAATAGCGCCCGCCCAATCTCCCAGCCGATATGATAACCGACCCAAGCACTTAGATACAAAACATACAGCGCCGAAATGGCACCCAAAATATACAAAATAATTAATCCCATATTAAGCCTCAACAAAGGTTAGGGTGTTATCTTTTGGGATGACAACTTTATAAGATTTACGCAAATTAACTTCATCCTCC
>RXKA01000053.1 GCA_003962985.1 Pseudomonadota bacterium | reverse complement strand
GGTTGGTTGTGGTGAAGACGACCCACTATTACAAGCAGATAAAGAAGCACTTATTAGCAGCCCGATTAATGATATTTGGATTTTGCTAGTCATAATGATACTCACTAAAACAATCTATATGACGGCTATTTTACTATGTTTCACCAAAAATATCATTAATTTTGCTATTTTTAGCCTAAAGTTTATGATACCATAATTACCTGATTAAATAAGTCTACATCCCAGTAAATTTATCAGGAATAAGGAAAAGTGGCTGAGTGGTTGAAAGTACTCCGTTGGAAGCGGAGCAGATGGTAAAACGTCTCGCGGGTTCGAATCCCGCCTTTTCCGCCATCTAAAATATCATATCACCTCGCAAACCCTTATAAATCAACGAAAGCATAATAAACGCAGGCATTAGAGCTTCACTTACATAGTTGAGTATATATATGCGTAAACATGTTTAAATAAGTTTAAATATGTGTAAAAAAAGACATAAATAAAAGTGCAATTAACTATAAGCTAAATTTTAGATTATAGTAGGTTGTGTTATTTCAAAATTAAAAATAATTGAGTTATAGTGTCGTAAATAAACTGAGTATCATCTCTTTTAAATAATAAATGGACGATAAAAATCGTCCATTTATTACAGTCTAATCTATTATTCTAAAACGTCATTAGCTATTTTAGAAATTAGTTAGATAGCAATTATTAATATTATTTTGCGCTATAAATCGCAACAGGTTTTAAACCAACGTCATCGATGATACCTGCACCATGTGGAGATTTACTAATATACGGTGTTACATCTGTACCTGCAACCATACCTGCGTAGTGTTTGCCACCCTTCCACTCTTCAACGTTACTCACATCATAAACCTTGCCATTTAATGCTACATAAGACTTATGACCATTTTTACCATCATATTGTTTTAGTGATGTCGCATTTAAAGTCGGTAATGTTGCTGCAAACAATTGCCCTGCACTCACCAAACCCAACAAAGCCAAACCTAGTTTACCACGCATATAACTACTCCTAAAATTAATTGATTCGCTCTAGCAGTCCCTCAAGCTCTTCAACAGAAGAATAACTAATCGTCATTTTACCATGTCCTGAACGATTATGTTTAATAGCTACCATCATTCCAATTTTTTCTGCTACCGCTTCTTCAAACCGACTAATGTCAGGATCTTTACGTTCTTTGCTACGCGTAGTGATACTACCAAATTGTTGCTCATGTAAAATATGGGATACACGATTTTCAACCTCGGCAGTTGTTAATTTCTTAGCTAGAATATCATTTGATAAATCAATCTGTTGCTCATCAGAAAGAGGTAGTAATGCACGCGCATGTCCCATATCAATTTTCTTGTCCATCAATAAATCAAGTACATATTGATTCAGATTTAATAGACGAAGTGTATTTGAAATATTACTCCGCGATTTACCTGTAACTTTTGCTAACGCCTCATGAGTTAAGCTAAACTCATCAATTAAACGACGATAACCCATTGCTTCCTCAACTATATTCAAATCCTTACGCTGAATATTCTCAATTAAAGATACCGCAAGTGCTTCTTCATCGGTAAAATCACGAATTATAACTGGGATTTGTTCTAATCCAGCCAATTGACTAGCGCGATAACGACGCTCACCAGCAATGATTTCATATTTATCTTTGGCGATTGTCCGTACAATAATTGGTTGAATTACGCCGTTACTCTTGATAGAATCCGCTAACTCATTTAATTCAGCTTCATCAAATACTCGTCGTGGTTGGTATTTACCAGCTTGTAAAGAATCTAACCCAATCTGAACTACTTCAAGATTTTTGCTACCAAGCTCCACATTATTAACGGCATTATTTATCTGTGAAACCGATAATAATGCATCCAAACCTTTACCCAACCCTTTTAATTTTGCCATCTCTTCTAACCACCAATAAAATATTATCATTTATGCAATTCGCGCAATCTCTTTATAACCTCACGTCCCAACCGATGATACGCTTCCGAACCAGCAGAATCAGGATCTAAAGCGACCGCACTCATACCAAAACTCGGAGCTTCTGCCAATCGTACTGAGCGCGGAATTGATACATAAAATACCTGTTGAGCAAAATAATCGACTAACTGAGTTGAAACCTGTTGCGCTAAATTATTACGCTTATCGTACATAGTACGCAAAATACCAATAATTTCCAATTCTGGGTTCAAATTTGATTTCATTAAATTAACCGTATTTAATAAATCACTAAGACCTTCCAGCGCATAATATTCACATTGAATTGGTACTATCACATAGTTTGCCGCAGTAAAGGCATTTACCGTTAATAAGCTCAATGATGGTGGACAATCAATTAGAATCAAATCATAATCATCTTCTATACTTGCCAAAATCTGTTTTAAACGAAATTCACGCTCTGTTAACTCAACTAATTCAATCTCAGCGCCTGCCAAATTACGGTTAGCAGGGATTAAATCAAATTTACAGCTATCAGAATAAACTATCGCCGTACGTGCATCAATATCGGATACCAATAAATCATAAATTGAATGCTTAACTGATAATTTATCAATACCAGCACCAGTTGTAGCATTTCCCTGTGGATCCATATCAACCACCAATACCTTTTTGCGCTGGGCTTTTACTAAGGTAGTTGCTAAATTAAGTACCGTAGTAGTTTTACCTACTCCGCCTTTTTGATTGGCTATAACAATCTTATTTTTCATTTCGCTCTAACTTTATCAAAAAACGTTGCGCATCTAAATATGGAACACACAACTCAATAATTTCACTATTCCAATCGTGTAAAGACTCTAATTCATTATGTGCCTTTTCACCTTTTAATGCTAAATATTTCCCATTCTCACCTAACAAATGTTGCGTTAATTGAACAAAAAGCTCCATACTAGCAAAAGCACGCGAAGTAATTACATCAAATTGGTTATTATATTGCTCAACCCGCTTGGTAACTACTTGTAAATTAGCTAACTTAAGTTCTATTTTCACCTGCAATAAAAAAGCAGTTTTTTTACTATTGCTATCTAGGGCAACAACTTTTAATTCTGGAAATAGAATTGCCAAAATTACCGCAGGAACGCCCATTCCACTACCGACATCTAATACATTATGACTATCGGCAAAATATTTAGCACTTGCCAAGCCATCTAAAATATGTGTTTTGATAATCCCACAATCGTCAACAATAGCGGTCAAACTAAATACCTTATTCCATTTCTGTAATAAGTTTTTATAGCCAATTAATTGTTCAACTTGCTCAGTAGTTAGATTAATTCCTAAATCTTCAGCACCTTTTGCCAACATTTCTCTAACATCTATCACTAGTGCAGACCTTTCCAGTACTCAACACAATTACCGCTAACCCAAAATGGTTCATCACAGTATTCCAATAATTCATAATCGCCTGCCGAATTACCATAGCCATAGCTATAACAAAATTCTAGACCTTCATCGTTAAGGTATTGATGAATTCTACGCACCTTTTCAGCACCATAACAATTTGACGTTAATAACTTACCTGTTAAACGTCCACGATGTACCGCGACTTCAGTGGCAATAACTCCATCTAATTTATGAAAACATGCCCAGTAACGTAAATACACTGCCAGATTAGCGCTCACCAGAACTATTTTATGCCCATGCTCACGGTGCCATTCTATCTTAGAATACACTTCTGGTTTTATGTATTTATTTAGCTTAGTTAAGGCAAAGCTTTTGGCACGATGCTCAATCAAATATTCTTTCATACCAAAGACCAAGAGTGTCAGAGTTTCTTCCTTAGCCTGCTCATTGGTAATCAAACGCAAATAATAGCGCAGTACTATAAATAGCAAATGAGGCAAATTAGCAAAAAATTTACACCAACCAACCATAAAAATTAGAAATGGAATTAACGTATCTTTGGTCGTTAATGTACCATCAAAATCAAAATAGGCTACAATTCGATGGTCACTTTTCATTTAATTATCTCCACTACTAGCCAATAATTCAGCCTGATGCTCTGCAATTAAAGTATTGGTTAATTCATCCAAATCACCATCCATAATATAATCTAATTTATATAAAGTTAGATTAATACGATGATCAGTCA
>RXKA01000034.1 GCA_003962985.1 Pseudomonadota bacterium | reverse complement strand
AATTGCCACATAAAGGTAATTATTACGTGGTATTAAGTGAAAAAAATTGGCTTGATGAAAAATATACTTATTTAACAATTAGTAATTATAGTGAAGTAGCAAAATTTTGTGGAAATACCATCGATAAAGTAATTCCATATTATGCCAATAAAAAAGAATTAACTCAGCACTTAAATTGTTTTATGATTTTACAGCATGAAAAGTAGATTAATTGTGTTGTTATTGACTGGTGATTTGTAAGAGGGTAATGCTATAAATAAGAATAAACTTAGTGTTGTGATGCCAATTTATCAAACCGATGAGCATTATTTACGTCAAGCAATTGAGAGTGTGCTAGGGCAAACTTATTCTGATTTTGAGTTTCTCATTGTAAATGATAGCCCCGATGATACTTTACGTTTACAACAGATAGTCACAAGTTATCAAGATACACGAATTATTTGGGTTGCGGGTCAAGAAAATGGCGGTATTGCTCATGCTTCTAATCTAGGAATCGATAAGGCTATTGGAGATTATATTGCTATGCTCGATCATGATGATATCTGTTTACCATCAAGGTTTGCTCAGCAGGTTGAATTTCTTGACAATAATCCAGACTTTGGCTTTGTTGGTGGTCAAGCAGAAGCATTTTATCCTGATGACACTAGAGTTTCATTAGATTATTGTGTTTCAACATCGGTTAATGAGTTAAAACAGAGCTTTTTTAATGGTGTACCTTTTCTTAATCCTAGTGTGATGTTTCGCAAATCAGCATTACATGGATTACGCTACAATCCGCGTTATAAAGTATGCACTGATTATGATTTATTTGCCAGATTAGTTTTTGCACATAACGTTATGGCAACTAATTTATCCACAGTAATTTTACGTTATCGCTTTCATAATGCAAGCACATCATTCAATAATTATTTAGTGGCAGAGCAAGAAACAAATGAAATCCAAGAATGGATCATGCAACATGACAATCAATTTAGTAAGTAGTTTATGTACACTTGGTAAAATGGTGTAAAATTACTACCTTTAGTCAAACATGAGTGGCTAAATAATCAAGGCATGTTTAATTTGATTAATTATTATCGTGATATTTATGTTGTCGAATAATAAGACTCAGCAACGAGTAATTGAGTTTAATCAGCTTTGATTGTTTAGCTACATTAGAAATATTTTCAATAAAAAGGAAACCAATATGAAAGAAAAAGCAGTAGATCTTCGTCCAGGTTGGATTATTCAGTATGAAGGTCGTCAATTTGCTGTAATAAGTACACGTACAGTTAAGTCAGGTACTGGCGGTGGTGCATTTATCCAAACAGAAATGAGAAATATTCAAACTGGTTCAAAAGCACAAACAGCATTCCGTTCTACTGATACTATTGAGCGTTTGACTACAGAAGAGTTAGAGTGCACTTTCTTGTACAAAGAAGGCGAAGACTATGTATTTATGAACATGGAAGATTATAGTCAAATTACAGTTACTCCAGAAATCTTAGGTGAAGATCACGTATTTTTGTCTGATGGTATCAATGTAAGACTTAAACTAGTTGATGGTGGTGTATTGGCGGTTGAATTCCCAACTACTATCGTATGTACAGTAGCAGAAACAGATCCACAAATCAAAGGTGCTACCGCAACAGCAATGGATAAACCTGCAATTTTGGATATCGGTATTCGTGTAGTTGTGCCATCATTTGTCAATGTTGGTGAGAAAATTGTTTTAAAAACAGCAACACGTGAATATTCAGAGCGTTATAAAGAAGGTAAATAATTACTATACTAGATATGGTTATTATCGTAATTTCTTAGATGACAGTTTTATTATAAAGCTGTCATTTTTATTTGCTCTTGAGCTATACGAAGTAAACTAGAGGTTGAAGTAAACTAGAGGTTTATCGATGTTGATCCAATCAAATTTGGGATGATAAAGTTGAAGTAGGTCAAAATGCATATTTTAGCTTAATTCCCTATTATAACAATAATAGGGAATTATTATCATATTTAGAACGATTTAGTTACAGTTTTCTAATGGATAGCTATTGCTATTTTCTTGGTATTATATTTTCAGGCATTGTTTGTAGCTATTTGCCTGAATTAGCTGCAATAATCTGCTGTATTCACAATTTCTGTGCATAAATGCGTTTAAAATTGTATTTTAATCTCTTGGGAGTTTACTATGCAACTAAAACGTTATCACTCTGATGTTATTCAACATATTCACCTCAATAGACAAAATAAATTTATAAGCTAAAATTGACATGCCATTTTACAAAAATTTCTTGCTACATACTCGTCTTTTGTTAATGTATATATCCTATATGGATTTAACTCAAAACTTCTCTCGGGATGAATAAAGTTGTTTGTGGGAGTTGTCATCATCCCCAATTTATCAAGAGCCTTAATAGATTTATTATTATGCTCAGAAACAATTGCAACAACTTCATTAAAATTTAGTTCTAGAAAAGATATCTCAAATAACTTTTGTGATATTTCACCAGCATAACCTTTCCCCCAATAATTAGCAGAAATTCTCCATCCAATTTCAAGTTTATTTATTAAATGTGGTATTCCTTTAAGATATCTCAGCCCTACTGCACCAATTAAGACATTTGATTTTTTCTCAATACATGCCATAGGACCAAACCTATGGAGAGCCACATGATCTTGATAATCATTCATCACACGCATGGTCTCTTCAATTGTATGTTTAGATTTACCTAAATATTTCATTACTTCACTACAGTTTCCTAACGCATGCAAATCTTCAAGATCATCATTCTTCCAATCTCTAATTATTAATCTGTCTGTTTCATAAGTTTTATCAACCATAAAAAGATATCCTTTTCATTTTAAATGAGCTGTTCAAGCTATTTTTATTCACCTCTACATCACAAAGATACTTGCTATTTGCGTTGCTGATAAATTTGCAATAAAGTACTTAAATGTTTCCACTAAATTTAGCTTTTCAAATTATTGAACTACTTACACTCTTATTTTTATGTATTATGACAATATATTAGCACACTTTAAAGTATACTTTGATTGTATAGCCCCTGAAATAATTTTTTTGCTGCTACATGTCTAGTTAAACAAATAATTTTTTAAGTTTCAATGCAATATTTACCAAAATAATTAATGATGGGACTTCAACCAATGGACCAACGACCCAATTTAATAATAGCGATACCCATAGTATTTTGGCACCCTTAAATACTAATGGCATTTCTGCATAATTAACTTTGGCTAGTGGTGGATACATCATCAGTATTAGACCAATTGCAATTGGAATATTGGTCGTACCAATACTATAATCGTTAATTAAGGTTGGTAATACTGGGATAAACTTACCCAACATTAATCCAATAAACATTGCTAAGAATATCCAGAGTGTTAAATAACGCTCAACAAAAGCTAATTTTTTCATGACCAATCTTTCACTAATTGAGGTAAATTATTTTGTAGATAATATTTAATTTCATCGCGGACTTGACGATAAATGATTAATTTTTCTTCTGCATTAGTTAAATTCGCAGTAAGTTTGGGTGGATCTTGAAATGAATGATGGAGTTTCTGTGCCAAACCAATAAAAATAGGACATGATTCATTGGCATGATCACAAACAGTTAATACTACGTCAAAGTTGATATGCTTGAGTTCATCAACATGTTTACTTGAGTGTTGTGACATGTCTAAACCTAACTCATTACACACCGCAACTGCATATTGATTCATACCATGCGTCTCAATTCCCGCTGAGTAAAATTGATGCTGTGGATATAAAGCGCGAGCGATTGCTTCAGCCATCTGACTACGACATGAATTACCAGTACATAAGAATAATATATTTAACATGCGGTTGACCTTTCTATTGTATTAACGATGTTTTTTATTGACTGTAAATCTTCTGTTTTACTTAATTGATGGATAAGCTGAATAAAATTACTACCCAATCGACTAACTCGGTAATATTTCCATTTCCCTACTTTAGTTATTTCTAGTAAATCAGCTTGATGTAACTCTTTTAGATGACGCGATAAATTAGAACTAGATAAAGAAAATACCGCCTCTAAATCGCATAAACAAATTTCAGGTAACTCATTGATTATTAAAAATAACTCTAGGCGGACTTT
>RXKA01000105.1 GCA_003962985.1 Pseudomonadota bacterium | reverse complement strand
TAACTTCAGGTGGAATATTTAATCAATAAAATTTAGCTAGTAATGAGGTGAAAACATAGTTGAATAAATAAATTAAAGCAAATCAAGAATGTTGTAATTATTTAAGACTGTCTAATACCTTATGGTGTAAAATATAAGGTTAAATAATATTTACAAGCGGAGTATTTGATGACAGTTCAAATCAAACAAGCTGATTTTATTCAGTCTATTGCAGATAGCTTACAGTTTATTTCGTATTATCATCCACAAGATTTTATTCAAGCTATGGCAAGAGCTTATGAGCGTGAAAAATCGCCAGCAGCACGAGATGCTATGGCACAAATTTTAGTTAATTCACGGATGTGTGCTGAGGGTAAGCGCCCAATTTGTCAAGATACTGGCATAGTCTGTGCATTTATTAAAGTTGGTATGAATGTACAATTTTCTGATGCAACAATGTCAATTCAAGACATGGTTAATGAAGGTGTGGCGTTAGCCTACAATTATCCAGATAATAAATTACGCGCTTCAGTGTTAGCTGATCCAGCATTTAGTCGTAAAAATACTCGCAATAATGCACCTGCCGTGGTTCATTTTGATTTAGTTACAGGTAATACGGTTGAAGTTGAGATTGCAGCTAAAGGTGGCGGTTCAGAGAATAAATCTAAATTCGCGATGTTAAACCCGAATGATTCAATAGTTGACTGGGTATTAAAAACAGTTCCAACTATGGGAGCAGGATGGTGTCCTCCTGGTATGCTGGGTATTGGTATTGGCGGTACGGCAGAAAAAGCAATGTTATTAGCTAAACAATCACTAATGGCACCAGTTGATATGGCTGAATTATTAGAACGTGGTCCGCAAAATAAAATTGAAGAGTTGCGTATTGAATTATATGAAAAAGTAAATGCGTTAGGCATAGGTGCGCAGGGTCTTGGTGGTTTAACAACGGTGTTAGATGTTAAGATTTTAGATTACCCAACACATGCAGCGAGCAAGCCAATTGCAATGATTCCAAATTGTGCGGCAACTCGTCATATTCATTTCACATTAGATGGTAGTGGTCCTGCAATTTTAACTCCACCAAAATTAGAAGATTATCCAGAGGTGGCTTTGGGTGGTGCTAGTTCACGCCGTGTAAATATTAATAATATTAGCAAAGAAGAAATTGCAACATGGAAGACTGGTGAAACATTACTATTATCAGGTAAGATTTTAACTGGACGAGATGCCGCGCATAAGCGTATCACTGAAATGTTAAATAACGGTCAAGAGTTACCAGTTGATTTTACAGGGCGGTTTATCTATTATGTTGGTCCTGTAGATCCAGTACGTGATGAAGTGGTTGGTCCTGCAGGTCCTACGACGTCAACGCGAATGGATAAATTTACTCGTCAGATGTTGGAACAAACTGGCTTGATTGGTATGATTGGTAAATCAGAGCGTGGACAAATTGCGATAGATGCGATTAAAGATAATCAAGCAGTATATTTAATTGCTGTTGGTGGAGCTGCATATTTAGTATCGAAAGCAATTAAAGCATCACGTGTTGTTGCATTTGAAGATTTAGGGATGGAAGCTATTTATGAATTTGAAGTTGAAGATATGCCTGTCACGGTTGCCGTGGATAGCTTAGGTGATTCTGTTCATAATAGTGCACCAGCAATTTGGGCGCAAAAAATAGCACAATCTAATTAAAACAAGGAAAAATAAATGAGTTGGTTAAGTAAGTTATTACCACCAAAAGTAAATGTAGACTCAAGCGAAAAAGCAAATGTGCCAGAAGGTTTATGGCACAAGTGTGATAATTGTAATGAAATTCTTTACTATACAGATTTAGAAAAAAATCTACAGGTGTGTCCTAAGTGTGGTCACCATCATCAACTAACTGCACGACAACGGATTGATGTTTTGCTGGATAAAGAAAATCGTGTAGAAATTGGTGCTGAAGTGCAACCGATTGATATTTTGAAATTTCAAGATAGCAAAAAATATGCGGATCGTTTGGTAGATACGAAACAAAAGATTTCTGAAGATGACGCTTTGGTAGTGTCGCAAGGAACAATTGATGGTCAATTATCTGTAGTGGCAGCATTTGAGTTTCGTTTTATCGGTGGTTCAATGGGATCTGTTGTTGGTGAACGCTTTGTGCGTGGAGTACGAGCAGCGGTTGAGAATAATTGCCCATTTATTTGTGTTGCAGCATCAGGTGGGGCGCGTATGCAAGAAGGATTAAATTCTTTGATGCAAATGGCAAAAACTTCAGCGGCATTACATCTATTATCTAACAACCAACTACCATTTATTTCTGTTCTAACCGATCCAACGATGGGTGGAGTATCAGCGAGTTTTGCCTTTTTGGGTGATGTCGTGATAGCTGAACCAGGGGCTTTAATTGGTTTTGCGGGTTCACGTGTAATTGAGCAAACAGTACGTGAAAAATTGCCAGAAGGTTTTCAAACTGCTGAATTTTTATTAGAAAAAGGTGCAGTTGATATGGTTGTACCGCGCCAAAATCTAAAATATGAGTTAGCGCGGATAATCGCATTATTAATGAATCGTGAGATTGCATCATGAGAGTTGCAATAATTTGTGCTATGGCAGAAGAGTTAGCAGCGGTTAATGAGGAAATTAGTTTTCCATTAGTTAATACTTTCACTAAAGCGAGCAATACATACAATGAATATCGTGATGGTGAAAATGAAATCATCACGGTAGTTAGTGGAATTGGTAAAGTTAATGCAGCGATAACTACGCAAATTTTATTGGATAATTTTGCGGTTGATGCTGTAGTCAATGTTGGAGTGGCGGGTAGTTTATCACCAAATCTAACTTTTGGTGACGTAGTAGTTGCAACCGATTTAGTTGAGCATGATTTTGATATTACTGCATTTGGTGAGCCACTGGGGCAAATTGCACGTATGGATACTTTTGCTTTTGCTGCGGATAGTAGTTTAAATAGCAAGATAGTAACAGGACTACAGCTTGATAATAATCAAGTTGTAAGTGGTCGAATCGTCAGCGGTGATCAATTTATAGATAATGCAGATAAGGCTAAATTTTTACATGCTGAATTTCATGCTTTAGCGTGTGAAATGGAAGGTGCCGCAATTGCACATGTTTGCTATGTTAATAAAGTTCCATTTGCAGTTATAAGAGCATTATCAGATATGGCGGGGCAGGATGGCGCTGCTTCACATTCTTTTGAAGATTTAAAATATATGGCAGCTGAGCGTGCAGCAACAGTTGCAAAACATTTTCTGAGGGGATTATGATGTTGAAAGTAGGATTTGTTGGGTGGCGTGGAATGGTTGGATCTGTTTTGATGAAACGGATGCGCGAAGAGAATGATTTTAGTAAAGTTGAACCAGTATTTTTCTCTACTTCTGCAGCAGGTGGTGTTGCACCAAGCGTAGGTAAAGATGTTGGTGTCTTACAAGATGCATACAATTTGGTGGAATTAACTAAACTAGATTGTATTTTGACTACCCAAGGTAGTGATTATACGCATGAAGTATTACCTAAATTACGAGAATCTGGTTGGAATGGTTACTGGATTGATGCGGCATCTGCATTACGTATGAAAGATGATGCCGTGATAGTATTAGATCCGATCAATCGTCAACACATTGATAGTGCATTAGAAAATGGTATCAAAGATTATATTGGTGGTAATTGTACCGTTAGTTTAATGTTATTGGGTTTAGATGGTCTCTTCAAAGCTGATTTAGTTGAGTGGATTTCATCAATGACTTATCAAGCAGCATCAGGAGCTCGTGCGAATAATATTCGTGAACTATTATCGCAATGTGGTGTGTTGCATTCAGTGACCGCTGATTTATTGGCAGATAAGAATGCATCAATTTTAGATATTGACGCGAAAGTAAGTGAAGCATTACATAGTGCGGATTTTCCTCAGCAGTATTTTGGTGCGCCTTTAGCTGGAAGTGTTATCCCATGGATTGATGCTGGTTTAGATAATGGTCAAACCAAAGAAGAATGGAAAGGTGGTGTAGAAGCGAATAAGATTTTAGGTTATGCACCTGAAACGGTGAAAGTTGATGGCGTATGTGTGCGTGTTGGTGTATTACGTAGTCACTCACAAGCATTAACTATTAAGTTAAAACGAAATGATTTAAGCTTAGATGAAATTGAAAAGATTATTGCATCAGCAA
>RXKA01000085.1:5611-6666 GCA_003962985.1 Pseudomonadota bacterium | reverse complement strand
AAAACCTCTTTAGCAACTCCTACCAATAAAGGAATACCACGAGTACGTGCCAAGATAGATACATGAGAAGTAACCCCACCACGTACACTTACCAAACCTTTAACTTTATCGCTCATAGCGATAACTTGCGATGGTGTGTAATCTTCAGCAACCAATATGACATCACTACTATAAACTTGAGTTACTTTATTTTCTTCACCGCAAATCTCAGTCAAAATTCTATCTCTAACATCGATAAAATCACTTTGACGCTCAATAAGTAATGCATTACCTGTTTTTTGCAATGCTGCACAGGCTTCTTCAGTTGCTTTATCCCATGCAAATGCCGCTGATTGACCAACTGAAATTTTATTTTTAGCCGAGGTAATTAATTCTGGATCTGTCAAAATCATTAAATGCGCGCCCAAAATATTACGATGCGCAACATCTTGATGCCCAAGCGATGATACTTCAGTTTCCAACCCTTTAATTAAATTACGAATAACATTATCTAATGTGCTTAATTCTGCTTCTGCGTCAGGAGCAAAGCGTTGATAATTAAACTTAGTTGCTGATTGTTGAACTAGACGAGCAACCGCCAATCCACCTGAACCAATTACACCGTAGTAAACACCGTTCTCTACCTTACTGGCTGCATTTTTTTGTTCTTCAGCTGTGGCACTAGAACCTGCACTTTCACTTTCATCATCGTGCATTGCCAATAAACAAGCTTTTAATTCAGCAATAATTTGTTCAGCATTTGTACCCTTTACTAAGATTTTAATTTGGTCATGGTACTGAACTGACAACCCCAATAGCGACACCACACTCTTAACGTTTGCAGATTGCTCACCTTTTAATAATAGAACTTCATTATTTGGATATTTGCGCGCAATTGCA
This sequence comes from Pseudomonadota bacterium, assembly GCA_003962985.1. Classification (GTDB taxonomy): domain Bacteria; phylum Pseudomonadota; class Gammaproteobacteria; order Burkholderiales; family UBA11063; genus Aquella. The sequence goes on along the minus strand of RXKA01000085.1, from coordinate 5,787 downwards.
TTTAATTGTGCGGCTGGACGAGCATGAATACCATGCACATTTGGAATAACAATTAATTCCGACTCCATCGATGCGGTGGTAGCAGCCTCAACTACTACTTCGTTAGTAAATTCACTACCAACTTTAACTAACATCATTTTTTGCCCCGCATTAATTATTTCACCATGAGGCAATAA
>RXKA01000085.1:1381-5561 GCA_003962985.1 Pseudomonadota bacterium | reverse complement strand
TAACACTCATATCAAATTCTGTGAGTTTATCGCCAACATTAACGCTTTGACCTTCTTTTACCAAAACTTTAAAGCCATCGCCAGCCAAAGCCACGGTTTCTAAACCAATATGCATCAAAATATCAAAACCATGCTCACTTTCAATAGTTATCGCATGTTTAGCACGATGAATTGATTTAATTTTCCCCTTAATAGGCGAATACAAAACACCTTCCAAAGGATCAATCGCAAACCCATCACCAACCATTTTTTCTGCAAACACTGGATCAGGAACCAATGCTAAATCAATAAAAACACCTGATAATGGTGAACACAAAGTTACTTCCTGAATACTCATAATTAACCTGCCTTTGATTAAGAAATTTAATTAACATTACTATAGCTAGTATTTTACCACCAACACCTAATTTACGTTAGTTGCACTGCAACAAATTCAACCATATAGGCTGGTTATTCGCTACCCCAAATGGGTTAAGTGGTGTCAATTTATAACAAGAAAATTAGCAACATTGACACTAACAAAATTTTGCGACCATTTTATATGAATGAAACTGTTATAATAACGCTAGTGGTAATGTATTCATATTTTTTAGGTAAGACATAATAAAATGACAAATATAAACAACTCAAAATTGGTAGACTTGGATCTAGTGATTTTTGGTGCAACTGGTGATTTAGTGCGACGTAAGCTATTACCTGCATTGTACAACGCGTTTGTTGATCATAATATTGACCCAAACTCAAAGATATTCTGTATCGGACGTTCCGATATTAGTACTACTCAATTTTGTGCGGATGCATTGCAATATGCTCAAGATGCTAAACAAAAAATTGATCTTGGACATTGGCAAAACTTTATTAAACAAATTGTTTATGTACAAATGGATTTAACCCACGTACAAGATTATGCTAAATTAGTTGAAGCACTAGATTTAAATCGCACGAGTATTTATTATCTTTCAACTGCACCATCTTTATTTAAAACTATTATTCAAAATTTATCTGAAGTTAAGTTAAACCATCCATTAGCGCGAATAGTGTTGGAAAAACCATTAGGTAATGATTTAAATTCGTCTGTTGACATCAATGATTTTGTCGCACAATTCTTTAAAGAAAATCAAATTTACCGAATTGACCACTTTTTGGGTAAAGAATCGGTACAAAACTTGATGGCTGTCCGTTTTGGTAATACATTATTTGAAGCGTTATGGCGTCGTCAATGGGTGCATAGTGTACAAATTACGGTTTCTGAAGAATTAGGTGTTGGTTCACGCGGTGATTTTTATGAAAAAACAGGCGCCTTACGTGATATGTTACAAAACCATTTATTACAAATGTTATGTATAGTAGCTATGGAACCACCTTCATCATTAGATGCAGACATTATCCGCGATGAAAAATTAAAAGTATTGCGCTCATTAAAACCACTAACTGAAGAAGATGTAATGCACAACGTGATTCGTGGTCAATACAAATCAGGTGCTATTGGTGGTCAACCAGTAAAAGGCTATTTAGAAGAAGATAAGGTTGCAGCAAATAGTCATACCGAGACTTTTGTTGCGTTAAAAGCTGAAATCATGAACTGGCGCTGGGCAGGTGTTCCATTCTACCTTAGAACAGGTAAACGCATGCAAGAAAAAGTTGCTGAGATTGTAATTCAATTTAAAGAAATTCCAATTAAAATTTTCCCAACTGCTGGGCGTAATGTAGCTAACCGCTTAATCATTCGTTTACAACCAGAAGAAACCGTGAAACTATTCTTCTCAGCTAAAGAACCAGGGGATGCAAATCGATTACAGCCAGTGTACCTCGATTTAGATTTTAATGAAATGTTTACAACACGTCGTACTGATGGGTATGAACGCTTATTATTAGACGTTATGCGCGGTAATCTAAGTTTGTTTGTGCGTCGTGATGAGCAATTGGCGGCATGGAAATGGGTAATGCCAATTCTTGAAACATGGGAATCACATAAAATTGCACCTCGACAATACGCTGCTGGTACATGGGGACCTGCTAGTTCATCTGCTCTGTTGGCTCGCGATGGGGTTTCATGGCACGAAGAAATTTGGTAATAATATTAATTAGGAGTAATCATGGGTAGAATATCACAATTATTAATCACTCTTGCTGTAACATCGGTTGTTTGCGTGAGCTGTGCAACTAGTACTAATGAGCGAAATATACCGCAACCACCACAAACAAAAATTGTTAGTGGTGATGAGACAATAGTATTGCCGCAAATTGGTAAAACAGGTAGTAATTCGATTAGTGAAAGTCAGGCAGAATTACAAAATGAATCGCAACCAAGTAAATTTAAGACCATAACTGAGCAAAAAGGTCCTGGTGGCGCAGTTAATCGAGTGAATGTTGATAATCCAGATGGTGGATTACCTGATTACTATTTAACACCTAATAATAACGTTCCACAGACAACCAATAATAATCCAGATAAACTATCAACGCCTAACTGGCAGTTTTCTTGGTAATATTGTTACTGTGCGATTATTTCTATCCACAAAAATCAAGGCTATTCTAGCAATAGCCTTGTCCTTGTCAACAAAGTTAGGTTTAGCTAACACTGTGTTGCCAGCCGACTATAAATTTGAAAGTTATATCCCATTAATAAAAAATCAGCGTGTTGCAATATTTAGTAATAATTCAGCACAAATTAATAATCTAAACCTTGTTGAAGCACTGCGACAAAACGGCGTTAATGTTGTAAAAATATTTAGTCCTGAACATGGTTTTTTAGCCACCGCTGATGCAGGTTCCAAAGTTGCAAATAGTTCATATAAAGGGATCCCCGTAATTTCTTTATATGGCAAAAAAGAACAACCTTCAGCAGCAGATTTAACTAATGTTGATGTTGTTGTGTTTGATATTCAAGATGTTGGTGTACGTTATTATACTTACATTTCATCATTGCAAAAATTGATGGAAGCATTAGTAATTAACAATAAACCACTAATCATACTCGATCGACCTAATCCAAATGCACACTATATTGACGGTCCAGTATTAGAATCTCAGTACAAATCTTTTGTTGGGATGCAAGCAATTCCGATTGTATATGGAATGACTATTGGCGAATATGCTCAAATGCTAGTTGGTGAGCGCTGGTTAAATCTTCCGACTGATAAACAAGAGTCATCATTACAATTAACCATAATTACAGTAGATAACTACACTCATAAAACTAAATATACGCCACCTATCCCACCATCGCCTAATTTACCTAATGCTACTGCTATTAGTTTATATCCTAGCTTGGGATGGTTTGAAGGAACTCAAATAAGTGTTGGGCGTGGTACTGATATGCCATTTCAGATTTATGGTTCACCGTTATTTGAATCTACATTATTTTCATTTATACCACACTCAAAAGTAGGTGCGAAGAGCCCACCATTTAATAATCAAATCTGTTTTGGATGGGACTTGCGTCAACACAATAATTACCAACTAGAATTAAATAATAATCAAATTGAATTGAACTCTTTATTGAATGCTTATAAATATTATCCAGACAAAGACCACTTTTTTACTAATTTCTTCAATAAATTATCTGGAAATAGACTACTACAAGAGCAAATTAAAACGGGTGTAAGCGAAAGTGTAATTCGCGCATCATGGCATAATGATCTCGTAAAATTTAAAGCTATTCGCCAAAAATATTTACTTTATCCGTAAGCTAGAACCTTCCGTCAAATCATCGTAAAATAATCTTAGCATATCCCCTATTTATGTTACAATTACTTAACATTTTCTGAGGATAAATACATGCAGACTATTGATGCTCTAATCGAAGCCGCACGAACTAATAATTTATTGAAGTTACTAACATTAATTAATGAATGTGTTGATATTAACCAAGTTAATTCATCAGGTACAACTCCATTAATTCAAGCAACTAGCTCTGGTCATTATGCTGCAGTTGAAATCCTGATTCAACTAGGGGCAAAACTTGAGATTAAAAATGCTCAGGGATTAACTGCTATTGAAGTAGCTAAACTTTTTGGACATCAACATATTGAGGAAATGTTATTACGTTATTCAAATAAATCTAATTTGCTATCCCCAGAAGAGCTACATAATGAAATCTTCAACGCCGTAGAAGATAATGATATTACCAAATTAATTCAAACACTCAACCTCGGTGCTAACCCCAATGATACGACTA
>RXKA01000085.1:0-1331 GCA_003962985.1 Pseudomonadota bacterium | reverse complement strand
CATTACTCGCAATTGCAGCAATTTACAGTAAACCTGAAGTTCTGCAAATTTTGCTTAATGCTGGCGCAGACTTAGAGCAACAAGACAAATACGGCTGGACACCATTGTTTTTTGCAGTAAAAGAAAATAATTTAGTTAATTGTAAAATATTACTGACTGCTGGTGCTAATATTAACCACCGTGATGTCTACGGTTGGAGTAGCTTGATGTACGCGGCACGTGATGGTCTAAATGGTATCGTTGACTTCTTGGCTATTTCAGGTGCAGACTTAGAAATCAGTGATCAATATGGTTGGACTGCTATCTTTTTTGCTCTCTCGAAACAACGTCGCTCAACGCTCAGAATATTATTAGATCGTAATGCTAACATTAACCATCTAGACATCTATGGATGGAATTGTCTATTGTATGCGGCACGTGATGGTAATACAGAAATGGTAGACATTTTGCTTGCTGCAGATAGCCAACTCTCAGGAGAAGATAAACAAGGTTGGGATGCACTCTTTTTTGCTTGCTGGCAGAACCATCCAAATACAATAAAATCATTACTTGCCGCAGGAGCAAATCCAGAACAAGTTGATAAGCTAGGTAATACCCCACTGACATGTGCCGCCAAATATGGTAATGTAGAAGCCATTGAAGAACTATTAAAAAAAGCACATAACATTAATCGCTCTGATAAAACAGGTTGGACAGCACTATTTTTTGCTGTCCGCAATCGTCAACAGCAAGCGGTGGAATTATTAGTTGCAAAGGGTGCAAATATTAATCAGTTTGATATTTATCATTGGTCACCATTATTTTATGCAGTGCGTAATGGTGATATTGAAATGATTGAGTTATTAATCAAACTTGGCGCAAATATGGAACAGTTTGATGACTATGAGCGTTCACCAGTCGCAATCGCAGCCGCTTACAATCAGCCAAAATCGATTATAAAATTAATTGAATCTGGCGCAGATATAGAAAGTCTTGATTATTACCAAATGAGTGCATTAGATATCGCTGAAGAAAAACATAATCATGATGCGGTGATTGCACTAGTTAAAGCTGGTGCAAGTATGAGCCGCTACAACAAAGATTGTGGTAAAACTCTCATTTGGGCAACAACGAATGGGCATAGCGAGGCGGTTGAAATACTCTTAGCTGGTGGCGCAAATCCAGATTATTCAAATAATGCATACTGGACACCATTGATGTATGCGGCACGTGAAGGCTTTAGTGAAATTGTAACACTACTAATTAATTATGGTGCAAATATTGAAGCATGTGATGATTATGATTGGACACCACTAATTTTTGCTGCATGGTATAACCAAGTTAAGGTTACT
>RXKA01000091.1 GCA_003962985.1 Pseudomonadota bacterium | reverse complement strand
AAAAAGGGAATAAAAAAAGAGAGACTCAATTGAGTCTCTCTTTTTGTTTTAGTCTTTATCTGTTACTGTGATGTGTTCATTTTGTGCTGCTGCTTCACTGGGTAAGCAATCTTTGAACGTTTCGGGGCATTTAGGATACGTGAAGTATGCAATAATCTGCCCGTGACAGGTACGCCATTTTTCAACATCAGATATTCAGCCCAGTACGCCTGCTGTTTCTTTACACGAAACATGAAATTGCCCCGACTATAACCCCATCCCCACATCGTAACACCATGCGATATAAGCAATTGCTGAATTTGCTTTCTATCCCAATCACCCTTACTCTCTATAAAGAACGGCCAAGTATTTGTTCCGACCAGCGAGCGAAATCCTTCCCACATCGTACCTAAAAGCCCTGCTTTCCTATAAGCTGCTGACCATTCGGCATGCTGAAAGGTAGGGATAACATTTCGCAGAATGAGAAAAAAGTTATAGCGATAATTTAGTATTTTGTGCAAGTTGGTATTCCTTTCTTAAAAGGTTCAAGGTCAGGAGTTGCCCTTGAACCTTTAGTTTATATGGTTACTTCGTAATCTTTGACGTTTTCCAGACACCATTTCGCCACATATGCTCAAACTTTTCTTTGTCAAACTTGGTATCGTAAGTCATGACGTTACCAGCCCATGTCGTAGAAGTCTGGTCAGTAATTAATTCATAATAATAAGCGTCACCACATTTATCAATTGCCCATTCCAGATACTCACCAGAGAAAACAGGAACGTAATCTTCTGGACCTTCCCACGTTTGCAAGGTTTGTTCCCAGTTGTCATCTTCAAACATTTCGGGATAATCTTCGGAATGGAAATTAGTATCACGCTTGAATTGACTACCAAATTGTACGTCCCAACAGGCAGTATGCTTTTTGGGAACTTCTTTGTAATAAAACGCATGTCCAGTGCGGTCAACAGCCCAGTGCCGCCACTTTCCGCTAAGTTCCGTTGGAACGTAACGGGGTTTCTTTGCGCTACGCTTTGCAAGGATGTTGTCAATAACAAACTTTACTGCTTCCCGTTGCTTCGTTACATCAGGGTTAAATCCGGTTGCTGTAACAATTTCCAAAAGCAGTTCGTTATCAAAGGTATTTTCACCTTCCAACGCCAGCTTTACAACAGCGGTATTGAATTTGCGTCCAACATCGAAATTGGTGAAAAGAGCGACGTGGATAAGGTTTGATAGGATAGTTTGTTCGTTCATGTTAGTTATTCCTCAATCATTAGTTGTAAAATTAATTTATCCGTTTGTTTATTGTAGATGAAGCCATATTTGATATTATCGATTTTTACATGGTGTAACGTCCTTTCCGGTGAAATCCGATATTGATTGTAAGTTGTATTGCCTTTCAAAGCGTTACGCAAGATTTGTTCTAGTTCACCTATTACTTCCAGCGGTTCAACAACTAGATTCTTCTGCTTTGATAGGTGATACTGTTGACAAACACAACAATGATATGGGTATCGTTGAACATTTATCTTTAAGAAATCTTGCGATGCTTTCTTAACCTCTTGTTTGTTGTATTTTCGTTTGGTTCCGCAGAGATTCATTTTTGTTTTCCCTTCGATGTTTTCTTTGATAGATTTATTATATCACAGGTTGCGTAGGGAAACTTGACGTTTCCCATACGCAATTCATACGTTTACCCTGCGGTTGGTGTTGGAAAAAATTCAGGCAAAGCACACTCAACCATGATAGTCATATCCTTAGAGCGGGTTAAAGCAACCAAAGCAAGGTTATGCGCTTCAATTCTTGCTGACAGTTCACTATCCGTATTGCTTGCGTCGGCAACCAAAACCTCAAAGTGAAAAATCCATGCCTTAGACTTTGTTTCCAACCCCTTACAGCGATGAATCGAATACAACTGAATTGCGTCTTCAGTTTTTGCATACATCCCTTCTAAAAACGGGATGAACTTCTTAACGTCGAACGTTTGGAACAGTTGCATTGCAGCAAAAAAATCAAAATATAGAATGAACGTTCCCAACTTTTCTTTCAACTGTTCACACCGATAGTTATCTTTAGTCAAGTCTTTGTCAGTGTATTCTGTGGCAATCGCATTCTTGATACAGTTGCTTACATGGTCTTTAAGTTTTTGCTTGGTTGCATTGTGCGGTAATGGCTCAGATAGTCGTAACACTTCTGAAATATCTTCGATGTGAGTGCTACCATGAAAGGCAACTTTCTTTCGTCTCGTAATCAAATCAATGCTGATTTGTTGCAGTGTACGCTTTACCTTAGTGCCACGGTTGTATCGACATAAGACCATATCGCCATTTGCAACTTTAGAAAGAAATTCGTTATAACTTGCCTTAAGGATTGCCCCTTCTTTATTATGTTCGTATGTCTTGATTCTCGTATCAATCCCTGAAGATTGAAGATAGCGGCACATTGCTTTTGGAACACGAAAAGTAAAGTCATACGTCAATTTTTTTGCTTGGTAGTACTCCTGTAAATCCTTCACACCGTTAGGGTTAGCACCTGCCCAAATGTGGATAGTTTGTTTTTCGTCACCCACGGCAATAACCTGCTTGCTATTCCGTGCGATAACTCGGTAAGCATTCTCCAACAACTTTGTATTATCGTTGACCTCATCAATAATTAAAACTTCAGGGGAATGAATTTTATCGTGGACCTCTGGCCGAATCAAGGGAATATACAACATCCCCATAAAATCCATCATACCACGCAAGAAGAAGCTATCTGTCAATGACTTAAGCACCGTTAAGCTATCATTCACAGTTTGAGGTCCAAACTTTAGGTCCAAAAGTTCGTGAATTTTGATAACATCTTTCTCATAATCTAGGGCTAAAGTTCGGATTTTATTCGTACAATTAATGATGTCATACATCAAACCGTAAAATTCTTTTACCATGTCTTGCGGGACGACTTTACTATCAATTAAACCGAACGTTGTTTTGCAGTGGGTGTAAACGATTTGTCTTAACAGATTATCGTTAACGTTACTATAACGTGTTGTACCGTCCGGTTGTTTGACTAATTGCCCCTTAGAGATAGTAAAGTGGTGTAGCTTCAAATAGTTGCGCAAAGATTCATACATATACGCATGAGCGGTTTTCACGGTGCCGATTTCAACTTTGTTTTGCATATCTTCAGCTAAATTTCGGCTAAAGGTCAACGCAACAATGTCATTAATCCCAAGTTGGTTGAATTTATTCGCAACCATTGAAATCAAAGTCGTTTTTCCCGCACCAGGAACGCCCATAACTAAATAGTTCTGCGTCAAGTCGCTGAAGATTTCAGTCAAAACATTTTGCTGTGGTAGAGTTGGTTGCATTTTTTTGTCTCCTGTATCGTGTATTTGTTTGATAGATTTATTATATCATGATTTTGGAAGGGAAGCTTGACGCTTCCCATACGACTACCGTACGCTTTTAAAAGCTTCTTTGTTTGCCTTTTTAACTAAGCTACGTAGTTCTGAGCTTACATTGACACGAGAGTCAATATAGTAGCTTTGACCACTATACCAGTGCTTCAAGAACTCAGAAGCAATAAAGAAAAGGTCATTTTTGTGTAACTGTCTGATTGCTTCAATTTGGTTAATTGTAATTGAAGTTTGAACCTGCAACAAACCCTAGTTGATACTCTGTAGTAACTTTCATACAATCCTCCTATATTTATATTGCCGTGAATAATGTTACATCTGTTTGCGTTTGATGTACGCTAACATGAAAAGATGCACTTCGTATTTATTTAACCCTTTATCCTGCAAAAATTTTCGTAAACGTCTGTTTGGTTGGTCACGTCGGTTTAAGAAACTGTAACCGATTACATCACGAGTTGACATACCACGTAGTAAAATTTGTTCTTGTTTGTTGTAGTATTGCTTGTTCTGTAGGTGCCGAATGATAATTTTTTGATAACGAAAAATTGTGTAATCCGTGTTGTCATTAAACCCAGACCGAATCATAATTTTTGCAGAAGCATTACGTAACCGAAGTTTTGCATCTCGATTTGTTTGTTTGGTTCCGATAGGTAGAGTTTGCATTTTTATCTCCCTTATTGTTTTTGTTTGATGTATTTATTATATCATGGTTTTGTTGGGGAAACTGGACCGTTGCCCTACGTTTCCCCTACTCTGAATCTACGCTTTGATGTGTGTTAGTGGGTAAAATGCGTCACTAAACGACAATAAATCATCTTCAACCACTGATAGAG
>RXKA01000178.1 GCA_003962985.1 Pseudomonadota bacterium | reverse complement strand
AGGTGAGTATAAAGTTAAGATAACAGCATATCCTTCAGATGGAAGTGCGCCAAAAGAAATGGATACAAGCGACTTAAGTGTGCGTATTAATGATTCTTGGTAGTTTCTAGCATTATTGTGACATTGAGAAAAGTGGCTATTTAGATAGCCACTTTTTATTTAAAAGTGAAACAAAAGTGGACAATTTAGATAGCCACTTTTTATTTAAAAGTGAAACAAAAGTGGACAATTTAGATGGAAACTAACTTGTATAATCTCGCCATAGTTAAATAATTTAGAGGAACAGATTAATGAAGAAAAAACAAATTCTATTGCCGTTACTAAGTGCAATGCTGTTTGGTTGTTCTGGTCACAGCGGTTCTACAGGTAATAGTCCAAGTTCATTGAGTGAGTTACAAGCCAAGTTCAAAGGAGTTGCAGGAGCTGGTGGTAAGGTTGAGGAAATAGATCCATATGATCAGGCATTATATAATCCACCTGAGAATGGTGCAATGGTACCTAAGACAACCTGTTCATCTGATAATGGAGTTTGTGCTGTTCAGTCAGATAGCAGATTATCGTCATCATTTACGATTGGTGCATCTGGAAAGAGTGCTTGGGTTGTTCGTGATGTATTAGGTTATTTTGTTCTTAAATTTAATAAGGATATCTCGAAAACATATCGTGTATCTGATATATATAATGACTTAGGTGCTTGGACTACTACAGCGGGTTATATAACAGAAATAGACACTTCAGATTGTGATAGTTTAATTGCATCAGGAAGAACTAAAGGTCAAGAGTGTAAAATTAAGTTTGCATATTCAGGGGAAACTGTTAATAATACTTCTCAAGAAATTCATTTTGAGATTTCTGATGGCAGCAAGCAGACTACAGATAATCTAGATGTGGTTTATACGGCAAAAAATGTTAGCACAACTCTTAAAAATGTTCCCGTGCTAAATATGGCAACAGCAAATAGTTCGTCAAAAGATGATGGTTCTTCAGATATCATAACGATTAATTACCCATTTGAAGCATCTCAGAATGGTTTTATGTTCCCAAGTGATAAGGTTGATGCATTTTATCTTTCAAATGTAGGTACTGGTGCGCTAAATAAAAGAGATGACAATTTGTTTAATATGAGAGTATTAGATAGCACAGCTTCATCTGCGGGTGTTTACTACGCTCAACAGACTAGTTGTCAGCAGTATGAAACGTTGAAATCTGGTAATACTTGTACTATGCCACTAAGTTTTATGACTGATCAGATTTCAGAAGAGTTAGTTCAAGGTGGTCCAAATCGATTGGTATTAAATTATAACCAAAGCGATAGCGCTAAGCCAATTACATATGCTAAAAGAGTTATTTTCTCGCCTGGCTTATTTCAACCATATAGTGCGAGTTTAACTGGTTCTGTAGACCAACGTACTTCTTCTTGGTTTGCGAATCTAAGTATTGGAGTTTCTAATCTAGGTAGTAATGCATTATCATATGCAGTTGCCGTAAATAATGCTAAATTTAGCTTGGAGTATGATCCTAAATTCTATTTAACTCATAAGGTTATAAATGTTAGTAGTGATAGATATCGTTTAGTTTATAGCTACGGTACAACTGGAAGCTTTAGTTCTCAAGAAAAACTTCTTAGTTCATTACAAATTACTCCAGATAGCGCTTGTTTTGAAAGTCATGAAGTTGATGACATTACTGGTGATCTTAATAATGATAATTCATTATTATCACACCATTGTAACGTAAAAGTTGCGTATGATAATGCAAATTCATTCACTAATTTGAAAAAACCAATTGCTGCGATGTTGGTAGTAACGTATAAAAATGACTTATATCAAACCCCAATAAAACAAGTATTAGGAACTGTTTCATTTGACCCATCTGCAGCGATACCAAAACCAGAGCCAGTAAGTGGTAAACGTATATACTATCGGATAACAAAATCTCTATCTGGGATTAGAGGTTTAGAAGAAGATAAAATTAACTTTTTCCCAGTACAGAAAAAGTCATTGATGAGACCGTTTATTCTTAGTGAAGCTGATTCTATTAGTAACAACACTATGGTGCAGCATGATATTACAGATCAAGTGTTTGCATGGGTAAACAATAATCGTGAAACGGTTTGTACGATGAATTATCCTGTTACATTAAATTGCACATTCAGTCTTGGTGATGATGAATTCAATGAGTTAGCTAGACCATTACCATTTACAGTTGTGTTTACGATTCCATATGGTCAAAACTGGGTGACATATCCATTAAACGGAAATAGTGTATCACGAATTGAAGATGCTTCCACGGATGGACGTTATTGGGCTAAGTATGGTCAATCATTAATAGATAATAAGACATCTTATATCTTAAACCAAAACTATGTGTATGATCCAGATGATGCCCGTAGAGTAAGTAAATAAATTTTAGAGGAAGTTAATAAAAATGAAAAAATCAAGATTACTAAAGAATATATTTTTAATCGGTCTGTTGTGTGGTAGTGTAAATGCTTTTGCAGCGGCTAGTTATTGGCCTGAAAGTTTTCCTAAATTAGGTTCTGATTATCGTTTTAATAGAATGAATGCAGAAACGCTGTTAAATTATTCGATTTGCAACCCATCAAAAGCTAATGCGTGGAATCCAGATTATGGAACACCAATATTTAAACTAAGTTATAACTTAATCTTAAATGTTCAGAATGCAAATGATAAATTACGTTACGATGTGTATAGTAAATATGATGGTAAATATATTTACAAAAACGTTGCGTTAAAAAATGGTAAGAATGTTATTTCTATTCTCCCAACATTTTTGAATCATGATGATTCATTAAAAGATGAATCTGGAGATTATGTAATTAGAGTTAAAGGAATTAAGTATAATCAAACATATAGTAATAGTTCAATTAATCTCAATCTGAGTATAAAGGATACTATGAAAAGAGGTTTGGTATTTGACGGCGAATACCCAGATGATCATATATTTTATAAAAATGCGAAATTAGAAGCTAAAATTAGTATGTACCGTCCAGCATTTACTAACATAAATGCTGTATTACCTGATTCACCTAGTGCAGCTTTATCGAGAGTTATTAAATCTGGTGATGCTGATCCTAAAACCATGCTTACTTGTACTGTCGTTCCTGTTAATGCTAGTGACCTTGGTGGAATTACTATGTATAGAAGTCAAGGTGTGACACGATTTTATGCATCTCTTGATGCATATCAAATTGACATGAGTGGTACTATGGCGAATTATGCTAATCCACATATGGATACATCATCGGTTGCGTATTTTAAAGATACTGTATCTTATGATTTAAACAAAATATTATTGAGTGTGTGGTAATAGAAATAATAATTAATGTAAAGAGTAAATATGATTACGGTGAAATTAATGAAGGTAATTGTAATATACAACTTTCTGATTCTAAATTAAAAGTAGCGGTAATTTATGGTTTATATTATAGGTGAAATAATAACTGATATTCCGCACTGGGTTATATAGTATATTGATTCTGGTTAAAGTGTTTTTTGCAATCCGTTGGTTATAAGTAATTGGTAACCTATTGATACGTATTGCATTAAATAGTTATTTTATGTATAACTATTGCGTAATGTCAGTTAATAAGATCAATTAAGCTTCTCCATTATAGGTAGTGACTTGACTACCCATTCTTGCCCTCATTTATGAGGGCGTTTTTTATTGGTTAATTATAAATTGTAGCTTTTATGCATTATGCGCATTGTGTGGATAATATACTGTATTGTATTGGTATTTAGTGAGCTAAGTGCCCGTGTTAAAATATTTTATGTATGAGTTGTTGTTCTCGTTAACATAGTGTTTAGTGTTATATGCTACAATATGGTCATATTTCGCATAAAAACATAACAGAAATATAAAACAGAATAACATAATATTTGTATAAAATACTTGGGACATGATGAAACTATTAACTCGCCACCTACTAGCTACGGCAATTGGCATGATTATCTTGTTACTGCTGTGCAGCGACTCAGGTCTGGTGCTGGACTTTTGCTATGATGTACTATGCATCAACGAAAGTGATGAGCTATTGTTATCTGATTTTGATTATGCATTCCATGTATTTTTAAATATAGCTTGCTGTGCATGGGTACTACTCTTAGATGATAGTCAATGTAGATGGTGTACGCTATGGTTATATAATATCTATCTAAAGCTATCTAAAGTAAATCAAGTTAGCTTGTCAATTGTACTTCAATT
>RXKA01000179.1 GCA_003962985.1 Pseudomonadota bacterium | reverse complement strand
TTATTTTTTAATTACCAACTTGTTAAAGAACGATTTACTCAACTTGAATTGCTTATTCAGCCATAAAAAGTGAGGACTGGGGTATCCTAATTAGTAAATAATAACCCAGCTTATTAATTTTGGTTCTAATTAAGATATACACTAATCAAATAATCCTAATTAGATGTATTGTTTATAAATTAAGTTAAAATCAGTGGTGGTTTGCTACTAGACTTTATCATCTTTTGGAGTCCTCATATGAAAATACAACTAGTTCCTGCAAATAGTCGTGGTCACTTAAATTTTGGCTGGCTGGATGCTCACCACACATTTAGTTTTGGTGAATATTATAATCGTAACATGATGCATTTTGGGGCGCTACGGGTGTTAAATGATGATTTAATCGCACCACAATCAATGTTTCCATTACATCCGCACAATAATATGGAAATTATTACGGTCGTACTCTCTGGTACAATTGAACACCAAGACAGTATGGGTAATAAAGCACAAGTAACCGCAGGTGAAATTCAAGTCATGAGTGCTGGAAGTGGAATCTATCACAGTGAAGCTAATCCCGATGACAAAATTATGCTTAATTCATTCCAGATTTGGATTATGCCAAAACTCCGTGATATTACACCGCGTTATGATCAGCAAAGTTTTATTAGTCAATTAAATACGCATAACTGTTGGCATACTATTGTTACACCAGATGGGCGCAATGCTACATTAATGATAAATCAAGATGCTTTCTTGAGTTTGGGTAATTTTGACGCAGCTCACCCTGAAAAACATACTTATACCCGTCAACAAACAGGTAATGGGATTTTTTTAATGGTAATTGAAGGTTCAATTACGCTTGATAATCATCAGCTTAATCGACGTGATGCTGTAATGATTGAAGACTGTGCACAAATTAGCTTCATCGCTAATCAGGATTGTCGATTGCTCGTAATTGAAGTCCCAATGATTTTTAAATAGGTTAATAGTATGAATAATCAGTCCATGCCAGCAATATTCATCGGACACGGTTCGCCGATGAATGCACTGGAAAATAATAACTGTACTCAACAATGGCGCGATTTGGCGATGCGATTACCAAAGCCACGTGCAATTTTGGTAATCTCAGCTCATTGGTATACTCAATCAGCTACAGCAATCACAGCTCAAATCCAAAATCAAACTATTCATGATTTCTACGGCTTTCCACCGCAATTAGCTAACTATGATTACCCTAGCCAAGGATCTATTGCATTAGCAGAAGAGACTGTGGCAGAAATTAAACCAGAATTTGAGATAAAAATAGCACACAATGAATGGGGGCTAGACCACGGGGTATGGAGTATTTTAACTCACATGTATCCAACGCCAGATATGCCAATTTTACAATTAAGTATCGATGCGCGCCAAGATGCTAATTACCATTATAACCTAGGTAAAAAATTAGCCTCATTACGTCAAAACGGTATTCTAATTATGGCAAGTGGCAACATCGTTCATAATTTGGGTCTACTCAACTGGCATAAACCCAATGCTGCATATGATTGGGCGGTAGAATTTGATCAAAAAATTATCACGGCTATTCAAAACCGTGATGTTCTATCACTTACGAATTATTTAACTCTAACGCCAATGGCACAATCGGCAGTACCAACCCCAGATCATTATTTGCCATTGTTATATATTATCGGTGCAAGTAATTATGGCGATAAATTAACCATATTCAATCAAGAATATCAATATGGTAGCTTATCTATGACCTCAATTATGTTTGATAAAGCCTAAATGATTCGCCTCAAATTAACCCTAAATAATGTACAATTATCCCCTAAGGAGATGTTTTTATGACAATATTAAACCTTAGTCACGAATTAGCCGTGCTTGAAGTAAGCGGTAACGATGCTGCAACTTATTTACAAGGACAGCTGACCAACGATATTCATGAACTAGCTACACAACCATGGCAACTATCTGCGCACCTCAACCATAAGGGGCGTATCTTGGCAAACTTTATTATCACACGTGCAGATAATGATAAATATTATTTAATTTCTGATCGCGAAATAATCAATAAAGTTCTTCCACGTCTAAAATTGTTTGTTTTACGTAGTAAAGTAACACTAAATATACTTGAAGTCTCAATTTACCTAGCTGACACACCAATTGACAATGGGCATAATCTTAATATTGCAGCAGATAATTATCTAACTATTACCAAGACTGAGAATCAGGCGGCAATTAGCGATAACAATCAATGGCATAAATTTTTAGTAACCAATGGTTTACCAATAATTTATAGCATGACACAAGAAAAGATTATTCCTCAGCAAGTTAATCTTGAACTATTGGGAGGTGTCAATTTTAAAAAAGGGTGTTACACGGGACAAGAAATCGTGGCACGAACTCATTACTTAGGTAAAGTAAAACGGCGTATGGTTAGGTTTAGTAGCAATGAGCAACCACAAATTGGACAAACGATTGTTAGTCCACAATTGGATAATCAAGAAACTGGATTTGTCGTTGACTATTATCAAGATGCTACACAATACATCGGCTTAGCATCAGTACAATTAGATTGTATTGATAATTTATATCTTGATATTGAAAATAAACATCATTTAATTTGTACATTATTAAATCAATAAGAGGAACTACACATGTCACATATTCACATTATTAATCACCCGCTGGTACAACACAAACTAACAATTATGCGCGATAAAAATACTGGGACACGTGATTTCCGTGAATTAACGCATGAAGTATCGCAACTATTGGGTTACGAAGCTATGCGGAATATTCGTACCGAATTAGTCGATATTGAGACACCTGTTGCACCAACTAAATCACCAGTCCTATCAGGGCGTAAATTGGCATTAATTCCGATTTTACGCGCGGGTTTGGCAATGGCTGATGCAATTGCTGATTTTGTACCAAATGCTAAAATTGGACACATCGGGATGTACCGTGACCCAGAAACACATTTGCCAGTTGAATACTATTGCAAATTGCCAACGGATATTGAAACTCGCGATGTATTTGTCCTAGATCCTATGTTAGCTACGGGTGGTTCAGCTATTGCAGCAATTGATTTGTTAAAAACTCGTGGTGCTACGAATATTAAATTTGTCTGCATTTTAGCGGCTCCTGAAGGATTAGCTAAATTACGTACTGCACACCCAGATGTCGAAATTTATACAGCATCAATAGATGAAAAATTAGATGACCATCAATATATTGTTCCAGGTCTTGGCGATGCTGGTGATCGTATATTTGGTACTAAATAATGGCAAAATTGTATTTTCGTTATTCGGCAATGGATGCTGGTAAGACGCTTGATTTATTAAAAGTTGCCTACAATTATACTGATCGTGGGCAACATGCGCTAGTGATAACCTCTGCGATAGATAAAAGAGCTGGTAATAATAAAGTTAAATCACGTATCGGTTTTGATAAAGAAGCAATTTCAACTAATGCTGATGATAACTTATTTGATTTAATCAAAGAATATCATGCCAAACAAACTATTGCCTGTATTTTAGTTGATGAAATTCATTTCTTCACTTGTGAACAAATCAAGCAACTTTCTGATGTGGTTGACTATCTCAATTTACCTGTAATTTGTTATGGATTACGCACTGATTATAGAGGGCAACCATTCCCATCTGCTGCCCTATTATTGGCAGTTGCAGATACACTTGAAGAAGTTAAAACAATTTGCCACTGTGGGCGTAAAGCTAATTTTAATATGTTGGTTCGTAATGGTGTCGCAGTTAAAGAAGGTTCGCAAGTTATTGTAGATGATGATAAGCTGAAGCAAATTGATACTCGGTATGTTTCAGTCTGTCGTAGACACTGGAAAGAAGGTGTTTGGAAGTAATTGAATGTAGACTGGCGCATTGGTTCAAAGCGCCAATTATAAATCCGCGTTTTATAAGCAAAACTCGTCATACCACATTACATGCGACAGATAATTTGGATATATTCCATACTAATTGGTATTAACATGGTTAATCAGCAGAATATTAATTATTTGCAATTTGCTAAACTTTGATTTCTTTATTGTTAATATCTTTTTATGTTTTCTGTGATTATAAATCTTTATCATTTTGTATTACATTATTTTTAAAGAATATTACACATATATAAATAACAGAATATAAATTATGATTAACTAAATTATATAAACTGACCTGAGTCCTCACTTTTTTATTTTTGCTGAAAGTGAGAATAATAGATCTTTAACAAATAAGTAATTAAAAAATAAAAAAGGCATAAGTCC
>RXKA01000055.1:4501-5186 GCA_003962985.1 Pseudomonadota bacterium | reverse complement strand
AGAAAGATTTTTTTGATATTGTCTGAGTTCCATTATAAAATAATTTAATTATTATTTTCGTTTTTCCTATACCCCTCCCAGTAATGGAAATATTTTTTAAGGGGGGGGGGGGCTTTTTTGCGTTTCAATTGTGAAATGTGTTGCGGATTTTATTAACTGCCTGATTATCAGAATGCGAAATCATCATCATCCAGTACACTTTTGCTACTTTCCGCAACACTTTCATTCGTAATTTCGCACCATCTTTCTCCATTTGAGTTTCCGTCACGATATTCCATGTTTATAAACGAAGCATATTTCTGAATCCAGATAGTGAATTTCTTTCTTGTTAAGTATTTCTTGTAATCTTCATAATCACTTATAAAATGGTCAAATAATCTTAGTTTCTCATTCCGGGTGTTAAGTGGGAAATTCTCTGTGTCGCTTATCCAATCGTTAAATTCAAGACTCGTTTCGACTATGAATTTACGAAGTTTTATGTTTTTGGCTTCTTGGGTAATCAATCCCTGCGATAAATAAAGCTGAATACATTTAACAATGTAATTGTAGAATCGGTTAAAATGATCACTATCCCAATCATCAAAAAGCTGGTGCCCAAACTCGTCATAAGGTGTGAAATTCTTGCCGTAATACTGTGCCACCTCTAATTCAAACCGTCTCCTATCATGGCTATTCCCCTCCCCCC
>RXKA01000055.1:0-4451 GCA_003962985.1 Pseudomonadota bacterium | reverse complement strand
AATGATTTTTTATCATCAAAGGTTTTCCCATCTAAAATACTAACTCTACGAACCTGCCTCAATCCCTGAGCAAACAAACCTTTTCCTGTGCCTCCTTCCGGGTTCTCACTTATAACCTCATCATTAAGGATTATGGCTCTATTGTTCATCTTATTTTTATAAGTACTACAAAGGTATCCGATGACGCTTTCAAATGAATTTATACCCTGCCCGGCAATATTGGATATAAATTGCTTATATTCGTTATCTATTTCTTCACTGTGTTTAAAATCATGTTTTATAATTTGATTTGACCAAATGTATCCATCAACGTCTATGTAGTCAATTAATTCAACATCATTCTTTGTGATTTTTAATATCCCATTATTGAAGGCTATAAATGAAGCTGTTTTTGTATCTGATAACATTACCAGATCAATAGTTTCTAACATTACAAAAAAGTTATCTGTAAACAGATTTTGATAATTTGCCATGTAATTCCATACGTCAATTTTATTTTCAAACATAAGGTAATTAAGAACAAAATCTTTTATCTTTTCGGAAGATGTTTCTTCTACTTTATTGGATTGAACTTTAACAAGTGTAGGCTTCTGAGCGTTATTATGAAAATATTTTTTAAATCCGTTCCGCTCTAAAAATACCTTATACCGGTAATTGTCAATTTGTATCCGTTCTCCATTTTTACTTTCTACATAATACCAGAAAGTGTTGTCATTGTCATCAGCCTTAATTTCGTTATATTCATCATCTGTGATTCCGTAGGTTAGTATTACTTCATCCTTCTTTTTATGGATTATATCTTTTTTAAGTTGGTTCTTTTTTTCAAAATCTTCAAATGCCCGAATGCCACGCTGCCTCTTTTTGTAGGCGTTTTTTATCGTGTTCCTTGCTTCCTTTTCTGAAAAGTCACCGATAACAACATTATTCAGAATGTAGTTGTGAGCAGTTTCTTCATTGATACCAAATTCGCAGAAAATACCCGCTAAATCAAAAACAAAATCATTGCGCTGACCATCGACAAAAGTCCTACTCCAATTCCAAGACATAATACGGTCAATAATTTGTCCCTCGTCTGTCACGGGTGTATAAGAAACGTATTCCCGGGTGTTATATCCTTCATCATCCAATACTGGGGAAAACTCAACCGCATCAGTATTTACATAAATATCAGGGTCATAGCTTTCAAAACAAACGCGGCTTATATCACTGTTTGAATTATCCCAATAATCTATATTAAACTCTTCGTTAAATTTTTTAAAATACCTCGTATGTTCGGAAGATGAACACTTCGGGATTCTTACAACGGCTTTTAGTCCTTTGTCACCACTTGGCGACATAAACGCCATAAAGACATGAGGGTTTGATTTCAACTCATTCAATATCCTGTCGTATTCAGATCGGTGCGGCATTTTATCAAAGTCGGTTATCATTAAACCAGAATGGCTTTTACATCCGTTTTTGTTACGTTCTGTAAACTCACCTGAAAATAGAATGGCCGGAAGTCTCTTTTTAAGTTTATCCCTCTCATCTTTATTTTGGCTTGACCTTATTTTTTCTATAATGTTTTTTGAAGTTCCGTTTTTAATACGGTCAATAACTGATTCAATAGGTACAACAAAAGGGACATCTGTAGATTTAAATAAATCTTTAAATATGGTTATATTCATTTTAAATATTTTGTAATGTTTTTAGCCAAAAAAAGTTACACCTTAACCAATGTAGTGTGAAGGACTTTTTTTGTTTTGAGTTCTTTATTCTTTATTTTGTTGTAAACTGTCTGTACTGTTATGCCGTACTTTTGGGCGTAATCCTTAACTGTTAGGTAAGTTTCTTTTTTTTGTTCCATTTTAAAGTGTTTGTAAAAATTAATTAAAATAAAAGCGGAATGTTTCACCGCTTTGTTGAATACAAATATACTACCTTTTTGCCAGTTCCTCGCAAATTTCATCACATTTTTTAATTGCTTCTGAAACATTCCTTGCTTTAAACTCATAGGTTTTATGCGTCTTTTTAGTCTTTATTGTGAAAACATAGAAACCTTGACAATAGCCAAGGCTTCCTACTTCACGATTTTGATAAGTGATGATCATTTAGAATAGTTCTTCGTTATCATCCTGAACTATCTCTGCGTCTTGTATTACAGGTTGTTCATTTTTCCAAACGGTAGTAAACCCATCACCAATAAAAACAGATGGTTCTTTTGCCGCTCTTTGCTCTTTGGTTTGCACCAATGCTGCAAAGTGTGTTTTTACCATTTGATGTTTTTCTCCATCATAAATTACTTTCGGTTCTTTAACTGGAACCAATTCAAATTTTAGTTCTTTCACGGTTACTGTTTCACCATCTCTGTTTTTGTAGGTTCTTTCAATTGATTGATTTTTCAGTTTTGAAACATCTAATGTTACTTGGATTTTTTGCATTTTAAATTATTTTTTAGTGATGATTTAATAAATGTTTTGCTTGAATATGATGCCGGGTGTATTATTTCTCCCGTATCAATATCTGCAAAAGGTTTTTTGGCTGTTTGTAAAAGTTTTTGTCGTGCCTTTACTGCTTCGTCAATCTTTTTTTTCTGTTCGATTAGGTTTTCTAACTCACTGTCTCCAGTCATAGAATAATCCCATGTTTTACGGTCTTGTAATTCAAATTTTAAGTCGTTAAAAGATACGCCATCTTTTCCGAATTTCTCAATTTCTTTTTGTAAAAATTCTTTAAACTCAAAGTCATTTTCTAAAACGTCAAAGGTTTTTTCCATCATTTTCTTTTGATAAAGATATTTTCTATAATCAAAACCTCCGTCTAAAATAGATTCTTTAATGCTATTTGCAAAAGTATCTATTTGTTTTTCCGTTGAGGGCAAAAGCTCAATTACTGATATTGGTGTCATTTCTTATTAATTATCTGTGATCTTCGTTCTGTAAAAATAGGCTTAAATTTTTCCTGCTGTGCCTTGTTTAATTTCTTAAATAACTCCGTTAAATCTTCTGTATTTTCAATTAAACTTACTTTATCTTCAATGGTACTGCCATCTATATCTTTATCGGTAACAAGACCTAAAAATGATGATAAAGCGTACCTCCTCATATAGGTTATTCCACTACCTAAACTCTGATACTTGTTCATTCCTTTCATTGAGTCTTCTGGTATAATAACAGTAGATTCAATACTTTCTCCGCTTTCGTAATGGAATACTACTGTTTTTAATTCGTTACCGTTTAGAGGCTGAATGAAGCCCAAACCGTGTTTTTTTAATAGCGGGTTAATGGTTCGTAATATTTCGGGCAAATCTGTGTAAGAATACCCATATCCTTGAGTGTCTTTGTGTAATATTGGAACTTCCTGCTGAAAGTTTGCCAATGCTTTAAATAATGCTTTCATAATGTTGTTTTTAATTTTTCTTGATATGCTAAATGTGCTTCCAATTCAGTTTCAAAAGTGCCTAACCATAGCAGTTCTTTATTGATGTTGATTCTTGCCACCCATTTATTTTTCTTTTTAATTTGTTAAAACCTTGTCGGATAAATAGACTGTTGAAACTTGTCAAATTCAGCGGTGGATAAATCTGGAAGATTTGCCGACATCTCAGAGAATGAAACTTGCCTGTAATTATCAGCCTTTATGGACATCATCGCCCTGTATTCAAGTGATTCTACACTTTCAGTAATCTTTTGCGCATTGTGGTTTTCAGACCAAAAGTGAAACGGCCTAATTTTAAAAATCAAAAGGTTAATTTCGGGCGTGTAAAATTGCACTTGGTCAATCCAACCCCATTCAGGGGAGTGTTTTTTTACTGTTTTGGTGGTTATAATTTTCATGATTTTAGTGTGTTTAGGTAATAATTTTCTAATCGTGCTTTTGCCATTTTGGTAATCTCGTTTTGGTGGTGAGATTTTGCCGTTACTCCGAATATTCCCCATTTGCTGAAAAAACCTTCGTAATTTCTGATTTTGATCTCTGCATATTCAATAGTGTCAAGAATATTTTGCAGCTTCTCCAATCTCTGTTTTTCGTGTTGTATGAAATTTTTCATCAGTCAAGTGAATATTTGCCGTTTCCTGTAATTGTTTCCCAAGTGCCGTTTTCTGCGTGTGTAGTCGTCACTGTGTAGCCGTATCTTTGTCGCATCTCATAAAGCAGGTTTAAAACTCTTTCCTTCTGCGCTTTGTTATAAAGGTTCTCTCTGAATTTCTCGGATAAAAACTGCTCTCTTTTGTGAACCAGGCTTGATAGTTTGGGAATAATCGTTGTTGTCATATTACTTTTTTTATATCAATGTTAAGAATATCGCACCACTCTTTTAGACGGTCTAATCGAATCCGATATTTGCCGTTTACATACTCGGATATTCTGGGAGCCGGAACCCCCACTTTATCCGCTAACTCTTTCTGACTTAATCCTGTCAGCGTTAATAATTTTTGTACTTCCATATTTATCATTTTCTACACCAAAGA
>RXKA01000162.1 GCA_003962985.1 Pseudomonadota bacterium | reverse complement strand
CATACAGCAGAAAGCGTCGCGCAACCATCACAAGCTATTCCTGCGCCATTAGCTCAATCACAAAGCAATCAGCAGGCAGTAAATCTAGCCAAAATTATTGCAGTGACTCCCAATTATATAACGGTTGATAAACCTGTTAAATCATGCAAGACTGTTGAGTCTCAAGTAAGTGTACCTAATCCAAATAAATCAACTACGACTGGAACTGCAATTGGTGGTGCGACAGGTGCGGTAGCTGGAGGGATTATCGGTAATCAAATTAAACAAGGTGGCGGAGGTACTATTGTAGGCGGTGTTTTAGGTGCTGCAACAGGTGCTTTGATTGGACATGAAGTACAAAAAGCTAATCAACCTGAATATATAACTAAGACTGAACCTGTAAAAGTATGTAATACGGTAATTAAATCAGTGAAACAAATCTCTGATTATCAATTAACCTATAGTTATAACGGTCATGTTGAAACGGCAACTACGAAGAAAAAATACAAGGTAGGTACAACCGTTGATTACAATAAATTACAAGCAAATTTATTACACTAACGCGTCTAATTTCTCTAGTCTAAATTCAATTCTTTTCGTAAAGTAGTGCTGAATTTTATGGTAATAGTATGCCATAAAGTTAGAGCTGAACTGCTTTACGTTCTTTTTTACATAAAATCTATTCTTATTCAAGGTGTTGTAAAAATATAGTGAAACAGGGTGTTAAAACTAAGCATTTGTTTTAAAAAGGTAAAGTTATCATTTGTGTCCTTGATGTAGTTATGATTTTATATCTAGTTGAAATTATTAGCTATATTACTGATGTTGTCATTGACGAGTGTTATCCAATTATGTTATAGTGCGGTATTGTGGGGGAAAGTGTATCAAAGTGGAGTATTTTTCATGTTTAGTGGTGTTACGAGCTTGAATTTGGATAGTAAGAATCGTTTAGCGATTCCTGCTAAGTATCGTGATAGCTTGAGTAGCGAGTATGGAGATACATTAGTTGTTACATTAGAATCTGCAAATTGTCTATTAATTTATCCAGAGTCAATCTGGTTTGAAGTAAGAAAAAAAATACAAAACCTGCCAAATTCAGTCCATCCGTTAGTTAAGAGTTATCAGCGTCTCGTGTTGGGGCATGCAGAAACTTTAGAGGTGGATAAGGCTGGGCGGATTTTGTTACCGCTTACTTTGCGAAATATGGTTGGTTTAGCCCGTGAAGTATCTCTTGTTGGTATGGGAGATAAGTTTGAATTATGGGATAAAGCAAAATGGGATGTTGAAACAGGTAAGGCGTTGCAATTATCGGCAGAGAATTTATCGGTTTTGTTGAATGGGTTTAATATTTAATGCATTATTCAGTATTATTAAATGAGTCGATTGATTTATTAAATATCAAACCCGACGGTGTTTATGTTGATGGAACGCTTGGGCGTGCTGGGCATACTCGTGAAATTCTAAATAAGTTAGGCGCGAATGGTCGTTTAATTGCTTTTGATAAAGACCCTGAGGCGATTAACTTTGCAAAAGAAAATATTACGGATAACCGTTTAACGGTAATACATGATAGCTTTGCAACTATGGAATCGCAGTTAGCTAATTTAGGCATTTCATCGGTTGATGGGGTGATTTTAGATTTAGGAGTATCCTCACCGCAGATAGATACGCCAGAGCGTGGCTTTAGTTTTCGTTTTGATGCACCTCTTGATATGCGGATGAATAACCAAGCAGGAATTAGCGCTGCAGATTGGTTAAATAGTGCAACTGAATCAGAATTAGCGGATGTATTTTGGCGTTATGGTGAAGAAAAATTTTCACGTAAAATAGCGCGTGCGATTGTGAATATTCGCGTAGCACATCCATTGACTACAACTTCTGATTTAGCAAAGCTAGTGGAAAGGCAAATTCCTTATCGTGAAAAAGGGCAGCATCCTGCAACTCGCGTTTTTCAGGCTACGCGTATTTTTGTGAATAATGAATTGGGGGATTTAGAAACTGTGCTAGATAGTATGCCTTCGCATTTGGTCGTAGGCGGTCGTTTAGTAATTATTAGTTTCCATTCTCTTGAAGATAGAATTGTAAAAACACGTTTTGTCAAATTATCCACGGGTGAAAAATTACCTCGTTGGGTGATGGCAAATGATAATCCTAGTGATTACCGTGTGATTGCGAAAAAAATTCGTGCCAGCGAACAAGAGTTAGCAGAAAATTCGCGGAGCAGAAGTGCGGTGATGAGGTGTTTGGAGCGAGTAAGTGTTAAAAGCAATTAATATTATTTTAACCATGGCAATTTTGATTACCTCTTTTTTTGTTATTAATCAACGTTATTTAGCTAGACAATCATATATGCAGCTTAATTCTCTTCAGAATCAGGCGGAGAACTTGAATAAAGAATATACTAGGTTACAGCTTGAAGAAGGTACTTATTCTTCTGGTTTAGCCGTAAATGATTTTGCAGCAAAGAATCTTGGTTTGGTACAGCCAGATCAGAAACATGTTGTGGATATTAAATAATAACCATAAATTAAAACTAGATTAATTATGAGCAATCAAAACAACTTAAATCATCTGTATTGGCAATTGCGTTTTGATAATAAAGGCAATGCTGTTAAAAATGGTGAGGCTATTCGCGAATTTAGTAAAGTAAGAGATCGGACTTCAATAGTTAATTATCTGGCTTTACTACTTACCATTTGTCTGATTCTACGTTTGGTATATTTAGATACTGTACGTAGTGCCTTTTTAGAAAATCAATTAAATTCACGAGTAATGCGGACAATAACTCTACCTGCGATGCGTGGTACGATTACCGACCGTAATGAACAGCCATTAGCCGTGAGTACACCAGTTGAAGCTATTTGGGCAGATCCTTCAGAATTAAATAGTTTGACAGCAGCACAGTTATCACAATTAGCTGATACTTTAGGTGTCAAAATTAGTGAAATTAGCAAAAAATTAGACGATAAAAACAAGACTTTTGTGTATCTAAAACGTTCATTGCCACCTGAGAATGCAAAAGCTGTATTATCCCTTGGTATCCCTGGTGTGTATAGTATGCAAGAATATAAGCGTTTTTATCCGAGTGCTGAAGTTACTGCCCATGTTGTAGGTTTTAATAATATTGATGATCGTGGAGCTGATGGAATTGAGTACGCAGACGATAAACTTTTGTTAGGACACGATGGCTCAAAGCAAATTGTTCGCGATTTGCGTGGACATGTTGTTGAAGCGGTGACTCAACAAAAGGCTTCCAATGGTAAGCAAGTACAATTAGCACTTGATAGTCGGATACAATACATTGTATATAATGCACTAAAAAACCAAGTTGACTTATCTAAAGCTAAAGGTGGTTCTGCTGTAGTTTTGGATGCGAAAACTGGTGAAGTTTTGGCAATGGTGAATTTACCGACCTATAATCCAAATAATCGTGATGGTGTAACGCCTGAGATGTTAAAAAACCGTGCAGCAACCAATGTATTTGATCCTGGTTCAATCATGAAGCCTTTGGTTGTGGCAAAAGCATTAGATGATAGGATTGTTACTCCAAATACAGTTTTTGATACGCATCCATATGCCGTGGGTCCAAAACTAATTAAAGATGATCATGCAATGCCATCAATGACGGTAGCGCAAATTATTCAATATTCAAGCGATATTGGAACTTCAAAAATTGCGATGAAATATAGCCCAGAATCAATGTGGAGTTATTATCGTCAAATTGGTTTTGGTCAGAAACTAGGCACTGGATTCCCAGGTGAAACTAAAGGTATCTTATTACCATGGAAACGTTGGTATCCAGTTGATCAAGCATTAATGTCTTTTGGTTATGGTATTTCAGTGAGCTTATTTCAAATGGCACATGCCTATACATTATTTACTAATAGTGGTTGCATGTTACCTGTTACTTTTACTAAGCTAGAAAACGATAAGAATCTTCAATGTGAGCAAGTTATTGCGCCAAATACCGCCGAAACTATGCGCAAAATTCTCGCTTCAGTTACTGAAGAAGGTACAGGTAAAAAAGCGCAAGCTGCAGACTACACTACAGCAGGTAAAACTGGTACCGCACAGGTTTTAGATAATGGACGTTATCGTAATGATAGACACGTTGGTTCGTTTGTTGGATTTGCACCAGCTACTAATCCACGATTAATTGTTGCAGTGATGATAGATCAGCCATCTACTGGTAGTTACTATGGTGCACAAACCGCAGCACCAGTGTTTGCCCAGATTGTGCAACCTGCGTTACACGTATTAAAGGTGAAACCAGATAAATCTCCAGTGGCAACACCATAATTTATAACTGGGAGGCAAGAAGTGTTTTCTTTGCAAAATAAATTGATTAATGAAGCATCTTTTGCCCAGCTGTCTAACCAGCTGGGCTTATTGCTATCTAAAGAGCATCCGATTGTGATAGATAGTCGTAAAGTAATTTCTAATTCTATCTTTTGTGCATATCCTGGTACTGGCACAGATGGCAGAAA
>RXKA01000027.1 GCA_003962985.1 Pseudomonadota bacterium | reverse complement strand
ATGATTGAACCAACCGAGAGTGAAAGTAAGGAAGAATTAGATCGATTTATTCTTGCCATGACGCAAATATATAACGAAGTACAACAAGTTATAAGTGGTGAATTGGATAAATTAAATAACCCACTCAAAAATGCGCCACATACGCTAAGCGATATTTTACAGTGGGACAAACCTTATCCTGTTGAATTAGGTTGTTTTCCAGCTGAATATCTCAAAGAACAAAAGATATTTCCAAGTGTAAATCGAATTGATGATGCACATGGTGATCGTAATTTCACCTGTAATTGTTTTGATTTCCAATAAATAGCCAATAACCAGTTAGTCAAACTAACTGGTTATTTTTCACTCTATCACTATCTATCGCCAAGCTAAATACTATTAGTTACCATTTACTAAAATCACTTGTTTTAATTTAGATTGTTAACTCTAATTGAGTTGCTCAATTGTACTAAATGTTAATTATAATCCTACAACTACTCTTGCTCTAATTGTTCTTTAGCCGCTTTTAATGCCTCGGTTTCTTGTGCGGATAGTTTTGGAAAATCAATATCCAAGTCATTAATTGCATCAGCAATCATATTAGCAATGATCGCCCTTGCAATTTTTTTATCATTAGCAGGCACAACCACCCAAGGCGCATATTGATTCGAGGTTGCAGAGAGCAAATCTTGGTACGCATTAGTATATTTATCCCAGAATTGACGCTCTTTTAAATCTGCTGGTGAAATTTTCCAATTTTTGGCAGGAATAGTCAAGCGTTCCAATAGACGATTTTTTTGTTCATCTTTGGAAATATGCAAAAAGAATTTTAAAATCACAATTCCATTACGCGCTAAATGCTTTTCAAATGCATTTATGTCTTCGTAACGAGCATCCCAGAATTTTTTATCTTTCTTCACTGATAATTCTTCAGGCAATTGTTCCATATATTCGGGATGAACTTTGACTGCCAATACATCTTCATAATGCGAACGATTAAATACTACTAATTCACCACGAGCAGGCACAACTTTCTGGTAACGCCATAAGAAATTATGTGAATGTTCTTCAGCCGTAGGAACTTTGAACCCCTGAATACGACACCCTTGTGGATTAACTCCACTAAGGATATGACGAATCGTACCATCTTTACCAGCGGTATCCATTCCCTGCAAAATAATTAATACACCATATTTTTTGGCTGCCCATAACTTCTCATGAGCTTCAATCAGCGCTTCACGACTTTGTTCTAGCACTTCACCGGCAAAACTATGTGCTTTCTTCTTACCAGCTTTTTTCACCTCTTCAGGCTTATAGTCAGCGGATAACTTATCTAATTTAACTTTTTGTGGTTCAACTAATGTAATATCTTTAAATTGTCCATTAATTTTTGGTTTTACAACACTCATCATATCTCCTAGCATGTATAAAAATTAATTTCTCGTCCAACAATTGACTAAATGATCATTGATAATACCGATTGCCTGTAAATGAGCATAAATAGTGGTACTCCCAACAAATTTAAACCCGCGCTTTTTCAAATCTTTAGCAACACGGTCTGATAACTCACTGGTGGCAGGAACTTGCGATAAATTCTCCCAACGGTTATCAATAATTTGCTGTCCACTAAAACCCCAAATATAGCTATCAAAAGAGCCAAATTCTTGCTGAATGGCTAAAAATAATTGCGCATTGCTAACCGCAGCCTCAAGTTTACGCCGATTACGCACCAAGCCAGCATTTTGCATTAACTCATCAATGTCTGCGCCAGTAAATAATGCTACTTTTCGCGGATCAAAATTAGCAAATGCACGACGATAATTTTCCCGCTTAACTAAAATCGTATACCAACTAAGCCCTGCTTGCATAGTTTCCAAGAGTAAAAATTCAAAATGCTTACCCTCATCATGTAATGGTCTTCCCCACTCTTCATCATGATAACGACGGTATAAATCATCTTTTTCGCACCAGTTACAGCGTTTTTTATCCTGCATGACTTCCCCACTTACGATGGTTATAAATTGTGTCTCACATTATTTTATTATAAATCAAGTTTATATTGGCATGAATATCACAATAAATCTAAAATCGTTCAAAACATAATTGCGAATGAGAATCATTCTCATTTATAATAACGCTCCTTTTATTTTCTTAACCTATTTATAAAGATTTTTTACTATGAAAAAAACCTGTTCGATTTTACTCTGTAGTCTATTTAGTTACTCATATGCAGATGAACAAACTATCAGCGAAGTAGATCAACAAGCCGAAAGCCAAGCAGCAATAAGTGCCAATGAATACATATCCCGCTACGCTTATATCCAAAATCCATATATTGGTATGCCCTCAGGTGGTGGGACATCGACAAATAGTGAAAGCAGCATTGCTAATGATAGTTTAGGGCGTAAATTATTTACTGATGGCACATGGAATGTGTTTGGTGCTGCTAGTTATGTTGATCAGAATGGCGCGAATAACTATGGCTATGCTGCGAACATTTTTGCACAAACTGGACAGGTTGGTGGATTTTCATTGGGCGGATTATTCACCGTAGCAAATCCATGGTTCAGTAATCAATGGAATCCTAGTATACCTGAAGATCAAGCGCAAGGACTCTCGGTAATTAAGCAAATTACCCCACAAGAATTATTTGTAGAGTATCAATATGCCAACCGAGTACAAGTTGATGCAGGTTGGATTGGTATAAATAATAGTCCATGGATGACGTATTATCAAAATAACACGCTGAATCTCGTAACTTACCAAGGTGCATTGGTAAATATTAATCCAGGTGGTGGTTGGCTTTTGACTGGGTTTGCCATTAATGGCGCACAATTACTTGGTGAAGAAGGTTTTAGTCAGCAAACCATGTATAATACAACGTGGGATAATGGTACAGGTACAGGTAATATTGGTAATCAAGGTAGTCCAAGTACATATGCTTTTGGTGCTAGTTATACGACACCTGATCAAGGATTTAATTTCCGACTATGGGGCTATCAATTTACTGATTACGCCAATATGGCATATGCAGATAGCACCCTCAAACTACCTGTTAAGGATGACTTTAACTTTACTCTCGGTATTCAAGGTGCATTGCAAGGACAAAATGGACAAGGAAATATCCTCAATAATAATGGCTACGGTAATAGTGTACGAAGTAATATGCTCGGTGCACAAATTGGAATAAATTACTCAATCTTTGGTTTACAACTAGGCTACAATAATATCTGGGGTGCATCGGATGGTTATGAAGCTGGTGGACTAATTTCTCCATATACATACCAGTATGCGACTGATCCTTTATATACTACAGGTTGGATTCAGGGTATGGTAGAACGCTCTTCTGGACAAGCATACAAAATTGCGCCATCGATCAGTCTATTGGATGAAAATTTGGTGATCACTCCAAGTTATCAATACTACGCAACTACGCTAATTCCAGCAAGTAGTGAGTATGACTTACAAATTAGTTATACTATCCCACAAGTTAAGGGGTTAACAATTTTTGGTGGCTATGGATACCTAACGAATGTTGACGAAGATGGCAACGGTGTTCATCAAGTGCAAATAATGGCAAGCTATCTGTACTAAATATCTAACAATAGTGGATTAGCACATCATTAGTCTAATCCACTTATAGATTACTAAAAACTACGCAGTCTTCCCCTCTAATTCTTCCCAACGAGCTAGCTTCTCTAACAATAAATCATCAATTTCACTCACCCGTGCATGATATTCAGCAGCTAATTGTGGATTGTCTTTATACAGCTGTGGATCTTGTAATTTCGCATTTAATTCAGCTTGTTCAGCTTCTAAACTCGCCAATAAGTCAGGCAATTGTTCAAGCTCCAGCTTTTCTTTATAAGATAGTTTATTACGCGTATTATTACGTGCTATAGCATTGCTGGGTTCAGCTTTTGCTGTTGTGATAGGATCCGCAGCTAATGGTTTATTGCTATTTTTATAAATTTCGGCAAAATACTTATCTTTGTAATTAAACCAATCAGCATAACCACCACTATATTCTAAGATATTACCGTCACCCAAAAATACCCATGATTGGGTTACTACGTTATCCAAAAATGCCCGATCATGACTCACTAAGAAAACCGTACCTGCATAATTAGCCAAAATATCTTCAAGAAGTTCCAATGTATCCATATCCAAATCATTGGTTGGCTCATCCATCACTAAAACATTGGCTGGTTGTGAAAATAAGCGTGCCAATAACAGACGATTACGTTCACCACCAGATAATGATGCAACAGGCGAACGAAACCGTGCTGGATCAAATAAAAACTCTTCTAAATAAGTAGCAATATGTTTGCGTGCACCATTAACAAATACATAATCTTGCCCTTGTGCTACCACGTCCTGAATCGTCATTTCATCATCAAGCTGTTCACGTAACTGGTCAAAATAAGCAACCTCTAACTTCGTACCAAGTTTAATTTTACCTGCAGTTGGTTTAATTTCACCCAAAATAGCTTTTAATAAGGTTGATTTACCGATCCCGTTACTGCCAATTAGTCCAATTTTATCACCACGGATAATTTTACTACTAAAATCAC
>RXKA01000121.1 GCA_003962985.1 Pseudomonadota bacterium | reverse complement strand
AGAATGCTAAATTAACTAACACCGCCGAACCAATTTTCACTAGTGGTAATAACTTGACTTCAAAGACAATCTTCTTAACCATAAATGCTTGTGAAGTAATCGCATTACTGGAACTAATAATTGCATCGTTTAATAAAAACCATGGCACCATCCCAGCTAGTAGCCAAAGTAGAAACGGTACGTTAGAAACTGCTCCAGCGCGAAATCCTTTAGTAAAGACAAACCAATAAACCGCTACCATCACTAATGGCTGAATGAATGCCCATACGATACCTAAATGATTACCAAGATAACGATTTTTAAAATCAGATTTAATTAAATTTAATAGCATACGACGATTTTTTAACGCCAAAATTGCTAGTTTCATAAACACCTACAATAAAAATAATTTCTAATACACAGAATCAAGATTTCCTAATCGTGTATTAATCACAAAACCAATAAACCATTTAACACTAAACCAATAACTATTACTCATAACCGTTTGGATTCATTTGTTGCCAACGCCAACTATCTTGACACATTTTATTCAAATCAAATTGAGCACTCCAGCCGATTAATTCTTTAGCGCGTGTTGGATCAGCTAGGTAAATCGTGACATCTCCAGAACGGCGTGGACGGATCACGTACGGAATTTTACAACCCGAGGCATCACTAAAGGCTTTAACCACATCAAGTACTGAATATCCTACACCAGTACCTAAATTTACAGTTAATAACTCATTATGTGTGAATAAATATTCTAACGCTTTCAAATGCCCCTGAGCTAAATCAACAACATGAATATAATCACGAATACCTGTTCCATCATGAGTTGGATAATCATCACCAAACACATTTAGTTCGGCTAATTTGCCAACTGCTACTTGTGTAATATATGGCATCAGATTATTTGGAATTCCATTAGGATTCTCTCCAATCAAACCTGATTCATGTGCACCAATTGGATTAAAATAACGCAGAATACCTATTGACCAATCATTATCAGCCCGATAAATATCACGAAGAATTTGCTCCATCATGAGCTTAGTCCATGCATAGGGATTAGTTGCGCTTAACGAAAAATCTTCAGTAATCGGTGTAACCGTAGGATCTCCATAGACCGTGGCAGATGAACTAAAAACGATCCGTTTAACACCATATTTATTCATTACACGAAATAACACCATACTGCCACTAACATTATTTTCATAATATAATGCTGGTTTTTGCACTGATTCACCAACTGCTTTTAAGGCAGCAAAATGAATCACCGCATCAATATTATTATTAATAAAAATGTTTTCGAGTGCGTCCTGATTACTAATATCCGCCTCATAAAAAACTACGCTTTTACCACTAATTTTCTCAATGCGCTCTAATACCTTAGGACTAGAATTACAAAAATTATCAACAATAATTACGCGATAATCTTGTGCTAAAAGCTCAATCACGGTGTGCGAACCAATATAACCTGCACCACCAGTAACTAAAATTGTTTGCATAATAATCTCTCTTTTAAATATTCTTTAATTGTTCAAATTTAGTCAATGCCATTGACACTGCTACATGCATATCATAATAACAATAATCAGCCAGATGCCCAAGAGTAATTAGGTTGGGGAAATTGTTGGCTAATTCCTTATACTGTTCATGAATAACTAAATTTTCATGTTTAGGAATTGGATAATATGGAATATCTTTCCTTGTACATTGACGATGGTACTCTTCAATTAACGCTGTTTGTGGATGAATTTGACCCGTTATATATTTAGTCTCGGTGACACGAGTAAACGCATAATCATTAGGATAATTGATTGTAGCTACGTCTTGAACATGTGCTTGATTGACCGTATGCACTTTAAAATCAATGGTACGATAAGGAAGTTCACCAAATTGATAATCAAATAACTCATCCAACTTAGCTGTATAGATTAATTTACCCTCAAATAACTGTCCTAGGAATTTAATTTGCTTACTATAATGATTCAATGTAATAACTTCGCGATAATCCGTATTCAATAAAACCTTAATATTGGGATGATCCAACATTCGTTTAAAGAGTTTATTATAACCATCGCGAGGAATACCTTGATAGTCGTCTGGATAATGACGTTCATCACGAGAAATAACGATGGGAATTCTTCCCGTTACGTATTCATCAAGCTCATCAGGAGAATGCCCCCATTGCTTTTTACTATAATTCAGGTAAATTTTATTATACACAAAATCTGCCAAAAATTTAATATCTTCATCAGAACTATTCAGTAATTCTAAAATAGGTATCCGCTGCCCATAACCATAAGTATCAATCAATTTTTTGGTTAAATTATTCGCAAATTCACTAGGAAATACTTGTGCCAACGAATTCAAATTAAATGGGATAGGAACTAACATTCCCTCAACACTCGCTACAACCTTATGTTGATAGGTTTTCCATTCGGTAAAATTTTGCAAATATTCCCAGATTGGTTTATCATTAGTATGAAATACTCGTGATCCATAACTATGCACCAACAAACCATCTTTATTATAGCTATCGTAACAATTACCACCAATATGATTACGCTTATCAATTAATAAAACGCGCTTATTTAACTGGGTAGCAATTCTTTCAGCTAAAACTGCGCCTGAAAAACCAGCTCCTACGATTAAATAATCAAACATAACACATCTCGCTTTTTAATATTTAATATGCACCCGTACGTTTCAAAACCACACCACAGGTTTTTAATAGAATAACTATATCGTACCACATTGACCAATTTTTCACATACCATTCATCTAGGCGTACGCGATTGGCATAATCAACATCGCTACGTCCACTAACTTGCCAAAGACCAGTAATTCCAGGTAAAACCATCTGATAGTAATAATAGCCATCTTGATAGCGTTCGATTTCATCATGCACAATTGGGCGTGGACCAACTAAGCTCATTTGTCCAATTAAGACATTGAATAACTGCGGTAACTCATCCAGGCTAGTCGCACGTAAAAATTTACCAATTGGTGTCACCCGTGGGTCATTTTTTAATTTAAAACATGATTCCCATTCTTTTTTCGCCTCTGAATTAGTGGCTAATAACTCTGCTAATAGTTCTTGACTATTTGGATACATACTCTGGAATTTTAAGCACGGAAAACTTGCTCCATACCGACCAATCCGTGTATGCGCAAAGAATACATTACTTCTGGTGGTTAATTTTATCGCCACAGCAATAGCCAACATTAACGGTGATAAGATCAATAAAATTAGACAAACGACCACAATATCAAAGCCACGCTTCAAAATTCGATTGATTATATTGGATAGATTAGTATTTAGTCTTAATACTAATTGTTCATTACCAAAGAAATGTTCAACTTGAGCACCATATAGAGCTAGCCCACTAATATCAGGTAAAATTAATAGTGATAATGAATTATGTTGTAGTACATTAATCATTTGTAGATTAGCATTTAATTCTTCATAGTTTAATGCAACGATGATATCGCACTCATTATTATCTACAACCTTGGCTAAAAAATCATCTTTGGTGATAATATGCGCAGGCAGATGTTTACATTTTGCCAAATCTGTATTAATATTAACAAAGGCAACTAAATGATAGCCCATCAGCTTATTTTTAGCAAATAACTTATAGGCATGCAATGCATTACCAGCAGTGCCTAAAATATAAAGTTCTCGCTGCCAAATGCCTATCGCATTCATTACCTTTTTAGTAATTAGTCTTAATAATGGAAGAATAGTAACAAAAACAAACCAAAAGCTTACAATCAAAACCTTTAGCGACCCTTTACCCAAGACAAATGCAATACCCAAATTAAGAATGAGAATTAATCCAACGGTTTTTAATAATTGTAACTGCTCTTCCCAAAAGGGACGACGCTTACTATAGTGACCTTGATAGGCAAATATTCCAATCACAAAAATGCCAAGTAGCTTGGAAACGCCAGGATTAAAAAAACTAATAATGGCATTACCAACTAGTTCTTCATGATAAACTCTAGTCACAAATATTGCTAATAAAAACGCAATCAATATCGCTAATAAATCACTACTAATTAAAAATATCTTTTGGAGTAACGAACGCTTCAATTAGAGTCACCTTTGTTATCAAGAGCAGCATTTTGCTTCCTTTTACGAATATTACGTATTATATTTGGAATCAAAATAATTAAACCCAGCATTATTAATGGCGCCCATAGTTCAGGGTTTGAAATAGTACTCATTGTTAATGGATGATTATCATTAATTGACGTGCGAACACCATGACCAATTAATACATAAATAATTGAGGTGGGAATTATCCCAATAAACGTAGTAAAAATAAAGGTTCGCAAACGAATATTCAAAATAGCAGCAAGAATATTAAGAAGCCAAAATGGAATCACAGGAATGAAGCGCAAGCCAATTAAATTCAACGACATCGCACGTGAATCACCACCTTTATCAACCACATGGCGAAGATGACCAAATTTATGCGTTAGAAACTCTTTAAAAAAGAATTTAACTAA
>RXKA01000166.1 GCA_003962985.1 Pseudomonadota bacterium | reverse complement strand
GCCTTTTTTATTTTTTAATTACTTATTTGTTAAAGATCTATTATTCTCACTTTCAGCAAAAATAAAAAAGTGAGGACTCAGGTTCATATATAGAAAATACTATGTGTGGCGTTGCACTTGAGGAGTATAACAAACATTCTTCAACTGATAATGTAGAACATGTCAAATGGTTAAAACTCGAGATTATAACGAGTAATGTTGAGGAATCAACAGCTATTGTTGAGTTTAAAGCGTTTTATCGTGCCAATAAACGTAAATATTGTTTACACGAAGTTAGTGAGTTTCAATTCATTAATGGTAAGTGGCTGTATAGTGCTGCGCGGGAATTTATAGAATAAACCAGAACGTTAGCGGTGCTGATGATAATTATGGTAAAATATACCCTTTGTATTTTTTGATGATATCTAAATTTATAGGATTTTATATGCAAGCAGTTGGTTTATCCCAGTGGTTTTATCTTGGCGTTTTAGCTATTATAATAGGCGTGGTTTTTATATGGAAAGCTCGTGGTAATAGTAAAAGCAAAACCATGGAAAATGGTTACATGCTAATGATTCTGGGATTTGTGGGAATTGTTTCTGAGTTTACAGATTTTGCTTCCGTATTATTAGTATTAGTAGCTCTTAGTGGTGTTGTGTTAGTTTTAGATAAATTATTATGGGCTAAGAAACGTTCAGAAAATCAACCTAAGCCGCATTATGTTCATTACTCACGTGAATTTTTCCCTGTTGTCTTGGGAGTGTGGGTTTTACGCGCATTTCTTTTTGAGGCATACCAAATTCCTAGTAGTTCAATGCGCCCAGACCTAACTGTTGGTGATTTTATCTTGGTGAGTAAATTTGATTACGGTATTCGGATGCCAGTGACAAATAAAGTTGTGATTCCAATTCATGAAGTCGCACGTGGTGATGTAGTCGTCTTTCAAGATCAAGAGACTGCAAATCGTGATCTGATTAAACGTGTGGTGGGTTTGCCTGGCGATACAGTTAGTTATATTGATAAAAAATTAACCATTAATGGTAAAAAATTGAGCTATCAACCAGACGGTTCATATGATTATACGGAGAATACTCCAAACGGTAATGTAGTGGTTCATACTACTCGTACAATTGAAGATTTAACAGGTATCGAACATCCAATTGCAACCGATAGTAATTTTCCACCAGTAATCGAAGAAATGGTGCGTGATTTTCCTAATAAGGCGAATTGCGAATATTTTGATAACGGATTTACCTGTAAAGTTCCAGAAGGACATTACTTCATGATGGGAGATAATCGTGATAACAGTCTGGATAGCCGCTATTGGGGATTTGTTCCAAATCAGGCAATTTTGGGTAAAGCTATCTATGTATGGATGAATTTCCGTGATTTATCACGTATTTGGACGAAAATTAATTAATTATGGCTAAATTATCAGACTTAGAACAACAAATAGGATATCAATTTAAAAATAATAGTCTGCTCCGTCAGGCGGTTACTCATCGTAGTTATGGTCGACCAAATAACGAGCGTTTAGAGTTTGTTGGCGATGGTATTCTAGATTGTGTAATTGCATTAAATTTGTATGAGATGTATCCTGATTTGCCAGAGGGGCAGTTATCCAAAATGAGAGCAGCCTTAGTTAATCAGGATAGTTTAGTTGAAATTGCTGAGCAGTTAGATATTGGTCACTATCTTTATCTTGGTGATGGCGAATTAAAAAGTGGTGGACGCTCAAGACCTTCTATTTTAGCTGATTGTTTAGAAGCACTTTTTGCCGCAATTATGTTAGATAGTGATTTCATAACCGCGCAAAAAGTTATAGAGAAGCTATTTTACTATCCGTTACGTGAACAACAAAATAACCAAACCAAAGATTATAAAACACAATTACAAGAGTATTTACAGTCAAGAAGGCTTTCGTTGCCGCGTTATAATATCATTTCAATGACCGGACCTGAACATGATATGTTATTTAGAGTTGAGTGTGCGATTGAAGAGTTAGAATTGCGAGCATGGGGCGAGGGTAAAGGTAAAAAACAAGCCAGTCAAAATGCGGCACAAAATTTACTGGTTTTATTGAAAGAAAACGATTTTAATGACTAATAATACTTATTGTGGTTTCGTAGCGATTGTTGGACGTCCCAACGTTGGTAAATCAACTTTGATGAATCACCTGATTGGACAGAAGATTAGTATTACTTCACGTAAGCCACAAACTACACGTCATAAAGTAACAGGAGTATATACACAAGGTGATGTGCAATATATTTTTGTTGACACGCCTGGGTTCCAAAAGCTTAATTTGAATAAGTTGAATTTGGCGCTCAATCAAAGCGTGGTAAATAGTTTAACTAGTGTTGATGTAATTTTATATGTTGTAGAAGCTGGTTTCTTTAACGCTGGCGATAAAGAAGTCTTAAATTTATTGCCCAAAACGGCGAATGTTATCTTAGTTATCAATAAAAAAGATAAATTAAAGAATCGGCAGGAATTGGATATTTTTGTTGCAAACGTAGCCAAAGAATATCCATTTAAAGAAGTGATTACAGTTGCTGCCAAACACGATAATGGAACAGATGATTTGTTAGGGATAACCAAAAAATATTTACCCGAGAGTGTTTTTCTTTATCCAGAAGAACAGTTGACAGATAAAAGTAGTTCGTTTATGGCGAGTGAAATTATTCGTGAGAAATTATTCCGTTCACTTGGTGAGGAATTACCGTATAGTTTGATGGTTGAAATTGATAAATTTGAAGTGCAACCTAAAATTACGCGTATTTATGCTACTATAGTTGTCGATCGTGACAACCAAAAGCCAATTATTATTGGTAAAGGTGGTGAGAAACTTAAAAAGATTTCGATGGAATCACGCCTTGATATGGAAAAACTTTTTGATACTAAGATTCACTTAGAAGTATGGGTGAAAGTAAAAAAAGGTTTTGCCGATGAACTTAAATTTTTACAACAGTTTGAATAAAGAAAATGCCTACCAGTTTCGGTAGGCATTTTTTATGAAGGTCAATTTTTATTTTGTGCTCTTGCCATAATTTGAGCAATAAAATCATTTTTACTCGTATCACTATTGCTCTCTGGCGCAACCTTTTTCAATAGCTGTGCCTGTTCAATAAGACGTTGTTCACGTGCTTTGCGTTCATCCTCTTTGCGTTTTGCGCTGGCATCATAGCGACTACGGGCATGCCATTTCCTTACCTCTGTCCATGGTTCTGGATCTGGGTGCATTTCGATACAATCAACAGGGCAGGCTGGCGCGCATAAATCACAGCCACTACAGTCTGTGGTTATGACTGTATGCATCATCTTATTTGCTCCGACTATAGCATCTACGGGACATGCTTTGATACATAATGTACAG
The DNA here is from genome assembly GCA_003962985.1 of Pseudomonadota bacterium. GTDB lineage: Bacteria > Pseudomonadota > Gammaproteobacteria > Burkholderiales > UBA11063 > Aquella. The sequence goes on along the minus strand of RXKA01000166.1, from coordinate 1,239 downwards.
CCGATACATTTATCTTCTAAAATAAACGCAATCTTGCGTTCGTCAATTGTACCATGTTCTGGATTTAATGCTATTGGCGATTTGTTTAGTAGTTTGGCTAGTTCTCGGATACCTTCTTCACCACCAGGAGGGCATTGATTGATTTCTGCACGATTCTCGGCAATTGCTTGGGCATATTCTACACAAGATGGGTAACCACAACGAGTACACTGCGTTTGTGGTAGTAACTGATCAATTTGATGAACTAAATTAGTATTATTCATGAGTATTCTCTTTATAATTAATATCTAATTGCATGTCAATAAAAAGATTTTCTAATATCTGGGTGATTTTTGTAAAATCATCCACAGGTTGTAAGTTCCATATAAGTGTGGTATGTGCGATAGCTGTATCATCGGTCATGAGCTCAATTTTGATATTGTTTTCTTGGGTTGACAATCTAACAAATGGTTGTTTACCGTTCAGTCGTAATGTTTTTAGTTGGTTGCTTAATGCCAAAGTTATGGCGATTTCTTTACGGTAAGACTCGCCAACTAATGTTGCATTACTTAAGTGGCATGGTGTAAATGGTATTGGAAATAAAGTGCTATCATCCGTTGCCAATGATTCGCTGAGATATTTCATAATTGGCATACTAGCTTGTTCAAAATTCGCTAGCCGTAGGTTATTGCGGGTACTACAGACAATAAACAACAAGTGCACATTTTCACCTAGGTTACTGAGTGATTGTTCGAGAAGTGGCGGTAAATTATTATGCCCAAATTCATCTCGTTGCAAATGGTAGATTTGAGCAGGTGTTAATTTTAGCAGATGATTTGCAGGGTAGAGTTGTCCCATAATCGCATAATCTTCTAGGTTGTGAATTACTTGTTTGTCTAATAATATTTTTAAGATAGTATTAGCATCAATATTTGTATTAATACTAACTTGTTGAGTGCTGCCTGCAACTAGAACTACTGGTATCATCCAGTAATTAGTCTTTATTTCTTGTGGATTGTTGATTACTAATTGTAAATTATCCCATAAGTAATTGGCAATATCTAAATTGGGAGCAAGGTTATAAGCCACGCTGAGTAATTGATTATTTCCTTGCTTTAAAATATCGCTTATTAATGCTTGCATTAATTCTGGTGTATCGTTTTGTGCTTTATCATGTAATGCTTGATTAATTAATATATTCGAATCTGGGTAGATTTGGCTAAATTTTCTTGGATCTGCTAAGAGCAATGTCATAAAAGT
>RXKA01000139.1:4457-4662 GCA_003962985.1 Pseudomonadota bacterium | reverse complement strand
AGCCGTTCACAATGGAAAAGCTTTTAACATTGTCGAAATCAAATTCGATATGATTGGAAGATATTTGGGAGAGTTCTCACTCACTTATAAACACACTAAGCATGGTAAGGCAGGTGTCGGTGCTACAAAGGGTTCAGCTCACACAGCTTTAAAATGATCAATTTGTTATTAACCATTTTAACTATTTTTAATCTATTCAAATTTT
>RXKA01000139.1:256-4297 GCA_003962985.1 Pseudomonadota bacterium | reverse complement strand
ATTCTGGCCTACGCTGGAAGGGCGGCTTGCGAATCCGATTACCACCGAAAAACAGGCGGTGGATCAAATGATGCAAATTTGTCCCGAAATAGTAGATGAATCTATTAAAAAGAAATTTGGATACGAATAAACTATAAATATATGGACTCAAATCATATCACACTAACAATCAAGTTGCCCGCCTCTTATAAGGGGTTTATTGGCAAGCAAATGCATCCTTCGCTTGACCCAAGTGGCAACATTATCTTAACCAAGAAATCCGGAGTGAAAAAGAAAACTGGGAATACCAAAATTCTCGCTCTTGATTACTCTCCTGAACGATTCCTAGCTAAAAATAGTTAATTATGAAAGATTTTACACTCGGAGCAGATCCAGAATTCTTAGCCGTTAATCATTACGGCGCAGAAAAATCCGCTGAAAACTATCGCGGCTATAGAAAATACGGAAAAAAAATAGGGCAAGATGGTGGCGGCAGTTTATTTGAAATTCGCCCCGCCCCCTCAAAAGACCCTCTTGAAATCGTATATAATATCCGTAATGTTTTTGATAAAATGAAGTGTGATGATTTTTTTACTGAGGGTAAAATTGTAGCTGTTCCATACGAAACGAGAAATCACAATACGATGGGAGGACATATTCATTTTGGTGGCGAACATATTAAGAAGATATACGACGATTCTTATAATGGCGTGGATAATCATGAATATTTGTTTTATTTAGCTAATTATTTTGGTAGCATTTGTCGTCTTATAGATCATTCCGAAGTTAAAAACCGTATTAATGGTGGATATGGTGGTTTGCTTGATTATCGTAGTCAAAATCATGGTTTTGAATATCGCGCCCCTTCTACTTGGCTATCTAGTCCCGAATATACTACAGTGGTAATGTGTTTGGCAAAAGTGGTAATGTTTGAAATACTCAATACTGATTATAAAAATCATAAATTACCATTATCAACGAATAGAGTTCATAGTTTTTTTGGTGTACGAGGGGGACTTTCAGATATGAAATCTTTTTCTAAAATTTGGAGTAATATTACAAAAATGTCTTTGTACCCTATGTATGAAGAATATTTGAACGTTATTCCTGATTTGGTAAAAAACAAAAAAACCCTAATTCCGACTGAAACCGATATCTTTAAAAACTGGCAAATTAACTAATTTAAAACAATATGTGTCGTTTAGCAATGTTTCCCCCTCGATTTAATCGTCTAATTGCGATTAAAACACTTCAAGATTTTGAATCATATAATATTGATGGTGTTGGATATTCGTATATTCAAGATAATAAGTTTGTGGTTAAGAAATGGCCCAAAGCTTTAAGTGAAGTATTGGAGTCTAAAGGTGATGAATTTTTAGATCATTTAGAGACTTGTAATTCTTGGACAATAGCCCATTTGCGGGCCGCGTCTCATGGCGAAAATGCCATTCGTAATACTCATCCATTCATTTTAAACAAGAAATGGGTATTTATGCACAATGGCGTTTGGAGTGAATATTATCCAATGAAAGTGGCGCTAAGTAAATTTATTAATTTCAGTGGCGAAACTGATACTGAAGTTGCTGGTCAATTTTTTAGTTTCGTTGGTCCTAGAAAATTTTATGAAGCACTAAAAGAAACGAGTTCTGGTGTATTCGTTGGATTGAATAGAAATGGTAATCTATGGATTGCAAAGACATCCGGAGATTTGGAGAAAAAGAAAATTGATGGACAAGTTACTTTTGCTTCATCTTTTCCAACTGGCGTTACATCTAAATATGTAAGAAATGGTTGGTATAAATATTCACAAAGCGGGGAATTGATTGAAAAAGAAGTGGATAAGACGGATCATGGATTTGTTCATCTGAGACCCTATCAATTTAAATCTTCAAAAAATGCGCGGCGCATTGTTGATGCTGCCCGTGATTATACTAATACTTTGCCTGCTCATTACAAAATGGATTGTTGCGAATGAAAACTCTAGGAATTCTAACTATTAAATCTGAGTACGAATCCGTCAAGAGATTAGGATTTGATACTTATTTGCGCGATGATTATGATGATTATTGTGACAAAGAAATTGTTATTAGATGGGGAAATTCATTTGCTTTGACTTCCCCCAAAAATAAAGTATATAACAAAGCCCAAGCAATTGCACTTAATTGCTACAAATACGAATCCAAAAAGAAACTTGGTGAGGTAGTTAATATTCCTAGATTATTTAAAGATAAGATTCCAGAGGGGGCGTTAGCTGTAGTTCGCCCCGTTGAACACACTGGCGGTCAAAATTTTAAAGTAGTTAAAGGACCATATAATTTAGATAATGAAGAATATGGTAGTGAATTCGTAAAAACCGAAAAGGAATTCCGCGTTTGGTTTGCTGGCAATGCCCTATTAACCGCCCGCCGGATTAAAATGAAATGTAATGAAACCACAGAATATCCATGTCGTTCAGAGTGGGGTTATGCATATACGGAAAATTTTCCCGTATTGTCTAAAGAAACCTTAAAAGCCAAAAAAGCAATCGGTCTTGATTTTGGTTGTGCGGACGTTCTAAGACACAATAATCAATATTATTTTTTGGAACTCAATTCTGCCCCGTCTATAGATCATAGTGTGGTAGAAGAGTTTTATAGGGGAGAAATTAATAAGTTGATAAAAACATAATATGAATATCCCGCTGAGTTTGATTATCACTCATTTTATTGCTGATTTTGTATTACAAAATGATTGGATGGCTCATGGAAAATCTAAAAGGTTTGCGCCGCTATTCATTCATTGTTTAATATATTCTTCGTGTTTTTTATTGTGGGGATTAAAATTTGCGGTATTCACTGGTATTTTGCATTTTATTGTTGATTTTGTGACATCAAGGATTAATATTCAACTATGGAATTTACAAAGCAAACATTGGTTTTTTGTGAGTATAGGGTTGGATCAATTGGTACATTATGTTTGTTTGGCAGCGGTTTTTAATTTAATATAAAACAATTATTTATGAAACAAAAACTAAAACGAATTGAGCCCTCTAAGAAATGGACCTTTTTTTGGGATATGCATAGTGGCGGTAGTCTCAAGCTAAAATGGCATTATATCATTGTTAATTTACCCCAAGGAGAGGCTATTCGGTATTTTAAAGATAATTTTGGCCGCGATCCATATAATGTAACTTGCGATTGTTGTGGTGAAGATTATAGTATTATGGATTATAGTTCTTTTGAAGAGGCGGCGAAGTTTCACCTTAGAAAAGGAGAGTTATTAGATGATTTTAAAGATAGGGAAGATGTATTGGTAATAGAGCAATAATATGGCTAAATCTGGAACATATCTAAACGGCCGTGAATTAAGCACGGGTGAGCTAGAAAAGCTCTCGAAAGAGGACTTGCAAAAGGCCAAAGTAGAGACTAGGCTAGAAGCACTAAGAGATATTAGGAAGGTGAATGATATTATCTTGGAAAAATTTGATAATACTAGATTTTAATTTATGACTACATCTTGGCCCGATATTAAACAAATCTGTTCTACTGATGAAAACGTTAAGAAATTCGTTTTTAAAAAGGGTGATGCAGTAGCCGAATCTGTCCTATATAAATATCCAACCTATGAGGACCGTACCGTTATTTGCTGTTCTACTCAAAGTGGGTGTGCTATGGGATGCCGTTTTTGTGGGGCGGGCGATTATTTCGTTAGATCCTTAACGTGCAAGGAAATTATTGAACAACCAATTCATTTGTTAAACCAAACCGGAATTGATGCAAACAAGATTCAAAAGTTGCAAATTATGTTCATGAGCATGGGGGAACCCATGAATAATTGGAAGGAACTTCGTGAGGCTCTATGGCAACTCTATCATTTATATCCTCATGCTAAACTATTAATCAGCACATCGGCTCCGCGCCAATTCGCCGCCTTTGAAGATTTAGCAGAGACTTCTATTGCTATTCCTACGATTGGTTTACAATTTAGTGTTCACGAAAGCACTAATGAAAATCGCAAGAAACTAATTCCTGCTCCTACAATGACACTAGAAGAAATTGCAACCGTAGGAGAAGATTGGGCAAT
>RXKA01000139.1:0-206 GCA_003962985.1 Pseudomonadota bacterium | reverse complement strand
TGTGTTCATGATAAGAATAATAGTGAACAAGATGTTTTGCGTCTCATGAATTATTTTAGTCCTAAAATTTGGGAAGCAACACTTTCGGTTATTTGCGAGCGGGACGAATTTGTTGCTGCTTCTAATGAGCGCCAAAGGAGCTTGACGGAAAATTTTTCTAAACTAATGTCTGAAGCGGGTTATAGTGTTAGGGTATTTAATCCAGC
>RXKA01000069.1 GCA_003962985.1 Pseudomonadota bacterium | reverse complement strand
ACTGTGTGGATTATCAACGTCTTTAACGCAGATGGTCATATTTCGTTTGATTCAAGGTATCGGCGGTGCATTTTTACCATCAGTTGCCCAATCATATATATCGCAGAATTTCACACAAGAAGAGCAACCTAAGATCATGATGGTGTATAGCTTATGCGTGGTAATGGGTCCTGTAATTGGACCAATCTTTGGTGGTGCCTTAGCTGAAAATCTAACTTGGCGCTGGGTATTCTACGTTAATGTACCCATATGCGTAGCTGGTTTCATATTAGTCTTAATGTATATGAAAAAAGACATCCTTACTAAAGTAAAAATTGATTATCTAAGTTTTGCATTTATGGCAATTGGTGTAGCGTGCTTAGAATATTTTATTGATGAAGGAAATACCAATAACTGGTTTGACTCAATTGAAATGATAATAATTTTAGCTATCTCTTTGGTACTAATTACATTATTTATTTGGCGTGGATTGATTGGTAAATCTGTTATTGATTTCAGAATCTTCAGGTATAAAAACCTCATGCTATCATGTGCCATGATATTTCTATTTTTTTTGATGGTAACAGCATCAATGGCATATTTCCCAACCATGCTGCAACAAACTTACGGATATCCTGTTGATACCGCTGGTTATGTGACTGCACCACGTGGGATAGCTGCGTTTTTTGCTGCGCCAATCTTGATGGCACTTATGCAAAAAGTTGATGCACGTAAGATAATATTCTGGGGCTTACTAATTTTTGCAGCTTCATGCTTTATCCTTGCATCATACGGACCAACAGTTAGCATGGGTTTAGTTATTGCAACGGTAGCTATTCAGGGTGCTGGGATGATGTCAGTATTTGTGCCTACTATGCAAATGGTTTTTATTGATGTGCCTGAAGAATTGCATAATGATGCATCTGGCATTTTTAATTTTTTTAGAAATATCGCCAGCTCTATTGGTACCTCATTATCTGCAACCATTGTATCGCACGAAATGCAAACCTCATGGCATGACTTAGCTAGTCATGTTAATCCATATTCAATGGGATTTTTATGGTGGAAACAATCTATTCCAGCTGGATCAGAGCAAATGCAAGTTGCCATTGCTCAGATGAAAATTATGCAGCAAAGCTCCTTAATTAGCTATTTGGACTCATTCTATATTTTTGGCTTCTTATTATTAGGGATTATTTGGCTACCATTCTTTTTGAAACGCCCTCCGGCTGGAGCATCAATGAGTGGCATGCATTAAACATTGTATAAAATTAATTGAATTTAAAAGGAAATTATAATGAATAAACATGTAGTTGGTAGCGTTGGATTGATCGCTGTTGTAGCTGTTAGTATTTATGGTTATTATCACTATAGTGAAGTTTATCCGAGTACTGATAATGCTTATGTGAATGCACATTTAGTAAATATATCACCCAAAATTAATGGTTATATTAAAAATATCTACGTTGAGAATGATCAATTTGTTCATAAGGGTGACTTATTAATGACGATTGATCCCCAAGACTATAGCCTAATGTTAACTAAATCCAAACAGGATTTATTACTAGCTACCCAACAAGCAGATACGGCTAAACAACAAATAAACGTAGCTAAAGCCAATGTAAGTAAAGCACAGTCTGACTATGACTATGCCAATAAAATGGCAATACGCTATAGTGATTTATTTCAACAAAAAGCAGCCTCTGAACAAGATATGCAACGTTATCAGAATCAGGCAGCGCAAGCTAAACAAGCATTGGAACAAGCTAAAGTCGGGTTAGCACAGGCAAACACCCAATATACAGCAGCTACCACACAGGTTGATCTTGCCAAAACAGGTGTAGAAAATGCCCAAAACAATACCAACTATACCGAATTACGTGCCCCTGTTGATGGCTACATTAGTAATCAAAATCTTCAAACTGGTGAATTAGTTGGGCTGGGTCAAAAATTATTTGGCATGGTCGATAATCAAACATGGTGGATTGATGCCAACTTTAAAGAAACGCAAATTAGACGAATCAAGATTGGACAACCAGTAACAATTGTACTCGATATGTATGATCATAAATACCAAGGCATCGTAAAAAGTATTGGCTATGCTAGTGGCAACACGTTCTCATTGCTGCCGGCTGAAAATGCTACTGGTAACTGGGTAAAAGTAACGCAACGTTTTACGGTACGCGTGACACTTAAGAACGATCCTAAGTATCCATTACGTGTAGGTGCTAGTTCTAAAGTTACTGTTGACACATCAAATTAATAGGTCGTAAATCATGAAAATCAAATATATTATCGTTGCAACTCTGACAGGTATGATTTTATCATCTTGTGGACTGATGGGACCAACATATATTAAGCCAAATATAGACACTCCAAATAATTGGAATAGTCCAGATAAGCTTGCTAAATTTGAAAGCGCTAATCTCAGTCAGACAGCATGGTGGCAACAATTTAATGATCCTACTTTAAATAAACTTATCGTAGAAGCATTAACGAATAATAACAATATTCAAATAGCAATTGGCAACTCATTGCAAGCCAAAGCAACACTTAGTCAAGTTAACATGAACTGGATACCTACGATACAACTAGGTGCAATTGGTGTAGCTGGACAAATTACCAATCCAGGCTTTAGTAACACTAGTGGTAATCCAATGATGAATTACAATGCCTCAAATCAAAACTTCGATGGTTATGCTACAGGATTTATACCTAGCTACTCTTTGAATATATTTAATCAAGTTAAACAAACTGAAGTTGCTAAGTTGAATGTTGAAATGCAAAAACAAGCAATCAATGCAACTAAATTAGCGGTAATAAGTCAAGTTAGTGCTAGCTATTTCAATTTACTTGGGTTGCATAAACAATTATTAATTCAAAAACAATTATTGACTGATGCCCAAGAGTTAAGAAAATATACACAAATTCAATATGAACATGGCAGCGTAAGTAGTGCGAATTTGGGTGCACTTGATCAGTACATCGCTAGTATTCAAACTAAAATCCCAGATTTAGAAAATAATATCACTCAGGTTGAGAATGCAATTCAAGTATTAACTAATAAAAACCCTGCTAAGATTATGATACATAATACTTTTGATGAAATATCAACCCAAAATATTGTACCAATTAATTTACCTTCAGACGTACTCAAAAATCGACCAGATGTAGCGATTGCTGAATATCAACTACAAATTGCCAACGGTAATATTGGGGTAGTTACCTCAATGTTTTTCCCAAGTATTAATTTAACTGGTTTACTTGGTCAGGGTTCATTACAATTAACCAATCTCTTTACTGCTGGTGGTGATATTTGGGCAGGTGAACTAGCCGCTACAATGCCGTTTCTAAATCTCGGACTATACTCACAAATCGATAAAGCCAAAGCACAGTATTATTCGGCATATTACAACTATCTACAAACTGTACGCAGTGCCTTTGCCAATGTAGATAATGCATTAGCCAGTCATAACAATAGTGATAAAATGGCCTCTATACAGCAAATATCCTATACTAAATCGCTGGATTTATATAATATAGCACAAACACAGTATAAAAAAGGTGCCATTAGTTATGCTGATACTCTTGCCTTGAAGTTAAATATGGATTATGAGCTCGCTAAATCTAACCAACTCAAAATTCAACAATTAAATAATATCGTAAACTTATATCAATCAATGGGTGGTGGTTATATGGCAGAAAGTTCAAACACTCAAGTTAAGAAATTTGGAGATCGTCACGATATTTAAAAGTTTTCTAGAGTTATAATGGTAACTGATGTTACGCATATATAGTTAGCTCATTATGAAATAAGCACTGAATTTTTATAATAGGCTGTAATTATTCAATTATTATTAAATAAAAGTGCTCAATTGTCAATAAGCTAACTATACAATTCCTTGACAACTCTTCGCTAATAAAGGTTAGGATTTACTTCACCATTATTATTACTATCATCTATCTTATTAGGCACTGGACTAGGTATAACGTTACTATTGATACAATCTTTAATACTTGGTTTACCACCATTATTTGCAAAACATTGATTGTTGCTTGATTTGAGCACATTACCATCTTGATCAATGCAAATCATGCCGACCGCTTCTTGAATGGTGCCACAGATTGGTCGAACTTTAATGGTAAACCGATCCTTACTACATAAAGAATCACCACTACTAATATAGTATAGCGGTGTACCAGCCGATTCTGGAGCGTAACGTAATGGAAACTCTGGACAGCCACCAGCTCCATCAATCTTTTTACTGTACGTACCATATATACTCTTCCATTTTTCTAAAAACTGAGTATCTTTTAACAGGACTTGTGCTGCCATATCTTGATTAGTGAGCTTTTTACGTTCAATAAATGATGGGATAGCTATTATGGCTAGCAATGACACAATCAAGATTGCAATAACTATTTCTAAAAAGGTAAACCCAATTAATCTTTTCATTTCATCTTCATTTTATAAAATCATAATCTAACGTAACCAACGGGTTGAAATTCTCACGATACGATAAGCTAAATTTTCTGGTGAATCATTAGCCACGCGACGATATTCAGGATGAGGATTACCTGAATCGGTAGTAATCATAACAACCTCTTGCAATACAACTTTGGTCAGTCCACTGCGTCCAAATGCCACTGCCGTTATCCGATATAAGCGTGGGGATAAAATTGGTAACCGATCATAATCAAAATTAGCAGTTACGCCGTCACTATGATAACGGTAATCTAAACTTTCTTTTAACATATATGTCGTCATTACTGCACCATTGGCTTGAGTTATCGTATCAGATTCCCAAGTTTGCCAATCCTCAACAATTCGAGCATAATTACCATGGTAATCTAAATTAATTGGTTCAATCATAATTCGTGGATTAGTACATAATAATTTGTTATTGGCATTATATAGCATACTATAGCGTGATGAAGCATCATCGATTAGTAATGGATTACCAAGATAAGAACTACATGGAGCAGTGGCAGGGTGAGCGCCATCACCAATCATTAGCCATGGTTGCCATGAGAGATTAGAATCATAACGAATCCCACTACTACTCGGACGATAACAAAATCCATGTAAACTTTTAGCCGTGGCATAACCACAATAATTTCCCACATCAACTAAATTAATAGTCGTATTAATGTGCTGTAATTGCCATGCACGGCGAAGCATCAGGCAACTGGCACCATTATGATTGCCAGCTAAACTTTTTGCAGCATCTTCACAACTTACAGGTGGATTTTCAAGTTGGTTAATTGATTCAAAATAATACAACTGCCCTTCAGCGTATAACATTGCTTCCTTTGCATAGTTCTCGGCTAACTTGACATCCACAGCATTTACAATCGTTTTTTGTTGTGTAGTTACGCTTTGTGCTAGAACATAAATCATTACCAACATCACTGAAAGGCACATCAAGACGATAGCCAAAACTGCACCAGTTGACTTATTTTTCATAATTTCCAACTCACGGTTTCTGTGACTGACTGTTCAAATTTATCACTTGCTGCACTACTTGATTGCCCATGAGCTGTTAATGAAATATTAACTGCAACGATATTATTCCATTTATTAAAACATGCTGATGTCTGGCGTTCCATATCACTTGTCGTACAGGTTACAAAGCGTTTAAAGTTATCATTTTGATAAACATGATTAAACGTTGGAGCATTATCTAATAGATAACTAATATTCAGTTTACTAATCGCTTTTGAAATAAGCACTGGCGTTGGGTTACTTGATTTTCCATCATAGCGTATTAGGTACAGACCTGCTGGCGAATCATGAGTGGCAGTACCAACATAATAATAGCTGGTAACCAGATTCACCAGTTCCATAGTATGAATATCAGGATCAAAAATATCAGCGATTTCACCATCGACATAAGACTCTACTTTAATACGTGGCAACACTGAATTTACATCACAATCACCCGCCAAATTAAGTGCAAAGTCTCCTGTACCACTACTTAGTGGATTAAAAATTCTCGCCGAAGAATCACGATTATAGTTTAATCCATAGATACGATTTGCACTTGATAACATATAGCTTGTTGCACTACTTTCGAGACCATTAGATGCAAATCTAATCGAATTCAAATAGTATCCATCATCACACTTTTTTAAAACACAATTACCACCTTGACAAAGTACGGTGTCATCATTAGTTAATGCATAGGCATTTTGTTTACCACTTTGAATACGTAAAATTTCGCTACCATTCATTAATGTTGCTCTACTTATCACACCATCGGAATCGCTAGTAAAGCTCTTTACACCCACCGTACCTGTTTCATATTGACATGCTACATTGCTACACTCACCACCCTTAGAACCAGTTATGGTTTGATATAGATTAGTACTCAAATGATGAAAACTGAATGAACCAAATACCCCAGCATTATCAGTATCATTTTTTACGACCTGCATCGCCAAACGCAATTCTCCATTAAGCGCCAAAAATTTGGTATTGTATAAAAATAAATTATATAGTTGCGCAAATGATGAAATTATAGTTGCAATAATCGTTGCACTTAATGTAATTGCAATCATTAACTCAATTAGATTAAATCCGCGACAGTTTAAATTTCTCATTGAATCGGCTTCACATCAAAACGTTCAGGAACCCTAAACATCAGGTAATTATCCTCGCGATTCCCCAAATAGTTCTTTTCATTATTATCCATTTTGGTTCGCCAAATAATCTTTAATACTAGCGGATTATGTCCATTGGGTGAGTCACAATTTGGATTATCAAAAGTAGGTACCTTCATGGCATAATCACGGCAGATAGTTGCGTGAACATCATCAGATGGTAAATTGGTTCGATGAACCACATTATATTTCCACGTTAACGCCAAATTAGCGGCAAACGCTTTTTCACTGCAACCAGTATTACATAATTCACTAGGGTCATGATCAGGAGCACTATCATAACCATTCATATTGCTATCAACGTAATAATTACGTTCATTAAGTGTTGCACCAGAATAACCAGGCTCTAAGTATAAACTATATAATTTATCATCACCATTACCAACTACATTAAGATGAGTATACATCTGATTAATCAAGCTATCCGAATATTGAGTCATTAATTGCCGAGTTACAATCTGCTGGCTATTACCCAACGATGCTAACTGTAATTTATAAATGGCAAGCCCCAACCCTGCAACAATAGCAGTAGCCGCAAGCACTTCAATTAAAGAGAATCCTAATTCATGCTTTACTTTTAACGACATAATGCGCACTCTGAATTTTGTAAATCTTTTGGCGATCGGCAATAAGTCATATTACCATAACTATTAAACATCACATAACTGATGTAATTATGATTATTAATCAGCTGATCTAATTTGAAACAAACATAACCATTATTTGTTGGTGATAGCGTTGAATCCGCATTTATCGTATAACGCATACTACTAGAGCTAACTACAGCGGTTGCCAAAGAACTAGATTCAAAGCGGGTAATTTTTAATAGCTCATCGGTATTATATGAACCATCATTATTGACATCCATAAACACCATCAGACCACGACTCCAATCACGATTGTTGGCTGCACATCGATAAGTACCACGCCAATGGGAAATGGGACAAACCATGATACCCTTATTTAATCGTAAGGCTTCAGCACGTGCAAAACGCACCGTATCATCCAGCTGTGTTGCTATTACATCGCTACGTTTTTGTTGGGTAAGCACTGCTAACCCAGGGATTGTTATTTGTGCTAAGATAGCCACAATAGTTATAACGATAACAATTTCCCATAAAGTAAATCCACGTGTAGAGTACATAGACAATGACCAATAAAAAATGGAGGTATAAACTTACCCCCATATCTTCGTGTGACTTATTTCACTTCTACTTTATGTTTTGCTTTGATACCATCAAAGAATGCTTTGGTGCGTTCCATCTGTAATTGTTGCTTAATTTGATCTTTAGCTTTATCAAATGGAGGGAATTGTGTACCGCCACCAGCCTTAACGTCATTTAATTTAATGATATGGTAACCAAATTGAGTCTTAACAGGTGTTGTTGTATATTGACCTTTTTTCAAAGTTTTAATTGCCGCTGTAAATTCTGGCACATAACCTGAACCATCAGACCAACCTAACTCACCACCATTAGCTTTAGAACCAGGATCAATTGAGTATTTTTTCGCTAAATCAGCAAATTTAGCACCTTTTTTCAATTGAGCTTCGATATCATTCGCAGTTTTTTGGTCTTTTACCAAAATATGCGATACATCGTATTGCTGTTGTTTAGCTGCTTCAGCTTTCATTTGATCATACTTAGCTTTAACTTGAGCATCAGTAATTGGCTGTGCATTAGCTTTATCTTGCATGATTTGTGCGTAAATCATCGGTTTAATTTCAGTTAATTTAGCTTGGTACGCTGGACTTTTTTCTAAGTTCTGCGCATTACCTTCTGCCAAAATAGCTTGTTGCATACCAATTGATTGTAACATCTCTTGTTTAAACTGCGGATTATTCATTTGTTGTGCAGCCATTGGATTCTTTTTAACCTGTGCCATAGCTTGATTAATAACAGCTTGGCTAACTGGTTTACCATCAACATATACAGTTTGATCTGCATGGGCTACAGACATCAACGCGCCACCACACACCATAACTTGCAATAACTTCTTCATACAGTCACCTTTTGAATAATAATTTTGATGAATTAAATGCATGTAGGATTATACAACAAAATATAACCCTCTTGATTTTTTTTATAAAACGTAATGCGATAAATCTTCGGATTGAGCAATTTCACCAAGTTTACCAGATACATAGCTCTCATCAATTAAGATATCTGTCTTATCTTCGCAGTCAAATAATAAATCTTCCAACAAACGCTCCATCACTGTATATAAACGACGAGCACCAATATTTTCGGTCTTTTCATTTACATTAAATGCAATTTCTGCTAATTTGGCAATACCACTCTCATCAAATTTCAAACTCACATGCTCGGTTGCTAATAAAGCTTGATATTGTTCGGTTAAGCTAGCATCAGTTTCAGTTAAAATACGTTTAAAATCATTAACGGTTAAAGATTTTAGTTCTACACGAATTGGGAAACGCCCTTGCAATTCAGGTAGTAAATCTGAAGGTTTTGCCACATGGAAAGCGCCTGATGCAACAAACAAAATGTGTTCAGTTTTAACCGTACCATATTTGGTCGATACACTCGTACCTTCCACCAAAGGTAGTAGATCTCGTTGTACTCCAGAACGAGAAACATCTGCATTACTTGTACCACTACGAGTAGCTACTTTATCAATCTCATCAATAAAAACAATACCATTTTGCTCTACATTATGTAATGCGCTTTGGCGTAGATCATCTTCATTAACTAATTTACCAGCTTCTTCATCTAGGACTATGCGATAAGCATCTTTAACTTTTAGTTTACGCTTACGTTTTTTGGTTTCACCAACACCTTCAAACATACCTTGTAATTGATTAGTTAGCTCTTCCATCCCAGGAGGTCCCATTAATACGGGTTGTGCTTTAGCTTGAGCAACTTCAACTTCAATTTCTTTATCATCTAATTTACCATTACGTAGCATTTCACGGAAACGTTCACGCGTAGGATTTTCAGGAGTATCATTTTCGGTAACTGTCTCACCAAACGTATCGCGAGCTGGTGGCAATAATACATCCAAAATACGATTTTCGGCAGCTAGTTTCGCACGATCACGATTTTTTTCACGTTCGATTTCACGTGCATCTTTCACCGCAACTTCAACTAAATCACGAATAATTGAATCCACATCTTTACCTACGTAACCTACCTCGGTAAACTTAGTTGCTTCAACTTTAATGAATGGAGCACCAGCTAATTTAGCTAGACGACGAGCGATTTCGGTTTTACCAACCCCAGTTGGTCCAATCATCAAAATGTTTTTGGGTGTAATTTCACTACGTAATGGTTCCGCCACTTTCTGACGACGTACCCGATTACGTAATGCGATAGCAACGGCTTTTTTAGCATCATTTTGCCCAATAATGTGTTTATCTAGCTCGGCTACAATCTGACGAGGAGTTAAATCCATAAAATTTCTACCTTAAAAAAACTTTCTCTATATATACGGATAAATTTATACTCTTCAAGAGTAAACTTCCGAAAATATTACTTAAACCAACTCACAAGCAAAGCTATCTAAATCAAGTGCGATTAGCTCGGCACGATGACCAAGCGCAATTTTACCTATTTCGCTATCAAGTCCTAAAAACTGTGCGGGAATTAACGTTGCCATTGCCAAGGTTTGTTCTAGGCTCAATCCGCAAGTATGCACACAATTAGCTACCATTTGATTCATGGTAATATACGCACCACCCAATGTCCCAGCATCATCAACACAACGTCCATCACGAACATACAGATGTTTACCAGCAAAATCAAACTCCGTCATATCTGTCGCAGTCGGCGTAACCGCATCAGTTACCAAGTAGATACTAGTTGGCTTTAATTTTGCTAAGAGACGAATATTATCTTTATCGACATGCAATAAATCTGCAATTAGCCCCAGATAACTTGAATTAGCTAATACCGCACCAATAACACCGGGATTACGTCCCGTCAATCCACTCATCGCATTAAACATATGGGTTGCCGTGGTTGCTCCATGATCAAATGCAATTTGCGCTTGTTCATAACTAGCGTTACTATGCCCAATCGACACAATCACGTTATGTTTAACTAAATAAGCAATCTGTTCAGGAGTAAAATTCTCAGGAGCAAGAGTTAATTTAATCGGGTAGTATTTGGTATAACTAGCAATCGTGTGTAACATTTCATCACTAGGTTTGATTACATACTCAAGCGGATGAATTCCTCTTTTTTCTGGTGATAAGAATGGACCTTCAAGATGGAGCCCCAAAACACCGCGTGTATTACCAAATTGCTTAAACCATTCTTTAACTGTTTCCAATGCTTTTTCTACATCACTAAATGGTGAAGTAATTAATGTTGGCAAAAATCCTGTAGTACCAGAACGTAAATTGGTCTGGTGCATGGTCTCTAAGGTTGCTAAGTCAATCGTATCATTAAAAAGTACGCCACCACAACCATTTAATTGAAGATCAATCATACCCGCACTGATAACCACATTCCCAAAATCTTCAATTTGACTTTTATCAAAAACCTTATCACAGTTTACTATGTCAACAATTATTCCATCTGCCACCAACACGGCTTTATTACTTAATAAATTAACACCATCAAATATATATTTGCCAGTGATTACACGCATATCTCGTATCATTTTATTATCCTAAAGATTTATCATGAGCTGAATATTCATCTTGCATATTTGCAAAGTATTTTACGGTTTTTACACGTAAATCATAAGTTGCTAGTTCGTCGCATAAAATTAATGCTCTACGATGATATTGTAATGCCGTAATTGGACACATACTTGATACTGCACCTTCAATTGCTTGATATACTGCGTTAGCCTTAGCTAGTCCTTTAACCAAAATTACTACTTCTTTTGCTTGCATAATGGTATCAATCCCAATTGTCAAAGCAAATTTAGGCGTTTGTTCAATATCACCACCAAAGAAACGTGAGTTGGCGATTACGGTTGATAAATTCAAATCCTTGGTACGCGTTTTAGATGCAAATGATGATGCAGGTTCATTAAATGCTAAATGTCCATCTTCGCCAACTCCACCCAATTGTAAATGTATGCCACCATGTTTGACAATGGCATCTTCATAAGCGGCACATTCTGCATCCAAATCAGCAGCGTTACCATTTAGAATATGTACGTTATTTGGATTAATGTTAATATATTTAAAGAAATTCTCCCACATATAGTAGTGATATGACTCAGGGTGATTCTCAAGTAAGCCAACATACTCATCCATATTAAAGGTAACAACATGTTCAAAACTAACCGCTCCGCTGCGATTTAGTTCTATCAATTCTTTGTACATATCAAGTGGCGTTGATCCAGTAGGCAGTCCTAAGACAAATGGTTTATCTAGGGTTGGTTGAAACTGGTTAATCTTGTCTGCTATGTAATGTGCTGCCCATTTACCCAAATTGTGCTTGGTTACTAATAATCTCATACTTGTACTCTTCTTATAAATTTGACAAATAAAGCTGCTCTAGTTCACTCACTAATCGTTTACTAGATACAGGATAAAGTGTTTTTATCTCCTGAGCAAACAAAGATATTCTTAGCTCTTCAATTTTGTAACTGAAGTCATATAATTCACTACTAATAGTCTTATTTTTTTCTTCTAATTGCTCAACGTAATTATACCACTTATCATATAATGCATTTACTTCGTCTTCATATTGCTCATCGCGACTAGGCGATTTAACATATTTATCTAAGCGAACCAAAACCGCTTGTAAATAACGTGGATATTGCTGCAGAAACTGCCATTTGGTATAACGAATAAAGTCTGCATAAATTATATTCTCTAATTGTAATTGAATTGACTCTTCTAAACTATGACCTGCCAAACGTAATTTAACTTGCCGATACAACTGCGCGATACTTTGTAGAACACGGGCGAAATCACCAATAAAGCTACCAACACTCTGGCGTGAATTTGCCACCAATTGTAAAAAAGCTGCTTTATCAATAGCCAATTGCGTGGGTAGATTTTGTAAAATAGCTTGACTAATTATATAGCTACTACATGTTGTTACTAATTGCTCTTTAGAGTACAGCTCACTAAAAGCTAGACTAATTTCATTAAAACCAGCAATCTTCTTACTCTGTAGGTATTTATGCTGTTCTTTAAGCTGTAATTTCACAAGCTGAATTAATGCTTTCTGCGTACTGAGACGTGCTTTACCTAGTTCGGCAACTACACCATAGGTTATCAAACCGTCTTTTTCAATAATTAGGCTATTAAAGCCGATTAATTTGCTTTTACCAGCCATAATTTTCTGCTCTTGCAAGAGCAACAAAAACTCATCTCGCCAGTCGGTTATATTGTTGATTTGTTGTGCAGCAGTATGTTTAACAACAATTTTATCTAATTTAGGCGCTAACTTAGTTTTTAATAGTGCTAAATCATCCCCAGTAGCAATAATTCGTTTATTGTCCAAAATACGGAAGTGGAAACGTAACTGAGTAGGAAGAGCCACATCACGTAGGTTGATGGGATTAAGAGTAAGATTTTTATATTGTTTGGCATAATCAACAAATTGTTGAATCAAATTACCCTCGTTATCAGCAAGATCCAAAAACTCTGAAACGCTATCTTGTACAGGATTAAACTGTAATCGTGTCGCCTTAGGTAATGATTTAATCAAATAGGTAATCTTGTCACGAATCATACCAGGTACCAGCCACGCAAATAAATCATCATCAATTAAACCGAGAGTTGCTAACTCAATTGCGGCTACAACGCCATCTTCATTACTATCATGGTCAAAGATATACTGCAAACGTATTTTATTACCATTATTGAAGACATAATCAGGGTAGAGTTGATGGTATTCTTGTGATGAAACTAATTTATCAATCAATTGCTCTTGATTAAGATACAACTGTTGCGGATGATCTTGTAAGTAGTTCTCTAAACTTGGACGATCAATGATATCTAACGGTAATTTATCAGCATAAAAATTGTATAGTTCATCCTCAATCATTGCTAATGAAGTACGTAATTTGTCTTCAAGTTTTTCAACCGCACGGATTACTTGATTATTATGCTTCAAAAATGGATAGTCCTTGCCCAAATTATCACACACCATTCCCTCACGAATCATCAGTGCGCGTGCTAATTCGGCATCAATTCGTCCATATGATATGCGCTCTTGATAGATAGCCAAGCCATATAATAACGCCGTCTTAGTTGCTACTACTTCGCCACGTTTACTCTCCCAATGCTGGTTACTATAAACATAACGATATAAATGATTGGCAATTCCATTTAACCATTGTGGTTCAATGCCTGCACAATGGCGAGCATATAAACGCGTAGTTTCAACTAAACTTGCCGTCATCATCCATTTACTACTATTTACGTGCAGTGATGGATGTAAATAAAACTTGCGTCCATTGGTACTTAAATAATAATTTTCAACTAAATCTTTTTGCCCAATATTAACAATAAAGCCAGTTAATAGAGCGCGATGCAAATTTTCATAGCTCGCAGGTTGGGTATTTTCTTTGCATCCTAAACTAAGCATAGTTTCTTTTAACTGACGATGTAACTCATGCCACTCACGTAATCTTAATAAGGAAACAAATTGCTTATGACAAGTCTCTAATAATTTCTTATTTGATTTTTTATGCGTTAATTCATTATGGTACCAATTCCACAAATTAATGATCTGCATAAAATCAGATTGCTTATCCGCCCAAATTCCATGACGTTCGCGCACTAACTGTTGATGTTCAACTGGAAATTCCCGTGGGTCTTGAATCGCCAAGAATGAAACAATAATTAATGCCTCATGTAAACACGCAAATTTTTCGCCACTTGCCAATAAAATTCGTGCTAATTGTACATCAATTGGAATGGTTGCCAATTTACGCCCAAGCGTGGTAATATGATTTTGTTTGTCAATCGCTCCGACCTGAAATAAGGTTCTAAAACCATCATTAAAAGCTTTATTCTCAGGTAGGTCTAAAAATGGAAATGTGGCAGGCTCACCAAGATTTAAACTTAATAAGCGTAAAATCACATTTGCCAAATTGCTTCTTAATAATTCTGGTTCAGTATAAGCCTTACGTAAATTGAATTCGCTTTCATCAAATAAGCGGACACATAATCCATGACTAACCCGCCCTGCTCGCCCTGCTCGTTGTTTAGAAGATGCTTGGCTAATATTCTCAATTTGGAGCTGTTCCACTCGATTACGCGTACTATAACGTTTAACACGCGCAATACCTGTATCAATCACAAACTTAACACCAGGGATAGTTAAAGAGGTTTCGGCAATATTGGTGGCTAAAATAATTTTAATTCGACCATTGTTACTGAATATCTGTGCTTGCTCCTCATTATTCTGTCGAGCATAGAGTGGTAATAATTCATAAGTTTTTAGCGTAGTTTTGCGTAAAAACTGCAAGCATTGCTTAATCTCGCGTTCACCCGGTAAGAAAACCAGTCCATTACCTCGCTCAACCTCTAATGCAGCAACAATCGCTTGGTAAATTGCCTGATTTAGCGATATTTCATCCTCATCATCCTGATTAAATGGTTGGTAAATAATATCTACAGGATAAGTTTTACCACTTACATTTAGTACCGCATCCGTTGCAAAAAATTCAGCTAATTTAGCATTTTCAAGTGTCGCAGAGGTAATAATAACTTTTAAATCAGGACGACGTTTCAGTAGTGTTTTTAAATATCCCAAAATAAAATCAATATTCAAGCTTCGCTCATGTACTTCATCAATGACTAACGCAGAGTACTGTAGTAGTAATTTATCATTCTGGATTTCTTGTAGTAAAATTCCATCAGTCATTAATTTAATTGCGGTGGCTGGACTAGTCTTATCATGAAAGCGCATCTTATAGCCAACCAAGCTTTGTTCATGATTAGTAGTAAAGCCAAGCTCTTGATTAATTCGCGTTGCTAATGAGCGTGCCGCTATTCGTCGTGGTTGCGTATGTCCAATTAATCCTCGTTCAGCATAGCCCATCTCCAACAAAATTTTGGGTAATTGTGTTGTTTTACCAGAGCCTGTTTCACCACAAATAATACTTACTTGATTATTGGCTATCAGCTGTTTTATTGCATCTACTTCACGACTAACGGGTAGCTCTAATGGGTAGCTTATTTTAGTTTGCTGAATTAATTTATTCCGTGATTGATACGCCGTTAAATGATATTTAATATTTTGTACCAATTGATTATAGCGTTGACTTTTAGGATTTAACTTAGCTAATTGATTTAACCAATAACCGCTATAGGCTAATTGAGTTGTTTTTATTTCTTTAATTAATGTATCCATATTCTCATCATCATAATAAAAAACCCCACCAGTCAAGGTGGAGTTTAAATCTACTAATTTGTGTCAAGATAAATTACTTGGCATTTTGTTGTAACCAATTTACTAATTGGTCATCATATTTAGTAATTAACTGACTAACTCCAGTTACGTAACCAGTAGGTCCAACATCAGTTGGTTGCTTTTCATCAAATACAAATGTCGCTACAATTGTATTTTTTTCCAAATCAATCAATTCGGTAGATAAAATCACATGCGCATTAGCCGTATTATTAGCAGGATTTATTTCCTGACGAATCGATACCAAATTAGTCACTAAGCGGTAATTAGCATTTGCTATCGCTGTACTTGTTACTACGTTCTTGAATGAACATGATAGTACCAGTTTCTTAATTATATTTTGATGGATTAATTCACCTGCAGGAACGATCCATTGACTGTAGGCATAGTTATTCAAGCTATATGACTCAGCTGTATAGTACATTTTATAAGTTTCATATGGCACTGATGCTCGCACTGGCGATACATACAAAATTGCATTGTCTTTAGGTGGAATACAACTTGGAATATTATCATCATGTAACGAGTTATCAACAATCTCATAGGTTTTTATCTGACGTTGAGACTGAGGTGACAAAATTGAACCACAGCCAACCATTCCTAAAGTTGCGATTAACCATACTAATTGTTTAGAACATTTCTTCATTTTATTCTCCAGGACCAGGTTGTGGCGCTGCTTTGCCACGAACAAAAACAGAAGGATTTTGATTAACTGTCTTAAGTAGTTCATCAAATTGAGTCGTAATCATATTCAAATTACTTACCGATTGATTTAAGTTTGGCAACACCACCGTATTAATATTACGTAGCGTATTATTTTGTACGGTATTCATTACATTATCAAAGGTAGCGCTATTGGATTGCAAAGATTTAGATAATGCAGTTAACTGTACAATTGCATCATTCAAATGAGTAGCATTATCATCAACGTGTTGTAATACTGTCCCCACCATTTCAATTGACTTACTAATATTTTCTGATTGATTAGCAACCGCACCAGTAATCCGATCAATATTCGCTAAAATATGATTAACATGATCAACATTTTTATCATTTAACAATAATTTAACTTGATTAGAAACATCGCCAATGTTATCACCAATTTTTTGAGCCTGCTCTGTCAAATTAGTTAAAAATGACGTTTTAGCTTGAATTTCTGGATATGGTAATGAATTATGTGGTTTTAGTATAGTGTAACTTTCACCAGCAGTTACTGCTAATGCAACATATGACATACCAGTTACACCCTGAGGTTTAACCGTCGCATAAGTATTAGTACTAATTGGTAATGTAGTTAGTACATCAATATCAACATAAATATTACTCGGGTCTTTAGGGTCCAATTCTAAACCATGAACCTTACCAACCTCTACCCCATTATATTTCACTATCGAGCTAGTCGTGACACCATCTACCGATTCATGAAAAATAATACGGTATGTATTATATGACTTTCTATTTGAGGCAGAAAACCATAATAAAATCGCAACAATCAATGCAAAGCCGATCACGACAAATGCACCGATCCATAAAAATTGCTTATTATTTCGCATTTATTTTATCCTTTCCGCTGCTGTAAATAATGTGCTTTAGCAATTCGCCCACGTTCACCATTAAAGTATTCATACAGATCTGGTATATCAGGACGATTTGCGGCGTTTGAAACTGTATCATGAAGAGTTACTTGTTTATTACTCAAGTAGACAATTTCATCACTGGTACGCCAAATAGAGTCTAAATCATGGGTAATCATTATAGCAGTAAACCCTAATTGCTCTTGGAGATTTAACATTAATTCATCAAATGATGCTGCACTATTTGGATCAAGACCTGCTGTAGGCTCATCCAGAAATAATACATTGGGATCTAAAGCTAATGTTCTAGCTAACGCAGCACGTTTCTGCATCCCTGGACTAATCTCTTTCGGAAATTTATTGTATGCACTTTCTTTAAGACCAGTTAAGCGTAATTTATGATAGGCTAAATCACGAACTGTGGCATATGAAAAGTCTGTATACTCCAAGATTGGAAACATCACATTTTCCAAAATACTTAATGAATTGTATAATGCACCTTGTTGAAACATCATACCCATACGGCTTAAAACTCTTTTTGTATATGCATCTTCAAGATCATAACTTGAGATTTTTTCACCTAACAGATATATTTCACCCGCGCTAATTGGTTGTAACATCATTATTTCACGTACCAATGTCGTTTTACCACAACCACTGGCACCAATAATAGTAACAATCCGATCTGGCAGAATCGTTAAATCTAGGTCTTTGTGTATCCATTCACCATGAAAACAAGTACCCAGTTTTTTTACTTCAATAATTGGTTGAACATCAGCCATCTTATTTAACTCCCAATGCTTTAAATAAAATAGCAAATAATGCATCGACAATAATAATCAAACAGATTGACATTACCACGCTACGTGTCGTTTGGATACCAACACTATCAGCATTTGATTTTACTTTAAAACCACAGAAACAGCCCACCATGGCAATAATCCATGCAAAGAATAGACTTTTGAAAATTCCAATCCAAAAATTATTAATTGAAACATTCGCTTGCAAACGGCTTAAAAATAAATCTGGATTAACACCCATTAACGGCCCTGCAAATATCATACCACCAAACATACTCGCGACATCTGCAAGCATGGTTAAGATAGGTAATGCAATTACCATCCCAATTACTTTAGGTAATACCAACCGACGAATCGGTGAAATACCCATAGTTTTTAATGCATCAATCTCTTCTTGCACTTGCATTGTACCAATTGATGCAGCAATAGCAGAACCAGAACGCCCTGCCACAATAATTGCAGTTAATAACGGAGTTACTTCCCTTAATAAGGCAATACCTAAGAAATTAACTACATAGATATTTGCACCATAGGTAACAAATTGCGGTGCCATCTGATAGGTTAAATTAACACCGATTAGAAAACACAAGGTTGAACTAATAAAGATTCCTTGTACTCCAGCACTTGAAATCGTATCAACTACGCCCTGAACATACAAAGAATACTCACGCTTAAACATGGTTACCAAAGCATAGCAGAGCTGACCAAAGAAGGCTAATAATTGTATCGAAGTATGCCAAACCTCAGCAAAAGCAACACCAATAACCTCCAGACCATTTTTGGGTTCTTCAACAGCAACCTCACTTTTATCAGCACGTGACTCCGTTGTTAAATTAAATAACTTCTGCGCTTCAACGCCAAATTGGACATCACTAACTTTAATACCATTAGCTTCTAAAGTATCCAACATGCGATGAATAAAATACATTCCAGTTGTATCAATGCTACTAATTTTACGTCCATCAAAAGCTATGCTTTTACCACGATAATTATTGACATTAACAAGAATGTTTTCACTAATGGTAGCCCAATTCCACTCACCGCTCAGAACGGCAACGTTACCACCGCTGATAGCTAATTCTGCTTTCTCAAACTCGTTTTTACTGCCACGTGATGCATATCTATACATAGATAAAACTCCTATGATGCTTCAAAATCATCACTAGATAAACTCAATGGCTGTTTATAGCCAATCCGAAATACCCAAAAGATATAACTTACAATGGTATACAAAACAAAGAAGCTATATACCACAATATCAGGGTAATAAAATACCAAAACTAACAACGCTAAGAAAAACAATAATGTTCTAAACGGCGCAGTATGATGAAAATGAAATTCTTTAAAACTATAGAACTTAATATTGCTAACCATCGAAAGCCCAGCAATTAAAGTTACAATCAATCCAATAATATAGGTATGCTGACCAAGGAAATGGTATTCAGCAGCCATATAGACAAAACCAACCACTAACGCAGCTGCTGATGGCGACGGCATCCCCTGAAAATAACGTTTATCAACCACACCAATCATTACATTAAATCGTGCTAAGCGCAACGCAGCACAAGCACAATAAACAAACGAAACCAACCAGCCAATTTTACCTAGATGATGAAGCCCCCAGTTAAAGGCAATCATAGCAGGTGCAGCACCAAAAGCCACCATATCTGCCAAGCTATCCAGTTCAGCACCAAATGGTGATGATGTATGAGTCAGACGTGCAATACGTCCGTCCAAACTATCTAAAATCATCGAAAAGAAAATCGCTAATCCTGCATGAAAGAAATCGCCAGCTATTGATTGCACCATAGCATAAAAACCACAACACATTGAACTCAATGTGATCATGCTTGGTATTAGATAAATAGGCGAGCCTTTGGCACGCCTTAAATTTGCATTATCCATGTGAACCAATTCTTGCTAAGATGGTTTCGGTGGCTTTTACTTTTTGACCGATAGTTACTAATGGCGTTGCATCAAGAGGTAAATATAAATCTACACGTGAACCAAAACGGATAAAACCATAACGCTCACCGCGTTTTAAAATTGCACCAGCTTTCACATAACATAAAATTCGGCGTGCAACCAAACCGGCAACTTGTACAAAAGTTATGTTTTGACCATTATTCATTTTTACCACGACCGCATTACGCTCATTTTCGGTAGATGCTTTATCAAAATCTGCATTTACAAATTTACCCGCAAAATATTGTACATCCAAAACTTCACCATCCACAGGAGAACGATTAGAGTGCACATTAAATACATTCATAAACACACTGATTTTTAATGCTTCAACTTTTTGGTATTCATCAAATGCTTTTTCTACGCAGATGATCCGTCCATCAGCTGGTGATAAAATAGCATCAGCATCTTCAGGAATCTGACGCGGAGGATCACGGAAAAATTGCAACACAAAAATCGCAACCAAAATAAATGGTAAGGCTGCAATTAAATTAGTCAAGAACAACACAGCTAATGCCAAACCACAGCTACTTGCTATATACAACCAGCCTTCTTTAGCGAATTTAGGATGCGGATAATGATTCATAAGAAACTCCTTTAGTCTAATTAATCTTGAATATTTTTGATTATATCATTAATATCTGTAACCTTGCTAGTGTTACTTGGTGTTGAAGCTGAATTTTCTGCTTGTGGTGCACTGGCATTCTGATTACTACTATGCTCATCTTGGAATGCAGCTATTGCATCACTCGCATTATCATTTTGCCCAGTTGCGTCATCATCACTGACCGTCCCCGATGCATTTTGACGACCAATTGGACTTCCATCATAATAGTATTCAGTATCCCCACGCCAAGTTCCACCTGGAACCGCGGTAATACCACTAGGCATTGCTAACTGACGTTCAGGAACTCCAGCTAAAGCAGTTTTCATAAAATCAACCCAAATAGGTAATGCCAAAGTCGCGCCAAACTGACGACCTAAACTTTTTGGTTGATCATAACCTACCCATGTTATTGCTACTAAATTTGGCGTGTACCCGTCAAACCACACATCTTTGGAGTCATTTGTCGTACCAGTCTTACCTGCAATATCATTGCGCTGCAAAGCTTTATACGCACGAGCACCTGTACCATATTTAGCAACATCTTTCAAAATGCTATTCATAATAAATGCATTCCGTGGGTCAATTACTGGCTGTTGTGCAGATAAATTAACTTTTGCCGTTTCAGCAATTACACGATCATTGGCATCGGTAATTTTAGTTACAAAATAAGGTTGAATTGCGTAACCACCATTCGCAAATACGGCATATGCTTGTGCCATTTGGATTGGTGTAACTTCATTAGCTCCCAACCCCATAGTCAAGAATGGTTGGAATTGCGATTCAGGAAAACCAAATTTAGTCACATAATTAATCGCATATTGTGGCGTAATATCATTCAGTATCTTAACTGTCACCAAATTCCGTGAGTAGGTTAGCGCTTGGCGTAAAGTTATTGGACCTAAATATTGACTATCATCATTTTTAGGACACCATTGACTACCGCTACTACCACCTGCATAACAAGCTGGAGAATCATCAATTACCGTTTCAGGTGTATAGCCTTTATCTAGTGCAGAAGAATAAATAAATGGTTTGAAACTCGAACCTGGTTGACGATTAGCTTGCATAACATGATTAAAATTGTTATAAGTAAAATCAAATCCACCCATCAATGCCTTAATTCCACCTGTTTGTGGATCAAGTGCCACTAAAGCACCCTGCACTTGTGGTAACTGACCTATTTGCCATTCATTATTTTGTTTGTACACACGAATAACTGACCCAGGTAAAATTTGTTTGCCACCTTTGCCATTTAAAGCATTTTTAACTACGGCTAATTGTTTACCAGAAATTACAATATGATCACCATTACGTACGATCGCGGTAATTTGATTAGGATTTGCATCTAATACAATTGCTGCTAATAAATCACCATAATCAGTTAGTCCATCAAACTGTGCCATTGCAGCTTGATCTAAAGTTTGATCGGCTTCAGTGGTTAAGTCAACCCGTTGTTCTGGACCATTATAACCACGTGACAAATCATAATTCAACAACCCTTTACGCAACGCAACATATGCGGCTTGTTGCATTTTACTATCAACAGTAGTATAAACCTTAAATCCTTGAGTGTAGATCGCATCGCCATAGGTTGGATACAAATACTGACGAACCATTTCAGCAATAAAACCACCAGAATCAGTTGAATCTTTAATAGTCCCTTTAATTACCGTGATTTTCTCATTAATTGCTTCATCATATTGAGCTTGAGTAATATAACCATGTTTTAGCATGCGCCCTAACACATACATCTCACGGTCATGAGAACGCTTAGGATTAACTACAGGATTATATGCCGAGGGAGCTTTAGGCAATCCAGCCAAC
>RXKA01000175.1 GCA_003962985.1 Pseudomonadota bacterium | reverse complement strand
TTGTCCAACTTATTACGTAAACAACTTAAATAAATTTGCGGATCTGGTTGCATATTATTGTATTGTGCTTGCCAAATCATTTCTGCCAAACAATCCATCACATGGTGTTGTGCCTCATGTTCATCTGCATATTTTTGGCATAATTCTATATATAACTCTTTTACACCGAAAGGCTGATTGATTGACAACTGCTCAATTATCGATACATGCATACTTAAATGGAGAAATGGATTAGTCTCGCCACTCTCTGGTAGCCAATTAGCCCCCATATATTTATCGCGATTACTTAATACATGACGATACTCTGGATGCTCAAGTATTGTACTATAGGCGATTTTCTCTAAATCAGTTAAAATCAAATTACGTTCGCCTTTTTCATAGGTATCAAAAAAGAAATTGCGAACATCATTAACACTAGGATTAAACATATCAAACCTTACTATAAATTTGTATTATTATATCATTGGCAGTTAATTTCTCACAAAATAAAATTTACTCGCCAAGTAAATACTAATCATATTCCACCATCAAAATAGATTAAGCAAGTATTAGATTTTATTTCCAATAACATTCAGCAATCCAAATATGTTACAATACTCCGTTCATAATCACCAGGGGTGCTAAATTAAATTTAGCTGAGAAATACCCTTTAAACCTGATCAGGTTAGTACCTGCGCAAGGGAGAGTGCCACAAGAAGCAAGTCTTAATCACCCTCCCTTATAAGTATGTAACAATTATTTATGTTGTATTTATCTTATAAGGAATTATCATGTCAAATAAATTAAAATTAAATGAAATTGTGTTTATTGCTATTATGGCAAGTGCACTCGGCATAGCATGGTGGGCTTATTCATTCGTTTATAATCTAGTATCTCCATTCTTGAAAGTTTTTGCGCTCAGCGGTCTAATTGAAGGATTTTGGCAAATGAGTGGCGTTTTCTTTGCGCTAATTATTAGAAAACGTGGCAGCGCCCTACTAGGTGCAATGATCGCCGCGGGTGTTGAAGGCTTAATCTCACAATGGGGCATTTCTGCGCTAGTTTCTGGATTCTGTCAAGGGCTACCCGTTGAACTCGTATTCTTGGCATTTGGATATCGTAAATTTAATCTCTCAATTTGCATGCTCGCAGGTGCTCTATCTGCATTAGGTGGTTATTTAGTGACATATTTTTGGTATGGATACAATGAATTTAGCTTACTCTTTAATATCTTAAATCTTTCCTCAGGAATGGTCTCTGGTGCATTATTGGGCGGTGTATTATCCCGTTATCTCGCACTTAAATTAAAAGATGCTGGTGTACTTAATCAATTTGCAATTGCTTGTGAATCATGACTCCAGTTTATATTATTCGTGATTTCTCATTTAATTACCCCAATAGTAATTATAAGATAGGTTTTAGCGGTCAGCTGGTAATCAATCGTGGCGATCATATTTTATTGCAAGGAATATCAGGAAGCGGCAAATCAACCTTGCTTTTGGCATTAAAAGGCATTATTCCACATGTTATTAATGGAATAGTAAGTGGTGAAATTTTTTATAATGGCTTATCGATTAGCTCTTTAAATGAGCAAGATTTACTAACAATAGGCTATTTACAGCAAAATCCAGATAGTCAATTGGTCTGCCACAGTGTATTTGCTGAACTAGCGTTTGGATTAGAAAATTTATCACTTAGTAAATTAGAAATTGAAACCCGAATTAATACTATTGCGACAGACTTCCAAATTTGTCATCTATTAAATCGTAATGTTCATCAACTTTCAGGCGGCGAAAAACAAAAAATTAATCTCATTGCAATCTTACTCATGCAACCTGAAGTTCTATTATTAGATGAACCAACGGCATTTTTAGATCCTGAATCAGCAATGGAGCTAATGGTAGTATTAAAAAAATATACGACGAATATGACGGTAATAATCGTTGAGCATAATCTATGTTATCTCCAACCAATTGTTAATCGCGTAATCAGAATTGATGAAGATGGTAGTATTGGTGAACCTGATATTAATACCGTTAATTGGCAGCCACAGTTGTTCGTATCTTCACGGCAACGATTAAACAATCCACCTGAAGTTCTAACTCTTAAAAATCTACATTTTGCTTACCAGTCTGAGAAGCCATTATTAAAAGATATTAATCTAACGGTTAGGCAGGGTAATATTATTGCAATTCATGGCAAGAATGGCAGTGGTAAATCATCATTACTAAAATTAATTGCTAAAATCATACCCAAGCACAGTAGCATTTATTGGCAACAAGAGGATATTGCCAAACTAAATACTAAACAGTATTGGCAGCATATTAGTTTATTATGGCAAAATCCTGAATCACATTTCATCTTCAATAGTGTTAGTGAAGAGATTAATCATCAGCAAGATAAGTTAGTTAAGTTTAATTTATTACCGCAGGCTAAGAATAATCCATTTAACTTATCAGAAGGACAAAAGCGCCGCCTTTCATTAGCAATTACCCTTAATAAATCTACTCAACTCTTTCTATTGGATGAACCTAGCTTTGGACAAGATGAAACTAACAAAATAATTTTAATCAATACAATCCAACAATTAGCACAAAGCCATGGGACATTTATTATTATTACTCACGACCTCGCATTTAGTAATGCGGTTGCTGATCATGTATACACTCTCAAAGAGGGACAATTATGGGTAAACTAATTTCTCTTCATCCATTTAATTTTGTACTAATAATGCTTATCGCAATTAGCGGTTTATTCATTAGCGACAACCTTAATTCATATATCCTGATTACGGTGTGGGCAATATTAATACTTTGGCTAACTCAACACCATCTAAAATGGAAAGCAATGTTTATATTTATCTTGCTGTTAATTCCTGCAATTGCAAGTTTTTATTTAAGCAGCAGCCTATTTGCAAATACTCAAGTAGCCACTTCGTCGGTTAATTCACATCTAAAATTCTCATTACGCTTATTTAGTCTGGCATTAATTTCATATAGTTACACTCTTCATTTACCAAAAGAAAAGTTTATTCTTAATCTATTGCAACGCAGATTTATTAGTGTCAAAATTGGATTTGCCCTACTTGCTGTTTTCAATGCTTTTGAGTATTTAGGACATGAGTTTTATAAAATTCAATTGGCATATCAAATGAGATTTGGAAAAAAATGTTATTCACCGAAAATCATGTTGCCACTTTTGGTTAGTGCTGCGCGCTATGCCAACACTTTAACAATTAGTATGTATGCGCGTGGCATCAATCAAAACCGTACCTATCATACAGAAATTCAACGCTACACAATTGTAGATACTCTGATTGTAGCTATCAATATACTTGTAGTACTAGGCTTAGTGTATAGTTAACATAGTTTAAAATCACCTACTTTTAATACAATAACACACTGATATATAGTTATATTAGTATTGTTTAATATGTAATTCGCTTACATGTTAACTATATTCATTCCGATCATAACATTATCTTTAGACAATATCCACTGTATAAATGCAGTAATAGGAATTGAAACAGATTCCATAGTGCTACATACTTAATAAATCATCATCAGAAACTAGCCCAACTAGTTATAGTTTGGGCTATTCAATGCTTATCAGTTACTAAAGCAATAGTAAATCACATCCTCTAATTTGTCATAAGCAATAATTTCGACATTATCGATTTTCTCCCGTGGCAAATTAGCTTTCGGTACAATAATTTTACTAAAACCCAATTTTGCTGCTTCACGAATACGATCCTGACCTTTTTGAATAGTTCTAATTTCTCCAGATAGGCCAATCTCACCACACACTGCCAATTTATCTGGTAATGGTTTATTTTTAAATGACGAGATTATCGCCAATACTACTGCCAAATCCAAGGCTGGTTCAGCGACCTTAATTCCACCAACTATATTAAGAAAAATATCTTGATCAAAGAGTTGAATATCTAAATGGCGTTGCATGATTGCAATTAGCAATGACAGTCGGTAACCATCCATACCAACGGCTAGACGTTTTGCGGGCATAATATGTGATTGATCAACTAATGCTTGTACCTCAACCAATAAAGGACGAGTTCCCTCTTCACTGATTAAAATACAGCTTCCCGATGTATTGGCACGATAGGAGGATAAAAATAATGCCGACGGGTTATTGACCTCGCGCAATCCCTTGTCAGTCATAGCGAAAATACCTAATTCATTCACCGCGCCAAAGCGATTTTTTACCGAGCGTAACATGCGAAAATTTGAATGTTGTTCACCTTCAAAGTATAAAACTGTATCAACAATATGTTCCAATACCCGTGGTCCTGCAATAGCACCGTCTTTAGTTACATGTCCAACTAAAATAACAATAATTTGCCGTCCTTTAGCAATACGAGTTAAAATACTCGAACATTCACGTACCTGAGCTACCGAACCTGGTGCAGATTGTAGAAGCTCAGAATAGGCGGTTTGAATTGAATCAATCACCACTACATCGGGGTGCTCTTTATCAATCTGTGGTACGATCGTCTCCATACGAATCTCAGACATCAGACGTAAGTTAGGGTGACTAGCGATATCTAATCTTTTGGCGCGTAATGCAACTTGTTGAACCGATTCCTCACCAGTTATATACAATACCTTGCTAGTTTGAGCAATTTGAGCTAATGTTTGCAATAATAGCGTTGATTTACCAATACCGGGG
>RXKA01000168.1 GCA_003962985.1 Pseudomonadota bacterium | reverse complement strand
GCTCCAATTGCGATGGAAGAAGGCTTACGTTTCGCGATTCGCGAAGGTGGTCGTACAGTTGGTGCTGGTGTAGTTTCTAAAATTTTGGCGTAATAGGAAGGATAGATAATGACTCAACAAAGACAAAATATCCGTATTCGCCTTAAAGCTTATGATCACACTTTGATTGATCGTTCTGCTGAAGAGATCGTTGAAACAGCTAAACGTACTGGTGCAATGGTTAAAGGTCCAATTCCTTTGCCAACTAAAAAAGAGCGTTTTGATTTGTTACGTTCTCCACACGTGAATAAAACTTCACGTGATCAAGTAGAAGTTCGTACACATTTACGTGTTATGGAAATTGTTGAACCTTCAGACAAAACTATTGATGCTTTGATGAAGTTAGACCTTCCAGCAGGCGTTGATGTAGAAATCAAATTGAAATAATTTTCAATAGCTAAGAATCCGCAGAGTAATATCTGCGGATTTTTTATTAATAATTCACTTCGCTAGTCTGGTTACGCTAGTTGATGTTTTGTTAAAACAACTACCTGTCGCCATTATAGTTTAAAGTATTATTGAGTACTATTTATTCTTATAACATGCTGTTATTCACAATATTAACGTCAGACAAAATTAATTTATTCATTAAATATTAACTATAGAATTAGCCTATTTAAAACTACAATTAAGCGGTGCTTCCTTGCTTATACCATTTGGTTTGCCACGATAATTTATCTTGTAGTTACGGTCTAAATAGGCAAGAAAACCATCTTTACCACAACCAAGGCGTACTGCTAGTGAATGCCAATTTGGTATGCCACTTTCTGTCGTTAATTCAGAATTAGCCCATGCGGCTTCTGCCAAGCCCGCTAATTTTGGTAATGCCATATATTGTAATTGATAATAATCGGGAATTACATCAGTCCAAATTCCAGCTTCAAGTCCCAAAATATATTTTGCATTGGTAGCAGATTCTTGGGTTTCACTTGCTTGAATAGCGCTATTTAGGGCAGCATAAGTATCACCATATTGAGTAGCCCAGTAAAACCCTGGTTCATCTAATTGTTGAGTATATGTCATATCAAAATATAGTCCATCCGCATAGGATAGAACCGTAGGGTAGCGATTGTTAATCAAAGTTAATGCTTTTGGCTTAGTCTTTTTATATTCACCCCATGCATAGACATGTCCAACATTAATCGGTAGAATGCTATTGCCATCCAATAAATTATCGTCATCATCAATAATCGATTCATGCCAACCTGAGAAATGAATATCTTTTTGTGCCATTGTTTTAGCTAATTGTCCAAGAAAATAATGTTCTTTTTGTGACGAGGTTAGGTTACGCCACTGATCTTTACTTTCACACAATGGAGATTTATCCCACGTATGAGCGGATACTTCATCACCACCGATATTTATTTCGTTATTAATAGCGTATACAGTAGTTTGCTCACTAAAGAGATTCGCAGTTTGTTCAATTATATCATTAAGAGTAGTAGTGAATTTACGTCCAAATTCGCTATCATCATTGTAAGCACACACTGGGATACTATTATCACCAAATCCAGAATACTCGCTAATATCTTGTGATTCATAAAATATGTGTGGGAGTGCTTTCATTAGTGCGCGTGAGTGTCCTGGAATATCTAGTTCTGGAATTATAGTGATTTGCCGTGTATTGGCATAATGTATCAGTGATTTTATCTCTTCTGTTGAATAACTTCCTGAGTAATTTACCGTTGGTGGAAGATTATATGCTGCCTTACTTAGATTGTGTTGTATCATTGCCATTGGACCAATTTTTTCTCCGAGTCCACGTGACGCACCAATGGTAGTTAATTCAGGATAATTCGTCAGTTGTAAACGGAACGCTTCATTATCTGAAAGATGAAGATGTAGCGTATTTAATTTCGTCGCAGCCATAATATCAATGAGATGTTTAATTTCATTTGGTGTAAAGTAATGGCGCGCAACATCAAGCATTACTCCGCGATATTGGAAGCGTGGTGTATCTATGATTGTCGCAAGTGGCAGGAACGGATTTTCTTGCCATAGTTGGCGCAAAGTTTGTAAGGCATAGAAAAACCCTGCATCATTACTAGCCTGAACAATTAATTGCTGTTTTTTAATTATGATTTTATAGCTCTCAGGGTTTGGCATGTCTTTAGTGTTTAGCTGTTCAAGAGTGATTCCTGTCGCTTTTGATTTGCTATCAATTATAATCTGACTATCTAGATCTGTTGCTAAATTTAGTTGCCAGAATGCTAATGTTTCTGGAGATATTTTGCTATTATTATGAATAATCAGGTTATCACGAATATCAAAACTACCAGATTCATTAATAATCACCTGCTGTGGTGCAGGAATTACATTTAAAGGGGTGGTGGTTAAGTTTGAATTAAGCCATTCGTCATTAATATGTTTTTGAACATTTTGGGTTATCTCTTGTGAGGTATATTTACCAACTACCGTATAATCTGCCGGTTTTGTATGGATATTGATTATTTTTTCGCCATTTATCACAAAAAAACTTTGTGGGAATGCTGAATGGTTGAGGGCACCCCGAGCCGTGTTATGAATCAGCCTAATTTGATATGTATGGTGTTTCTGCAGTGGAAATGATGTACTTGGTGCTAGAATGGTTGTGAATACGGTACTTAAATCAGATTCGATAAATGAATTTTTTAGGTAATTAAGTGTGCTACATTTGGGATGGTGCTGTATCGTACAAATTTCCATCTTTAATTGCGTATTAGAGGTACTGGTTACTCGAAATGTACGCGGCATATAAAAACCTAGTTTCCATTCGTTAATAGTGGATACGTTATTGGTAATATTCATCGTAACTGAAAATTTATCTTTAGGGTCTGAGGTAAGTGGCCCTAATTTAATATTGGTTATCGAAATATCATTAGTACCTGCATATACTTGGGTAAAGATTGGTAATAAAATTAGGAGTAAGATGTTTTTAGTGCGCATAATCTGATTGTGTTAAATAGTTATAGAGGGATATGTGGATTGAATGGTTATTAAAAAAGCGGATTAAATCCGCTTATTGTTATAATCCACCACCAATAATGAAATTCGCCGATGTAGGAGCGCCACCAAGGGTTATAAACGTGCTAGTTCCAGTTGTTACATTACCATAAATAGTAAAATCACATGTCTTAGTTTGTAGACTAGTAACGCATGTAGTTGATTGTGGTGATTGTGCCCCTATTTGATAACCAACAATATTATTATTCGCGTAAGTTCCAGTAGTTGAGATTGTTAGTGATACTTGACAATTACTTGGTGTAACTCGACAGTTAGTGGCAAGACCTACTATGTTATAAGTGCTTGAACTACCAGACGGACTTGCTCCACTAATGTTTTGTACGTCATTGCTAGGAGTAGTACCGCCGCCAGAATTACATGCAAATAGCGATAATCCAGCTAACCCAAGAAGAATAAATTTAAGTTTTTTCATAATTGCTCCATGTCTTCGTTATTTGTAATATAATAAGGGTTAATTGTAAATATAAATAATCTATGGATTATTATATCATAGTCATTAGAAATGATTAGTATTATTGGAGATTGTTCATTGGGTTTAACACAGGTAAAAATTCGTGAAGTACAAAATAGTGATATTACTACCATTCATCAAATTTATAGCTATCACGTGATGCATGGATTAGGTACTTTTGAAGAGGAAGCGCCATCATTAGATGAAATGAGTGCAAGATTAGGTACTATTATTAAGCGTAACTACCCTTATTTAGTGGCGGAGTTAAACGAACAGGTGGTTGGCTTTGCTTACGTTAATATATTACGGGATAGGAGCGGATTTCGTTTTACGGTTGAGGATTCCATTTATGTTGCTAATGAGTGTTGTGGGTTGGGAGTTGGTCAGCAATTATTACGAGAGTTAATTAGTAGATGCCAGCAATTAGGGTTTCAACAAATGGTAGCTGTAATTGGCGATAGTGGTAATGCAGGATCTATTAATTTACATAAAAAATGTGGTTTTCACTTATGTGGCATAATGAGCAATGTTGGTTATAAATTTGAGCGTTGGGTAGATGTAGTAATTATGGAGTTAAAGTTAAATTGAAATTAGTAATGAAGAGAATATTTTTAATTGGTTGCTTGTGGGGAATTAATGTTGTCTTTGCTGATCCTAGTGATATGGCGCGTGATATTTTACAGCAAGTTATTCATGGACCTGTTAATACCAATCCAGATCTAAGTGATGCTATTGCGGATAGTAGTGTTATTTTGTCGCTTAAATCAGCAACCTTAAATTTGGCGTGCAAGCAGAAAAATAATGGTAATGATAGTGCTATCACTAAGTGCATCACCAGCAATAAGCCTTCCTTAATGACAATTGGTGATTTAAGTGAATCATCATTCAATGTGGGGCAAGTTGCTGCCAACCAGCAGGCACAAATTCATCGCGAAGTTACTGTTAAGCATTACTATGAAGTGATTAATCTTTTGGTTCGCTATGCAAAAAATTTACAATTAACAACGACTCCAGACGTACCAAATTTGGATGGTAATCAGTGATGGCTAAGTCTAAACTATGTTATTGTGGTAGTGGTAAACTTTTTGATGATTGCTGTGTGCAAATTCATCAAGGATTAAGGGTTGCAGCTACTCCTGAAGAATTAATGCGTTCGCGATATACCGCTTATGCAATAAATAATCTATCATATATACCCCAGTCCTCACTTTTTATGGCTGAATAAGCAATTCAAGTTGAGTAAATCGTTCTTTAACAAGTTGGTAATTAAAAAATAAAGC
>RXKA01000083.1 GCA_003962985.1 Pseudomonadota bacterium | reverse complement strand
TTATTTTTTAATTACCAACTTGTTAAAGAACGATTTACTCAACTTGAATTGCTTATTCAGCCATAAAAAGTGAGGACTGGGGTATTCTTAATTTAATTTTCACTACTGAAGAGTTAGGTGCCTACGGGTGGCGTATTCCATTCATCTTTGGTGGTGCTCTTTGCTTGATTAGTTATAAAATTCGCCAAAGCTTGCATGAAACGGCAGCATTTAAACGGATTGAGGATAAACCTAATTTCCCATTAGCCTATTTATTTAAAAATCATTTTCCACAGATGATTGCTGGAATTGCTACTACCGCAATTATGTCGGGATTAGTCGTTGCGGCAATTATTTTCATGCCGACATATTTGCATCAAATTTTACATGTCGATAATAAAGTAGTTAGCCATATTATGCCAATTGCTATGCTATTCAATGTTATCACAATTTACATGACAGGCAAGGCTGCTAATCATATCTCATTAGCTAAAATCTTAACTACGCTATTAATTATTAGCATTTGTATCACTCCAATGAGTTATTGGCTAATTATCAATGCTTATCCATTAATTGGCACTAGTCTACTAGCGATTTTGGAGGGTGCTGCCGCAATGACAATCCCAATGCTGTTGACATATTTATTCCCAGCCAAAGTACGTTTAACAGGAGTAGCAATGTGTTACAACCTTGGATTTACTATTTTTGGTGGTGTTGCTCCAATAATTATTACTAGTGCTATCAAGGCAGGTTCTGGTGTCTTTATTACACCAGTAGCCTACATTACAGCAATCATTATAGTTTGTACTATCGGTTTATATTATGCCAAAAATCATAGCGTAGAACCAATTAAATAAAATAAAAGTTCACCATCTGGTGAACTTTTATTTTATTGGTTATTCAAAATTCCTTCTGGATTTACAGAGCAGAAATCCTCAGGAACTTCTTTAGCTATTCCATCTGGATAGCCACGATAGTTAACTCCATATAGTTTATTTAGATATGACAGATAACCATTTTTGCCACAACCTAAACGGTTAGCCAAACTTTGCCAATTTGTTTTACCATTGCGGGTTACATTGTAGCTTGGCGACCAACTAGCCTCAGCTAATGCAGGCATCTTAGGTAGTGCCATATACATCATGTGATCAAAACTTGGTAAATTTTCTGACCACAATGCTCCTTCAAGCCCTAAGATATTTTGTGAATTAGCGCTTTGGCTAATAGTCGTATCCGCTGCCTTAGCTAAGCTTAATACATTTGCAGTATCCATAAATTGTCCCGCCCACGTAAAGCCTGGCTCTGTTATCGATGGTGAGTATGCCAAATCAAAATATGACTTATCAGCATAGGCTAAGATAGTAGGATAATTACTATTTGCCAAATTTGCAGCCTGTTTAACACCCTCACGAGTAGGATTCCAAACCCAAACATGTCCAACTTGACTTGTTGGTAACGCATATTTACCCAATGCAACTCCATCACTTTGTACCATTTGCTGCCAACCAGATAACATTAGAGAATTATTATTTTGCGCTAGTTTTTGGATAAATAATTGCGACTTATCTAATGCAGATAGTTTTGACCATTCATTACGGCAACTAGTATCATTCGTCCATGCATTATTACTAACTTCATCTGCACCTAAACTAACTTCATTACTAACGGCATATAACGTTGTTTGTTGATTAAATATTTTTGCAATATCATTGACAATTGTATTAATGGTAGTCGTAAACGAATTACCTACAGAGATATCATTACCATATGTACAGACAGGTAACACATCATCACGATAGCCCTGCACTGATAAATATTGTGATGAATCATTCGTATCAATCATAGCGTGTGGTAATGCTTTAATTAGTGCACGTGCATGACCTGGAATATCTATTTCAGGGATAATCGTGATTTGATTAGCATTAGCATAACTAATAATAGATTGTATGTCGATAGCAGAATAACTACCACCATAAACGCTATTAGCAACAGGGTATTCTGGTTGTCTAAGGTTGGTTGCATCAAGATTATTTTGTAATAACATTGCAGGACCAATTGACTGCCCTAAGCCACGATTAGATGCCGTAGCTGTCAATTCTGGATAACTTGGTAATGCTAAACGGAATGCTTCATCATCGGAAAAATGGATATGTAATGTATTCAACTTTTGATTTGCCATTACATCAATTAGCGTTTTAATTTCATTAACTGTAAAATAATGACGGGCAACATCCAATAACACCCCACGATACTTAAACCGCGGATAATCGGTAATCACCAATGATGGCAAGGTATTGTTTGCAGATTGCGCACTAATCTGGCGCAAAGTTTGGAAGGCATAATAAACACCAGTTGCAGTTAATGCCTCAATTGTAATATTGTCATTGGCAATAGTCAAACGATATCCTTCTGGATTATTTTGAATTGCCTTTGGATCTGAAATACTTTGGATTAAAATACCATTGCTAGCATTCGTATCATTATCAATTACAACTTTTTTAGTTAATTTCCAATCCTGCTTGATTATCGGAGCCCATAAATTAACAATTGCATTGTCCGAATTCAATTGATTATGAATAGTTATCGTTTTAGCTGGTAAAGTAAAGTCACCATCCACACCACTGATTATGCGCACAGGACTAGGAATTATACCGACTTGTGGAATATTTTTTGGTTGACTAGCTAGCCATTTAGCTTGGATATTATCCTGAATTTGGCGATCAATTAAGTTTTGGTCATAATTTAAAATTTGATACTGTGATAGTTCGGTATGGATAGTATATATTTTGGGAACACCATCTGAATTTTCATCGTTGATCGTTAAAAATAAGCTTTGCGGTAAACTACTAACATTACCACTACTCCATTGATTATTATGAGCTATTTTAATGTAATAATTAGTCTTGGGCTTTAAACTAAATTGACTAACTGGCGCTAACAGCGTAAAATAGCCTTGCGCTTTATCAACATTATTGACATTATCTGCGCGAACATACTTTAATGCAACACAATCACCACCAGCAGCATCACAAATTTGCATTGTCTGTTCAGGATTGATACGTTGTAACGCTAGGCTATCGAATGAGCGTGGCATATAAAAACCTAACTGCCACACTTTAATTTCATTTCCTGTATTATGAAAATTGAACATTAATGAAAATTGCTCGGGCAAATTATCACCATCCATTTTACCAACTTGGATACCATCAACCACAATCGTAGATTTATTTACCATTGCAGCAAATGACGAAGCACTAAACATCGTAGCTAAAATAGTTGTGGCTAAAATTTTTAATTTCATAGCTAAAGTTTCCTTGATTAATCTTTTCACCCTCTATTATAATCACTTATCTCAATCTCCACCAAAAAACTACCTATTTAGCCCAGTTTTTTAAGTATTTTGTTATAAAAAACCACATCTTAACTACTGTAATTGGTAATTATATCTAATGCAAGAATCGAGCCTAATTTAATTCTGGTATAATATAATCTGAATCTATTTTTAGTGAGAATATTATGGATCGCAATATTGAAAAATTAGAACCACAAGTAGTTTGGAGTTATTTCAAACAACTAACACAAATTCCACGTCCATCTAAACATGAAGAAAAAGTACGTGAGTATTTGATAGCAACAGCCAGAAGCCTAGGATTAACGTGTTCTGTTAGCCCAATTGGGAATGTAACGATTCGTAAAGAAGCAACAGATACCACAGAACCACGGAAGAAAATTGTATTACAAGCGCATATGGATATGGTTGCCTCAAAAACACCAGATTCACAGCATAATTTCCTAACCGATCCGATTGATGCCTATATAGATGGTGAATGGGTAACCGCAAATCAAACCACTCTTGGTGCAGATAATGGTATGGGGGTTGCCATGGGACTGGCAGTATTGGCATCTAATAATATTAAACATAATGATATCGAATTATTAGTTACCGTTGATGAAGAGGCTGGAATGACTGGAGCATTTGGTCTTATCGGTAATGAAATATCTGGTGAAGTATTACTAAATCTTGATTCAGAAAATGATGAAGAGGTATGTATTGGTTGTGCAGGTGGTATAAATACTAACATAACTTACCCAATCAATTACATAGATGCTAAAGCCGATACCACATCATTAAAAATTGTCCTAACAGGATTATTTAGTGGTCATTCAGGTTGCGATATAACTCTGGGTAGAGCTAATGCTATCAAAGAAATGGCGAGTTTATTACTGCAATTAAACACTATTGCCGAATTTGATTTAGCATTAATCAGTGGTGGCAAATTACGTAATGTCATCCCAGGTTACTGTGAAGCAGTGGTTAATGTAGCTAATGATAAGATAGCATCAATTAAAGAATTTATTACCAATTATGGATTAGAATTAGGTCGTGAATTTGCACTTTCAGATCCAAATCTGAAATTATTAGTTCAAGATCACGCATTTAGTGCTAAAGTTATCGAACCTCAACAAAGCGCTAAATTTCTGTTCGCATTAGTTAGTGTTTTTAATGGTGCTTGGCACGTCAATAATACTTTGGGTATAGCTGAAACATCAAGTAATATCGGTGTAGTAAGTACGCACCCTGATCGTTTAGAAGTAATAACTCTTCAACGTAGTGCAATTAATAGTGCAAAAACTAAAATGGCAAATATAGTTGCTACAGCCTTCAAACAAATAGGTGCAACAGTAGAACACGCAGATAGTTACCCAGGATGGCAACCGAATACTGATAGTCCTGCACTAGCTGTAGTTTGTCAAACCTATCGTGAGTTATTTAATGAGGAAATAATTGTGGGAGCAACACACGGTGGCCTGGAGTGCGGGTTAATTATGGATAAATTCCCAACATTAGATGCAATCTCAATTGGTGCAACTATTTGTTTTCCACATTCACCAAATGAAAAAGTTAATATTGAGTCCGTTGCTAAATCATGGAAGTTATTAGTTGCATTAATTGAAAAACTATAATTAACATCACTAAAGCTCCATAAAAAAACCCCTCACATCAATGAGGGGTTTGCTA
This sequence comes from Pseudomonadota bacterium, assembly GCA_003962985.1. Lineage (GTDB taxonomy): Bacteria > Pseudomonadota > Gammaproteobacteria > Burkholderiales > UBA11063 > Aquella. Next base: position 18,091 of record RXKA01000083.1, on the reverse strand, counting down.
ATTTAAAATCAATTTACAATAATGTCAATAATGCAGCACCTGCTGTGAAACCAGCACCGAATGCACATAGAGCAATATTTAATTGATGTTTATCTTCAGCTAATGCTTCATGTAACGCAATTGGAATTGTACATGATGAAGTATTACCATACTTAGCAATATTACTAAACATAATACCCTTAGGCAATTTCAAACGACTCTCAATTGCACTTAAAATCCGTTGATTAGCCTGATGAGGTACCGCGAGATTAATTTGCGTAACATCAAAATTCGCTTCTTGACAGCATCGATGGATTGCCATTGCCATTGTTTTCACTGCGATTGGGAATAGTTTCTTCCCTTTCATCGTGATACCTGCATTAATGTCCACCGGGATATTCAGAATTGAACCATCCTCAACATCAGAACCGATATATACTTGACGCAACTCGGCTTCACATTCATGCAAATAGTTTTCACCCGATACAATAGTTACTGTTGCTGCATCAGCAAATAAGAATGCCGTTTCAAAATCATCAGGACGAATACGGCTAGATAAAGATTCAGCAGTAACCAACATTACGCGCGCATTCGGACGGGTACGTAAGAAGTCTTGAGCAGATTGCAATGCATATAAGTATCCACTACATGCCGCATTAAGATCATAGGCAGGCATAGCCGCAGCACCGTATACACGTACAAGACGTTCAAGAACCAAGCAAGATACTGATGGCGATTGCATAATCTCAGGACTGCATGTTGCACAAATCACAAGGTCAATATCTTGTAGACGCAAATCTTGTTTCATGAGAGCTTCCTGTGCCGCTTCAGCTGCTAGGTCAATAATGCTTTCACCTTTAGCCAACCAATGACGTTGTTCAATACCTGTACGTTGAATAATATCCTCATTAGTGAACTCAGGGAAATTGAGTAAAATTTCTTCATTCTTTATAATTAATGAACCACCCCTAAATTGTGGACGACTAATTCCGACGCGACCATTACAAGCCACAACAGGTTGACCAATCAAATTATCGTCGCTATTTACAACTGCTTTGCGTCCCAGAATAGGTTTACGGGTTTTCATTTGCGCAACTTTAGATACACCTTCAGGCAAGCGAATTCTCACTAATGGTTTGCCAACCTCAGCTTTTTCATCTAATTCAACGCAAATTTCTTCAATCACACCACGGCATGGCGACAGAATCTCACCAGCTGACTTACTCGCTTCAATGTCTACTAATACATCACCAGGTTTAACTTGATCACCAACTCTGACATGGATAATATTAACTAAAACGGTTTCATCTGATGGACTAGCACCAATTACATCTACCGTATATAGATTTGGATCTTTATTATCATCTTCTTCCCAAGCCAAATTTAGATCTAAAACCTCAGCTGCGGCAGTTAATACCTTTTCAAATGATGGTAATAATTCCAGTTGGTTTGCAAAATTACATGGTGTATAGGTATCTGGACGAGTAATTCGGCGCATTTTAACTGGATATTCACTATATTCAGCTACTGTTGCTAAAATATCACCACCTAGACCACAGGTATAATTATCTTCATGTACTACAATTAAATTACGTGTTCTCTCACAACTAGCTAAAATTGTTGCCTTATCATATGGTTTAAGAGTCCGCAAATCGATCACATCAGCTGAAACACCGATACTAGATAGCGCTTCTGCAGCCTGAGCGCATAAGCTGACAGTATTACCCCAGCCTACTAATGTTATATCATCACCACCTTGTACTATACGTGCTTTTCCTACTGGAACTAATTGATTATCAACATCTGGTGATGTGGTATCTTCAATACTACCATTATTTAATAATTTTTTGGGATATAAAAATAAACTTGGACGACCTGATTTGAAAGCAGCGTTAATCATACCAACTGCATCAGCGGCGTTGGATGGCATATAAACATCTAAACCTGGAATATGTGCAAACGTTCCTTCATTAGTTTGTGAATGGAATGGACCCAAGCCTGGACGATATGCACCACAAGCAGCAAACACGATTACTGGTGATTGCCAACCCCCGTTAGTCCGCCAATACATAGTTGCCAATTCTGAGAAAATTTGATTATACGCACATGGCAAAAAATCCGCAAATTGAATAAATGCTACTGGGCGTTTACCTGCTAATGACATACCAACTGATAAACCAACAATCGTCGACTCACTCAATGCGCTATTGATCACGCGACCAGGAAAACGAGTAGATAATCCACGAGTAACGCCAAAAACATCACCCTTACCATCTTCAATATCTTCACCCAAAATTACTACTTCTGGATTGGCTGCTAACTGTTGATTAAAGACCTTACGCATCGCTTCAAGCATCGTCAAGCGTTGCTCATTATTAAAATCACCACGATATTCAGGTGAAGTAGCTTGTACTTCTTTTGGTAATGCAACTTCAGCAACTTTAGTTACCAATGGATTAGTTCCATGACGCGCACGATCTACCGCACTGCGAACCGCAGCAATAGTTTCATCGCGAACTAAATCAATCTCTGCAGCGCTAACACCTGCTTGTAATAAGAAATTATAGCTATTTACTAATGGATCTACTGAAAGACTGGTTTGGATTTCATTATCACTACGATATAATTTTTGATCATCTGCGTTAGAATGATTGTCCATCCGATCAACATTCATGATAATAATTTGTGGCGATTTGTATTGACGCAAGTTATTTACTACATTACCAACTTTGTCTAACTCTGCCAACGGGTTAGTACCATCGATATGAGTAATTGGAATATTATAGAAACTGCGCGGCATTGCTCCATCAGGCATTGAGAAGAAAGTTTTACCTATCGTGCGTGTTGAAATTGCCAATCCATTATTATGAATAAAAAATAACACTGGTAGCTGGCTACGTTTTGCTTCTGCAATTGCTTCCAAAACCTCTCCTTGCTGAGAAGTTCCATCACCAACTGAACAGTACACAAATGGATTATCACTGGCATCTTTAATTGCCATTGCAACACCTGCAGCTTGTAATGCATTATTACCTACAGGTCCTACCATACTCATTACATTTACTTCTGGCGCACTCATATGTGATACCATTTGGCGCCCTGCAGAATGAGATTCCGCTTTAGCTAAAGCACTATAAAAAAACATTTCATTTGTAATACCGCGTGCTAGCATCAGTGACTTATCACGATAGTGACAATGCAACCAATCGGAAGGCTGTAAAAATGGAGAAATTACAACACTGCCCTCGTGACCTTTACTTGAAGCTAAGAAATTTGCTTCACCACTATTGACTAATTCTGCTTCAACTATATCTGACTCGCGTGAAGCAACCATAAAACTGTATAATTGCAACAACTTTTCTTTTAACATCTCACTCTACTCCTACTGCCAAATTAATGTGCAGTATCAAATACTCAAATAATTTATCAAATACCAACTATACTCATCCCACACTATTACCCAATTAAATCATGCAGTTATATGCAGACATCGTGATTCTGTAAGTTATGATATAATACTTACCATAAAATTAAAAATACAGTACGAGATAGTCTATTTTTATCTGCATAATGCTTACGGATACTTACTTAAAACAATAGGTATCCGATACCTACATTATACAGTAAGTACCCACAAAACGTAACTTTTTTTCACTACGGATAAGCAATGTTAGCAGCAACTAGAATAGTAACGCACCCAGACGGAATAACCACCTCAAGTTATAAATATTTACCAACACCAGCTCATATTACTCTGATGGCATTTATTATGAAACACGTTAAGTCTACTGACGTTGCCACCAATTTTGCCAACCAACAAAATAAACTTATTATCAGTAATTTTGCATTGATGACCAGATTTATTCCCAATATAAGTAAAGAGAAGTTGATTGAATTATTAGAAGATTTCTGTAATCGGACATTAACCACCAAACGATTAAACAACAATCATGAAATTGAATATCTTGAAGCTACAACATTCATATCAGCATATTCTTTTGATCGTAATACAAAACAAGTTTTAATTGAACTTAGTTACCGCCTGATTCCATTCATTCTTTACATCAAACAACAATACATTGGTGGACGCTGGAAATATTCCGCTAGCTTTACCTCCAGTTATTCCAGCCTAATTTATGACATGATTATTACCAACTTTGACAAAGAAACTGAAAGAATAAAATTCAAACTAGCAGACATCAAAGAGTTATTAGGAATTGAATATGGAACCTACGAAATATATAGCAACTTTAAACGCAAAGTTTTATTGGTTGCGTTAAACGAGATAAATCTTAAATCCGACGTAGAAGTAACCCTCGTTGAGCATAAAATTAACCGCAAAGTGGAATCACTAGAATTTAAATTTTGCAGAAAATAAGTGTTGCATTACACAACATCAATAAGATGAATTTTGGATATTTTGTCATTTAAAATGGACTTTATTAAAAAGACCATGATATAATGCCACATCTGTTGCTATCTTTCATATGGTTAAATTAATGCGCAAAATATTACATTCAGTACTCAGCCAGCAAATGCTTGCCTCAATCATTCTTATATTATGGATGATTGTGCTTGGTGTGGTAATATTTCAATATTATCAGGCAGAAGAATACAGTGATATCAACAACAATGGTACAGATGTCAGTATGCAATCGGCAAATTACTTAAATACTATCGACGATCTGACTGCTAGTTACTATGGAATAGTATTTGAAAGTTCAGTATCCGTTACCCCAACAATAGGCGACCAAGATGATACTAGCGATGATCAACATATGTAATCAACGCTAGTTAATTTATATTAGTTAAATATTCCTAACTAACTCCGTAAGTGGTTTACGTGTTTTAGCACGCGCAGGGTCTGTCAATCGATAACCAAAACAACAAAATACTGCTAATTGATACTTAGAAAAATCGATAATGTTATTTTTATGTAATACTTTTTCGACTTCATCACGCACAAATCCCTCGATTGGACATGAATCAATACCAATCATAGCTGCAGCTGTCATTACATTACCTAAAGCAATATACGCTTGTTTAGCCGCCCAATCATCTAAATAACGAATATCTTCCCCAATTTTAATCTGTTGTAATTGGTGATTGTTAACCAAGTCTTTTCGCATAGCTAATAACTCTGATGGAGTATCTTGAATATCTCGTACAATATGTGAAAAATACTCATCATCAACTGTAACGTCACGTTTAGTCACAAATAAAACTGTTTTACTTGCTGTTGGCAACTGTTTTTGACCTCCCCACACATAAGGACGCAGTTCATTTAATACATCTTGATTCTCGATGACTAACACCTCATATGGTTGTAGACCAAATGATGATGGCGATAAACGAATTGTATCTAACAAAAAACTCCAGTCATCAGCAGATATTTTATTATTAGCATCAAATTCTTTGCATGCATGCCGTGATTGATATGCATTTAAGATATCATTTTTATTCATTTAATACTCCTTAGGTTATAGATCGCTATGGTAGACTTGCGATATTTTTTCATACATGTAATTTGAAATTGCTTCGCGATTTTCAAAATCAGCGGCATATACAGGCTCCAGAATATCAACCTTAATGACAAACCCATTCAGATGCAATGTATTCCACACCGACTCCATCCAACGTTTTTTGGAGAACGTAACTTCCTTACATAAGCCACCAGATAAATTGCGATAACGAACCACCACAGGGACAATTCTACTTTTAGCTAGAATGGCCGCCTCAAAAATAGAAGCATGAAACGGTAATACGCTACTACCATCACTAGTCGTACCTTCAGGGAATAATCCCATTGCCCAGCCATCTTGTAACACTGCTGCTATTTTCTTATTTGCCATAACTAATTCGCGCTTGTTCTTACGATCGATAAATACAGTACCACCAGAGATAATGATATTTTTCAATAGTTTCCATTTCAGCATCTCAACCTTACCAACATAATTAGTACAGTACAATCTAGACATAACTATGGTATCAAGCCATGAAACGTGGTTCTGAACAAACATAGTATTAGGTTGGATATAATCTTTACCGATTGTACCTTTAATTTCCATACGAGCACCAACTGCCCATAATGCAACATATGTCCATGTGCGATGAAAATATTTACGCCAACTAGCTAATGGAATAATTGGATAAATTAAATAAGAACAAACCACAATCCACACCATTGCCATTAATAAGGCAACAAATCGAGCCCTTGATATAATAAACTTCATTTTTTCTTTTCTTTATTAATTAAATAAACCTAATAACTGCTCAGGATGGTCAATGACTAAATCTGCACCATGAGCAAGTAATTCTTCTTTACCCCTGAATCCCCACGCCGCACCCACTGCAAATACCCCAGCAGAATTGGCTGTCAGCATATCCACATCGCTATCACCAACATATACAAAATTTTCTGGTTCAAGTTGCAATAAGTCCATCATTTCAAAAATTGAATGCGGACTTGGTTTTAGAGGTAATCCTTTACGCGCACCAAAAACCAATTCAAAATCCCATTTGGCAAAAAACCGCTGAACAACTTCATCCATAAATTCATGAGACTTATTCGACAGAATGTTTAATGCAATTCCTTTTGCCGTTAGCCCATCAAGCAATTCTGTAATACCATTATATGGAACTGTTGATTTATTCAAATTTAATTGATACTCAGTCCAAACATCAGCCAGAATTGTTGGATATTTATTACTCTCTGCGACCTCTGGTGGCAATGCTCGATATACCAATTGACCAATACCATCACCAATAAAATAGCGGTAATCATCCAAACTATGTACGGGATAACCATAGCGTGCCAAAACAATATTCACAGGATTAGCGATATCACCAATTGTATTTAATAAAGTACCATCTAAATCAAATATTACAGCCTTGTAACTCATTTTATACCTCTAACCCCAACTTTGCATTTTTCCGCTCTACTGCAATTTTTTCTCGCAGAAATTTAGAAACATCCGTAATTAATTCATGGCTACACAATAAATACATATCATCATGTTGAGCTGTTTCCCAAATATAATGTGTTGCTTCCAATTCATTAGGAATAACTTTTATCTGTTCTGCTGGATAACCCTGTTTAATCAACTCATCATAAAATACCTGTGGCATTTCACCAAGCTGGCTACCACGTAACGACTCTTGAAATTCTTTGATTATCACTTCATCAACCTGATAGGCGAGAATTATTCGCACAATTTCTGGAATCGTGTCTCGTCTATCCGCAGTGTTTCCATACATCAAACCAAGTTTACCATTAACGCACTTTAATGCTTTAAAGCCACTTGCTAAACGCAAGATATTATCTAGACCAGCTGGGTTATGGGCAATATCTACGACCAAATGCCCATGTTCTTGTGACTTATAATAATTCCAGCGTCCAAAATTGGATTTATCATCTGCACCAAATTTTTTCAAGCCAAAACTAATTTGTTCTGGTGTCACACCTACGGCATAGCTGAGTGCTACTGCATGTAAAACATTTTCATAATTATAACTAGCCAGACCATATACGGTTAGTGGTATTTCATCGATTTTATTAAGAACAAGTTTTTCATGAAGAGTTTGCAGTACAACAGCACCATGTTCCAAATAGACAACATAGTTGTCAGCAGTCAAATAAGTACAAATACTGGTTGCATCCAATTTAGTTGATAAATATGCTTTACGATTAGTAATATTAAGTTTAGTAATATATGGATCATCAAGATTAATGACAGCAATTCCATCTTCAGCAAGCGCATCATATACAACACCTTTAGCATGAGCTAAATCATCGAGTGTATTTATACCATTTTGTCCGATATGATCATAGGAAATATTGGTAATCGTTGCAACTGTAGCATAATTTGGTAATAAACCGCGTTTGACAATACCTCCACGTGCAGCTTCCAAAACAGCCACTTCAACTTTTGGATTCATCAAAACATATTGATGTCCACTAGGTCCAGATAAATCACCCTCTTCAACTAAGCGACCATTAATCATAACCCAATCAGTTGAACAATAGCCAGATTTAAGTTTAGCCTTACGACAAATAAACTCTGTTAAACGCGTAGTAGTAGTTTTACCATTGGTACCAGTCACTAAAATACTAGGCACATTGGCAATCTTTTTCCATGGAATATCTGTTAATTTGGTCACCTGATTTTGCTTAATTCTAAACTGTCTAACTCCACTTCCCAAGATAATTATATCTTTATAAATCGAGAAATTTAATTTTAAGTTTTGAGCTTTGGTATAGATCTTACGCAAAATAAGCTGTTGATTTTCTTCTATCATTTGAGTAAAGATTTTTACCGCTTTTTGACGACGAATTGGTAAGTCATTATCAAAAAAATCAACTATTTCTAACCACAGCCAGTCTAACATATCACAGGCTACCATCAATAGGTCATAGGGATAGCTTAATGCAATATTAATCCCATTCTGAAATACTAATATTTTAACGTCATAAACCTTAACCGGCAACTTGGCTAATACATAATGCAATTCATCTTCAAACAATTCGGCAATTTGTTGATTATTATCTTTATCACAACTGATATCTATAACTGCACCAGCTACAGAAAAGAAACGACTTTGACCAAGTAAACGCGAAGAAAAGAAACTAGCTTCAGTTAATTTATCCACCATATGACCTCCGATAAAAACCTTGGCTATTATAGCATAAATAAGCGATAGCTAATAAAAAAGTGCCGTTATAATAACGACACTTTTATGACAACTGGTTAATCTGGTAACTTAAAAAATTAATCTTCTAGCGACTCTGCTGAGTGTGTAATTTTGTTAATCATATTATTGATAACATCTTTACGTTCATCTTCATTTTGTTTATCCAAAACTAACAATTCTGGATTAATTTTCACATTGTTACGCGCTAACGCTTCTGCTTGTTGTGCTGTTGTAGTCATCATAATTAAATTCCTTTTATTACTTATATATTTACAGTTTGGTAGATCTAAACCTAATTTAGTTCAGAACATATCCAAATTTTTATTGTTAAAGATAACACATTAACCACCACCAAATATCATGCTTGTATATGTGGTGTATTTTGTCAGTGCGTTAATTTAACATAAATTTACTGTAAATGCAAGCGTTAAAATTGTCAAATTTTTATTAATTCAATTCAGATAATTATAGATAAAATTAACTATAAGCTTTTTGTATAAAAAGTTATTCACCACCAAAAATACCCTTCATCTTATCAAAGAAGGATTTACTTTTTGGATGTTGGTTTGAATTATGCTCGGTAACCGCGCCAAACTTAGTTAGTAATTCTTTTTGTTCAGCGCTTAATTTCACTGGTGTTTCAACAAAAATGTGGCAATATAAATCACCATTAGTAATGCCACGTAGTGCCTTAACACCTTTATCACGAACGCGTAAAACTTGATTGGTTTGCGTACCTTCAGGAACTTTTAACTTAACTGATTTACCATCTAAAGTAGGAACGTCAACCTCACCACCCAATGCAGCAGTCACAAAACTAATTGGAACTTCACAGTGTAAGTCTTTACCTTTACGCTCAAATACCTTATGCGACTTCACTGTCACATGAACATATAAATCACCATTTGGACCACCATTTAATCCAGCCTCACCCTCACCAGTTAGACGTAACGTGCTACCATTATCAATTCCAGCTGGTATCGTTACTTTAACGGTTTTATTTTGTTTAATTAAACCATTACCATGACAATCTGGACATGGATTTTTCACAGTTTTACCACGACCATGACAATCTGGACATGGTTGTTGTACGGAGAAGAATCCTTGAGAAAAACGAACCTGACCAGCACCTTTACAGGTTGAGCAGACTACAACATCTTCTGGTTTTTTCGAACCTTTACCATCACAGGTTGTACATTTTTCGGTACGAGGGAAGCGAATTTCTTTTTCTGCGCCAAACGCCGACTCTTCTAATGAAATGTGGATATTGTATTCTAAATCAGAGCCACGCATTGGTGCATTTGGATTATGTTGTTGACGACGACCACCGCCACCAAACATATTATTAATAATATCCTCAAAACCACCAAAACCTTCAAATCCGCCACCACCAAAACCATCAAAACCACCGCCGCTTGCCGAATTTCCACCCACTCCTTGATGACCAAATTGATCATACATTTGTTTTTTCTGTGGGTCAGATAATACCGCATATGCTTCTTGTAATTCTTTAAATTTCTCTTCAGCTTGTTTTTTCTCTGCATCAGGTAGTGTCGAAACACGGTCTGGATGGTATTTCATTGCCAATTTACGATAGGCTTTTTTTATTTCATCATCCCCAGCGCTTTTAGTTACGCCAAGAACCTCATAATAATCTCGTTTTGACATGTATGAATCCTAATAAAATCTATAATATAATTAATTTATACTATATGGTTATAGTCTCGATATTTTCAAGGGGTTGCAATAAAAATATAATTAATTGTTTAGTACAACACCTTCATGATTTAATAACCATCTTTTGATACCCAGACTAAAAAATATATTGCCAGAATTAAAGCCACCTAATTTATTGTTCATGGCGATAATCCGATGACATGGCACAATCACAGGTAATGGATTTTTACCACACGCACCTCCAACGGCTCGCGGTGCTGAACCGATTAAATTCGCAACTTGACCATAAGTCATAGTTTTACCACAATCAATTGTTTGCATAACCTGCCAAATTTTTAACTGATGAGGTGTGCCATGAAGTTGATACGGCAAGTTAAATTTAAATTGTGGATTTTTGAGATATTCAGCTAATTGCGCTCTAATTTCGTAACCCAATTGACAGATGTCCCCATCAAACTCAGGAAGATTTTCCAACGCTGGATTAAAAAATCTAGCATTTATCAATTGCTGCTCATCATATGCAATACTGAGCCCAAAAGAAGGAAACCGAAAATTAATATATTTAACGGGATTATTCATTTTAATTACAAAACTCTTTCAAAACTTGATAGTTACTATCTTTAGTTGGATTACGTAAGTTTTTAAACATTGTACAATATTTGCGTCCACCACCACAGGCACCATCATCCAATAAAACACCATCTTGATAACAGCCATCAGCAGTAGCTTTATTTAAAATTTGTTGTGGCGTAAAATTAGCATATTTGTTACGGAGCATTTTTTTAGTCGGTTTACCAATCAGTTTAACTTGTGCATCTTTATATTGATAGATATAATTAAAATCATCGCCCAAATATGGATTATTTTGTGGTGTAGATACTGTAATAATATCACCACTCTCCACCAAATTATTTAGTGCCAAACAACTACCAAATGGTTTACTAACAATAAATTCACTTTCCTTAACAGTTAAGAATTGATATTCTCGGTCACACTGATTACCACCTTGATCAAAACCAAATAACATTACCTGATGACCATTGATCAAAAATGCTTTGACTAATTCGATTTGTGAAACAGCTTTGATTCCTGTTGGTTGATTATTAATTTGTAATTGATAGCGTTCTGGGCTTTTCTTTGGCGTGACAGTTACACTCTTTACCACTCCAGAAAGCGTGTAAATTCCTGATTCTAACATTACTGTTAATGTAGGTTGAATAGTTGATTCATCTTGTGCAATAACTAATGGCGATTCTGATTGCTTTAATAAATCCTCGTATTCACTAACTGGATCAATTTTCATCGGCGGTTTACGCTCATTGAAATAGAAGAATACACCTCCTACGATTACAACTAAAGCAGCAATAACTATTAGTTTAGATTTATTCATCACATCATACCTACAAAAATTTTCATATTTACAAAATAGCCCCTGTATTTACAGGAGCTATTAATCATTATATAAAGCTTGCTAATAATTCTGCTTTATCTGTCTTTTCCCAACTAAACTCTGCTTCCTCACGACCAAAGTGCCCATAAGCAGCAGTTTTACGATAAATTGGGCGTAATAAATCAAGCTCTTTAATTATACCTTTTGGTCTTAAATCAAAGTAACTCATCACCAATTGCTCAATTTTTCTATCATCAATTTTACCAGTTCCAAATGTATGAACATTAATCCCTACTGGTTTTGCAACCCCAATTGCATAGGCAATCTGTACTTGGCAAGTTCTAGCTAAACCTGATGCAACAATATTTTTCGCAACATAACGCGCTGCATAAGCTGCTGAACGATCTACTTTAGATGGATCTTTACCTGAGAATGCACCACCACCGTGAGGAGCAGCACCACCATAAGTATCAACAATGATCTTACGTCCAGTTAAACCGCTATCCCCCATTGGTCCACCAATCACAAATTTACCAGTTGGGTTAATGAAAAATTTAGTATCAGCGGTAATCATATGACTCGGTAATGTTGGCTTAATAATCTCTTCAATGACCGCTTCTTCAATTTGTTTATGCGTTAAATCAGGATCATGTTGCGTTGACAACACTATCGCATCAAATGAAAGCGCTTTACCCGACACACTATCATAACGTACTGTTAATTGAGCTTTTGCATCTGGTCTTAACCATGCTAACTGCCCTGATTTACGTACAATTGATTGTTTTTCCATTAAGCGGTGTGAATAATATATTGGCAATGGCATCAAGGTAGGCGTTTCATCACAGGCATAACCAAACATTAATCCTTGATCACCAGCCCCCATATCTAAATCAATACCTTCACCTTCATTCACCCCTTGAGCAATATCCGGAGATTGTTGATCATAATTAATTAAGATAGCACAGCTATCAGCTGCAAACCCATATTCATTTTTAGTGTAACCTATTTCACGAATAGTATCACGCACTACTTGTTGGTAATTAACATTAGCATTAGTAGTAATTTCACCCGCTAACACCACTAAACCAGTATTAACAAGAGTTTCTGCAGCTACACGCGAATATTTATCTTGTTTAAATACTGCATCTAAAATAGCATCCGAAATTTGATCGGCAACTTTATCTGGATGACCTTCTGAAACAGACTCAGAAGTAAATAAGAATTCTGACATATTATAGTTCCTTGTAAAACCAATTTTATAAAATCAAAGTTTCACAAGCTAAGAGGAAAAATTGCATTTAACAATACAAATATAAAAATCTCTCCTTTTAGCCGCAAAGCATATACCAATAGCGCGCAAGCTGGAGACAAATCCGCTATTGTAGTCCTGAATTATACCATATTAATCAAAAATAAACCAATAGGCAATAAAAAAGTCCGCAAACTTGCGGACTTTCCAACTCGATAACGAATTAACGTTTAGAGAATTGTTTACGGCGACGTGCTTTACGTAAACCGCATTTTTTACGTTCTACTTCACGAGCATCACGAGTAACAAAACCAGCTTTAGATAATGCAGGTTTTAATTCTGGATTGAAGTCAATCAATGCACGAGTAATACCGTGACGGATTGCACCAGCTTGACCTGATTCACCACCACCAGATACATTTACTTTAATATCAAATGTATTTAAGTGATCAACCAATTCCAAAGGCTGACGAACAACCATACAGCTAGTAGGACGAGCAAAGTATTTATCATATTCTTTATCGTTTACGATAATTTTGCCTTCGCCTTTAATAATGAATACACGCGCAACTGAGCTTTTACGACGACCAGTACCGTAATTGTAATTTCCAACCATTATAAGCCCCTTATATCTCTAATTGTTTAGGTTGTTGAGCAGTATGCGGGTGAGACTCACCAGTATACACTTTTAATTTTTTGATCATAGCATAGCCCAAAGGACCTTTAGGTAACATACCTTTAACCGCATTAATCAAAATTTTCTCAGGAGCTTTTTCCAACATTTGGTTGAAAGTACGTGAGTAAATACCACCAGGGTAACCTGTATGACGGTAATAAATTTTTTGTAATGTTTTTTTACCGGTTACAACCAGTTTTTCCGCATTTGTCACAACGATGAAATCACCAGTATCTACGTGTGGAGTGTAGATAGCTTTATGTTTACCGCGCAATACGTGTGCAATTTTAGCCGCTAAACGACCTAATACTTGGTCTTTAGCATCCACAACAAACCACTCGTGACTTACTTCATGAGCTTTTGCTGAAAATGTTTTCATATAATAAATTCCTAATTTTAATGTAATTACAAATACCTAGCTAAGCTAGAACCTAGATTTAATATTTGTAACGGTAAGTGGTAGGTCATGATTTTAGCATAACTACCGCCATCAGCACAAGACAAATTACATAATTTCGTAATCCCTGTGCAAGATCCTGAAACTAAACAACACAGAATAATTTTAATCAACCTAATATAAGGTAACAATAGCATTTCATAATTAGCAAATATTCCCATAAACAATAAAAATCATTACGTTTTAAAAAATAGTCTATTATAAAAATTTACACAATTAAATAGTTCTAACTAAAATAACTTCATCAACGTTAAATGAACATATACGCCTGTAACTATTTTCATGACACCAAATCAGAATATAATAAATTTATTTGACATCAACCAACTAAACTGTTAAAATTATTCCCGATAAGTAATTGTATTAAATACTAATTTATCATTTAATACTAAGGTTCTTGTATTATATATATGTCAACAACAAAAAGGAGTCATGATGAATAATAAAGGCTTTACTATTATTGAATTAATGATTGCCGTAGCAATTATCGGTGTATTAGCAGCTATAGCTATTCCAGCATATAGCAATTATTTGAACCGAGCAAAAGCATCTGAGATATTTGCGATGGCTGGTCCTTACCAAGTCGCAATTGCTGAATGCATACAGGATAAAGGTAAGGATAATATCAGTGTATGTAGTTCAGACCAAAATGGTGTACCAAAACCACAAACTGGAAAATATGGCACCATTGATGCTAAAGAAGGTAATATCCTATATACATTTGGAAATGATGCTGGTGACTTAAAGGATGGAAAAGTTCAATTGCAAGCAGATGCAACAGATGCAAATGGAGCTTTAAAATGGAATTGTGTCTTCGACAAAGGTTCATCTAAAATTGAATCAGGAGTGTTCCCTACTTCCGCAGATTGTCACTCTGGCACTATAAAATAAACAAGCCATAAATTAATATAAATCCACAGCATCTAAAATACTGTGGATTTATTTATAGCTGAATTGATTATTAATTTACGACTTTGAAACTACAACCATAAAGTATAGATGAAATCATATATTGACAAATAAAATAAATTAATGTATAATTCACTCCTGTGTTAATTTCTTTAACACATCAAATGTCGGGGTGTAGCGCAGTCTGGTTAGCGCACTTGATTTGGGATCAAGGGGTCGTGAGTTCGAATCCCACCACCCCGACCACTAAATTACATTCCAGCAGCATTTCTCACAGTTTGTTTCACCCATAAATTAGCATTATTTTCCAATTCAGTAAGCGATTTACTACTATCCCTAAATTTTTCACTGCTAATACTAGTTACAGATTGTCCTAATAGTTTATGTGTTACACTATCAGTCAATCTAGCCTCAATTAAAAGTACCGCTTGTTTATTATCAACACCTGCACCCATAGAAGCTAATTTAAGAACAGCAGAGACAGGAATTAAATTACGCGCGTGGAAACCATCATTATTTACCTCAGCACCTGTAATCGCGATCTCTACTGATGCAACACCTTTATCTGGGGTTTTAGTCACAGTAAACTTTTGAGCAACCGAATCATTAATATAGTTGTTTAATGAATTACGCACGGTAATTAATGCCGATTCATTTTGGTCACTGCGTGGCTGATAAATTGTCACAGGATTAAGAATTACAGCATGATAATCGCTACGATTAAAATTAGGATTAACATAACGGTATATTTTCATACTATCATTATCGCTAGGTACTTCTTTAAGTAATGAGTAGTCATTCAGAAAACCTGAACCATTACCAGATACCACTGGACTACTTGAAGATGTCGCACAAGAGACAACACTCAATGTAAATAATGTTCCACATAATAACTTAGCTAATTTCATAATATAACCTCAAAAAATATAATTTACTCACCAATTTTTACCAGTTACTACCTAGTAAAAATCTTCATCACTGTCTTAACAATCAAACTAATATCCAATAGTAGATTATGTGAATCTACATATTTTACAGCATATGATAATTTTAATGGTAGAATTTCCTGAATGTAAGTCTGCTCTGGATTGCTACTCTTCGACAAAATATCATTTTCATCAATCATTACAATTGATGCTTCATCGGTAATCCCAGGACGTACAGAAAATACTTTCTTGCGAACTTCAGGTGGATAAAATTGAATATACTCTGGAACCTCAGGTCGTGGACCCACTAGCGACATATTGCCTAATAAAACATCAATTAATTGTGGAATTTCATCTAACTTTGTTTTACGTAATAAATATCCAATTCTCGTAATACGCGGATCTCGTCCAACTGTAATCTTTAAACCATGAGCTTCTGCATTTGTTACCATAGTACGGAATTTATGAATTCGAAATATTTTCTCATTTTTACCAACTCTAGCTTGCCTAAAAAAGATGTCCCCTCTGGAAGTTACTTTTATAACTAGCATAATGATAATGAACAGAGGAGAAAGTATGAAAATTCCCCCTAGTGCACATAGTATATCAAATAAACGTTTAATCACTTATCATCACTCTATGCTAAAATTTTACGAATCGCCGCAATAACGCGAGTTTGATCATAATCTGTCATTTTAGTGTATAACGGTAAACTAAATGCATTAGTATAGTATTTAGTTGCATTAGGAAAATCTTCGCTTTTTAAATTATAATATTCTTTCCAATATGGTTGAATATGCAATGGAATAAAATGAACCGATGTTCCAATCCCTAATTCACTCATAGCTTGAATGAATTCATCTCTACTTATTTTATCTGTTGCTAGTTGACAGCAAAATAGATGCCACGCATGAAGATCAGATTCCTTATTAACTACTTGTGGGGGTAGAATCAATGGTAAATCGCTCAATTCAGCGAGATAACGTTCTGCCATCTGCTGACGACGCATTTGGAAACGATCAGCCTTTGCGAGCTGAGATAAACCGAGGCTACTTGCTATATCAGTTAAATTGTATTTAAACCCAGGCGCTACAATTTCATAAAACCATGCTGGTTTATTGGAAGTATAACGATCAAATGCATCACGGCTAATACCATGAAGACGCATAACTCGACAACGTTTAGCTAATTCAGGATCTTTCGTGACAACCATACCACCTTCACCAGTTGTAATTGTTTTTGTAGCATAAAAACTATATACTATAGCATCTGAATCGTGTTGACCTATCATAACATTATTAACCTTGGTTGGTAACGAATGTGCAGCATCTTCAATCACTCGCAGATTATATTTACGAGCAATTTGTATAATAGCATCCATATCACACGCTAAACCAGCCATATGCACCGGCATGATTGCTTTTGTTTGCTGAGTAATTTTACCTTCAATCTGTGCAATATCTATACATAGTGTATTAGGATCACAATCAATAAAGATAGGATCAGCACCCAAATAACGAATAACTTCAGCTGTAGCGGTAAAGGTTAAGGTTGGTACAATAACTTGGTCACCATTCGAAACACCACATGCTTCAAGAGCTAAATGTAAACCAGCAGTAGCTGAATTAACAGAAATAGCCTCCAATCCACCACCAAGATATTGTACGAACTCTTGCTCAAACTGTTTTGTCTTGGGACCAGTAGTTACCCATCCAGAGCGCAATGTCTCAACTACTGCACTGATTTCCTCTTCACCAATATCTGGCAATGCAAATGGTAAAAATTTATCCATCATA
Source organism: Pseudomonadota bacterium (assembly GCA_003962985.1). GTDB lineage: Bacteria > Pseudomonadota > Gammaproteobacteria > Burkholderiales > UBA11063 > Aquella. The sequence goes on along the minus strand of RXKA01000083.1, from coordinate 341 downwards.
TTCCTTTATTAACTAATCTTTTTATTACATTCGTGATTATATCATAAGCCTCTAAATAAAATATCTGATTGAGGCTCTAACTAAATACAGATTAAATCTTATTATTTAATATCTAGAATTTTTCATCAAAAATTATCCAGACATGGTATCTAATTGAATAGAATATAAACACACTAGAAGTATTTTGTTCTATTGCTTTTTATGCTGTAGTATGTAATAAATGTAGGTTAGGATTGAGAATTGGTTTAAATATGTTTGTATAACCCCATTAATGCCAGAGCTTTCGCTCTGGTAAATGGAGGGAGATATGATCGTTGTGTTGTTTTGTGTGTTGTATTTTT
>RXKA01000119.1 GCA_003962985.1 Pseudomonadota bacterium | reverse complement strand
TTTTATGATCTTTGTTGTATTGATCTAAGTATGGTTGATGTTGGAAGAAATTAGCATCTAATTGCTTTTGTGTCACCGCTAGATTTGGTGTAATATAATCAGAAAACTCAGTAATCTTTAGGTCATAACCTTGTTTAGCTAAAGTTGGTTTAACAAATTTTAGCATCTCAGCATGCGGTACTGGAGACGCTCCGATAGTAATAGTTTCTGTAGCATATGCAGTAGCTAGACCGCCGACTAATCCCAGTGCCAATAAATATTTCTTCATCTGATAACTCCTTGTGCTGAGATGAATTTAATCACGGAAATTAATGAATTGTAATGGTAATTCAGTTACATCTTTTTTAAGTAACGCCATTACGCTTTGTAAATCATCACGTTTGGCACCGCTCACGCGAACAGTTTCACCTTGAATTGATGCTTGAACTTTTAGTTTGCTTTCTTTAATCATTTTGGTGATTTTTTTGCCTTGTTCTTGCTCAATACCATTTTTTACTTTAACGATTTCTTTTAACTTATTACCGCTAATTTTTTCTTGTTTTCCTTCGCCCAATGAACGCGTATCAACACCACGTTTAGTCATTTTATTAATCAAGACGTCTTTAACTTGTTCTAATTGAAAATCATTATCAGCATAAATTGTTAATTCTAGGTCTTTTAATTCGATGCGTGCATCGCTACCTTTGAAATCAAAGCGATTACTAACTTCTTTATTGGCTTGATCGATTGAGTTAGTTAACTCAACTTTATTTACTTCTGAAACTACGTCAAATGATGGCATATTGTGGTAATCCTTTTATATTAATTCAAATAGTTATTTGTGATTCTATCTTGGCTACGGTTTTAGTTCCAAAACCCTTAATTCTTTGTAACTCATGTATCGAGGTAAACTTACCGTTGGTGTTACGATATTGAATTATTGCTTCAGCTTTACTCGGGCCAATACCTTTTACTGTTTGTAACTCTTCTAGTGTAGCACTATTTATATTTACTATGGCAATTGCGTATTGACTAATCAATAATGAAAATAATAATACCCACCATTTTACCATTTATGATTCCTTAGAAAAATAAAAGATACAGAGTAAAATTATAACATAACTAGAATTTACTATGCGATAGTTGTTATGTAATTGTTTAATCGGTTTTAGAAGTATTGCACTCCAATTGCTCGGCGTACTTCTGCTAGCGTTTGTGCGGCAACTTCTTTGGCTTTGATTGAACCCATGCGGATAATTTCCATTACTGCCGCTTTATCATTAGCTAGTTCAATTCTGCGATTACGGATCGGAGCAAATTTGGCTTCTAATACATCAAGTAGATAACGTTTTACTTTCATATCACCCAATCCACCACGTTGATAATGTGCTTTCATTTCTTCAATTGCAGCTTTATCTGTACCAAATACATCCAGATAGGCAAATACCATATTACCATCGATTTTACCTGGGTCTTCTACGCGGATATGGTCGGGGTCGGTAAACATTGAAAATACTTTTTTCTTTAATGTATCAGCATCGTCACCAAGATAAATACAATTACCGAGAGATTTACTCATTTTGGCTTTACCATCAAGCCCAGCAAGGCGGGTATGCGCAGATAATACGCCTTTAGTTTCCACCAAAATATCACCATAGATACTATTAAATTTACGCACAATTTCATTAGTTTGTTCAATAACAGGTAACTGGTCTTCACCGACAGGAACTAAACCAGCCTTGAATGCTGTAATATCTGCTGCTTGTGATACTGGGTACATCAAAAATCCAGCAGGGACATCCGCACCATAACCTTTTTGTTGCATCTCACTTTTGACCGTTGGGTTACGTTGTAGACGTGCAACAGTTACTAAGTTTAAGTAAAACATAGTTAATTCAGCTAATTCAGGTATTGCTGATTGAATAAACATAGTAGTTTTTTGTGGCTCTAGACCAACTGCTAAATAATCCATTGCGACTTCAATTACATTGCTACGGACTTTTTCTGGGTTATCCGCATTATCAGTTAGTGCTTGCATATCGGCAATCATCACGAATTGTTGGTGTGTTTCCTGTAGCTTAACACGATTTTCTAATGAACCAACATAATGACCTAAATGTAATTGTCCTGTTGGTCGATCGCCTGTTAAAATTATTTGTTGTGTCATATTTATTTTCCTGATTATGTATATTATTTTGTGGGTGGTTGACCCACTGCAACCTACTTTTTAGCTTGAGCCAAAAAGTAGGCAAAAAGCTCAAGTGCAAAAGTGTTTTTAACGCCAATTTCCCGCATAATTGCTAAATCCTTGCAAACTCACTCTGTTCAAACAAGCAAGGATTGTAGCGCAATTATTTTGTCAATTTAGCTAAAACACTTCAATGCACATTTATGTGTTTTATAATCCGTTAACTTGTTTTGACCTCAAGTAGTTTACAAATGCAGAACAGCTTACGAGCATAAATTTAGCATCTTCAAGTTGCAAAGTTGTTTCATCCATCAGTGCGTGGCGTATTCTATCTTTGCCATTGGTAAAAGCATAAATTTTTTCAAAGCCATCTTTTAAAACTGTAGGAAGATGAATTTTTTCTTGTATTTTATTTAATGCTTTTCCAGCTGTAGATTCTCCCGTTATAATGCGTAATATTACTTCAACAGCACTAATGCTCTCTTTTATCAAATTACGATAGTCTGGGTTTTGCTTATTCGATAAATGTTGCAGAGCTGTTTTTAAATGGATACTAGCATTGTATGGTTGGTTAATTGCTTCTTCGATATTTGCAATCTCATTGTTGTCAATAATTGGAGTTACTAAACCATCAATTATCCTATATCCTGATCGCTCTTCTTCAAGGATTTGATTTATATTTGTAATAAATTCCTCTTTAGTATAATTCATGTAGGAAACAAAAGCATCAATGTTGTATTTAGATAAAAGGTGTTCCAATAAATCATATATTTTATACCGTTTAGATGAAAGAATGCTACGGTCAACTGAACCATGATTAGTATTTGTGTTATATTCAAATCCATGTAGCGGTAGTTTATAAAATTCGCAATGAAGATAATAGAATATATGTTCTTGTGCCTTATATTTAACTAACGCTCCTACAATAAAGTTATATATCCTATTACGTAGTTCTTGACTCATTGAATCAGTTTGAAATACATCCGAGACTTTAACAAATCCCATTCGTTCAGAAAATTTCATTTATATGATCACTAAAATATTCATTTATAATACTACAATAGCTTCATCGCCGCAAATATTGCAGATTTTAAGGGTTAATAGAATGACTTGGATAAAATCAATAATTTATAATAGGGTATAGCATAGTGCTATTTTTTCCAATTCCGATTATATGGCTTATCTGCTTGTTGCTCTGCTTCGTTGTATTCATATTCACGACGTACCATCTCTTCGTCATCATCAGCAATTGATTCTTCCTCATCATCGATTGCACTGGCAATCCATTCTTCCCACATTTGTGGTGTTTCCAAACTTATTTTGCCAATCTTACCATCACGAGAATCCTGAATCACAATCTCACTAATTTTTTGACGATCAATAATACCACCAGTCATGATACAACCGCGTTTATTGGCTAATATATTGAGTAGATTATCTGCATCAAGTGCAAGATGTTCGGGTTTTAATTTATAACGAGTGGCGAATGAGTCACGGTATTGACTCGTTGCTAGAAATTCAATTAGATATAATGCAACCATTTCTTCATCAAGCGCATTACGTCCGATGCTATTGCAAATCGCTAAGTTATAACCAATTTGTGGGTAACGAATTTTTTGCCACATCATTCCAGGGGTGTCGAATATAACGAAATTATCATTGACATACAGACGTTGATTAGCTTTAGTAACTGCTGGGACATCACCTGTTTTAGCCGATTTTTTGCCAATTAGTTGATTGATTAAAGTTGATTTACCTACATTTGGAATGCCAGTTATCATTACTCGCAATGGTTTTTCAAAGCTAGTGCCACGAGCAGGAGCTATTTCATGACATAGTTTAATAATTCGTTCACGTTGCTTTTTGTTATCTTTGTCACCTAGGATCGCAATGGTGCTTTCTTGGGCTGTGAAATAATCCAGCCAAATTTTGCTAATCGCAGGATCAGCCAAATCGCTTTTATTTAAAATACGGATTTTGCGTTTATAACGAATAATATTCTGAATAAGTGGGTTGCAACTAGAAAATGGTGCACGCGCATCAAGCAACTCGATAATTACATCTATTTCTTCAGTTAATTCTTGAATCGCTCTTTTTGCCCTGTTCATGTGCCCAGGAAACCATTGAATATGCATAATACCCCCATAAAAACATGATTTTAACATATTTTATTTATTGGATTGGCGTTGCATCGTAGCAATGAGCTTATTATGATGTTATAATTGCGGTTATATGTGTAGATTTATAAAAAATGAGCGTAAGAATTATAATATAAAATGGAATGAATTAACATGTTTGTAATGAAATTTGGTGGTACTTCGGTAGCTAAAACAGAGAGTGTTGCAGCAATTAAAGAGCTAGTGCAACGTGGTTTAGCTAAACAGCCAATTTTGGTAGTGTCAGCATTAAGTGGGATTACTGATTTATTAGTAAAATTAAGTAGTAGTGTATTAGAAAATGAGCAAGAAAATTTATTTGGTTTGATTTTTGCTAAGCATGATGATTGGATTCAACGAATTTTTGTTGATGATGAGGTTAGTAAAGAAGCCGCATTTAGTGTCGTAAATGGCTATCTAAGCGAGCTTCGTCAATTACTTCATGGGCATAGTTTTATCAATCAGCTGCAACTTCATGATAGCATTGCATCGTTTGGTGAAAGAATGTCTTCAGC
>RXKA01000031.1:206-4922 GCA_003962985.1 Pseudomonadota bacterium | reverse complement strand
AAATCCTGAAAAATGGGGTAAACCATTTGCGGCATTACTTGGCGCATATGCAGTTCAGCAGGGTTTTGGATTAGCTGCAATTGGTGGTAAGGATTCGATGAGTGGTACGTTTAATGAGTTAAATGTTCCACCAACTTTAATTTCATTTGCAGTAGCACCTGCTGATGCTAAACAGATTATTAGTCCAGAATTCAAAAATATTGGTGATTATGTTTATCTTTATAATGCCAAAGCAAGCAATGATGAATTATTAGATTTAGTTCAAGTACAGCAAGATTACTTAGCAATTCAACAATTAATTGTGACAGGTCAAGTTAATGCAGCTTATGCGATTGGTAAAGGTGGTATCGCCGAAGCATTATACCTAATGGCAATTGGTAATAAAATTGGTGTAACCTTAAATCACGTTCTTGATGGATTCTTTAATTTTAATTATGGTAGTTTAATTATCGTAAGTAGTGGGCGTATTGATTTGCCAATGGTTCAATTGATTGGGCAAACGCAAGCTAAACCAGCTCTTACGTTAGCGACACAAGAAATTAGTTTGGACGAGTTAATTGATATTTGGCAAAATAAATTGGCAACGGTATTTCCATTACAGACCGAAGAAGTTGTTGATAAAACTAAACTGTTACAACCACAATCACCGCACAGTAACGCGAGAGCACAAACTCGATTAGCCGCGCCACGTGTGATAGTGTCAGTATTCCCTGGTACGAATTGTGAGTATGATACGTTAAAGGCATTCCGTCAAGCTGGTGCAGTTGCCAATACCATGGTATTCAGAAATCTAACGACTGAACATATCCATCAATCAATTATTGAATTGGTACAACAGATTAATCAAGCGCAAATTTTAATGCTCCCTGGTGGCTTTAGTGCTGGTGATGAACCAGATGGTTCTGCTAAATTTATCGCAACAATTTTGCGTAATCCACAAGTTGCTGATGCGGTACATGAGTTATTGGCACGAGATGGTTTGATTTTGGGTATTTGCAATGGTTTTCAGGCATTGGTTAAATCTGGTTTATTACCGTATGGTGAGATTCGTGAGTTAGATAAATCAGCACCAACATTAACATATAATCTAATTGGTCGGCATATTTCCCGTGTAGTACCGACTAGAGTTGCAAGTACCTTGTCGCCATGGATGAGTTCTTTCAATGTTGGCGATGTACATAATATAGCTATGTCGCATGGTGAAGGGCGTTTTGTAATCAGTGATGAATTTGCTCAACAATTAGCTAGCAATGGACAAATTATTGCTCAATATGCCGATTTGGTAGGTAATCCAACTATGGATACTTATTTTAATCCAAATGGATCTGATTTCGCAATTGAATCAATTTGTTCTGCTGATGGACGCATCTTAGGTAAGATGGGACATTCTGAGCGTAAAGGTACTCATTTATATAAGAATATCCCCGATTGTCGCGAACAAGATATTTTTGCTAACGGTGTGAAATACTTTAAATAATCTCAATTTGATTTAAGGATTAGCACAGCTAAGAGCAGTTTAACCTGCTCTAGTGTAACACGATTTTAACTACTAACTAAAAAGGATGCATTGTGGAAAAAAGAGAATTTTTATACGAAGGCAAAGCCAAACAGGTTTATGCAACGGATAATCCAGATTTGATTATCATTCGTTATAAAGATGATGCAACGGCATTTAATAACCTAAAAAAGGGTACGATAAATGCTAAGGGTGAAATTAATAATAAAATCACCGAACGTTTGTTTACTTTGTTGCAAGAAAAAGGAATTAAAACTCATTTTCATCAACAATTAAATGACCGCGAGCAATTATGTGAAAAAGTAACTATTATCCCATTGGAAGTGATAGTACGTAACTTAATCGCAGGTTCAATGGCAAAACGCTTAAATATTGTTGAAGGTACTAAACCATCAAATACGGTTACTGAAATTTCATATAAAAATGATGACTTGGGTGACCCGCTAATTAATGACCATCACGCGGTGGCAATTGGTGCTGCAACTTATGATGAATTAGCAGAAATTTATCGCCAAGCATTAGCCATTAATGAAGTATTAAAAGAATTTTTTGCCGCACGTCAATTAACATTGGTTGATTTCAAGCTTGAATTTGGTAAAAATTCACGTGGCGAGATAATTCTTGCCGATGAAATTAGCCCTGATACTTGCCGTTTATGGGATAGTTTAACCAATGAAAAATTGGATAAGGATCGCTTCCGCCGTGATTTGGGTGGTGTAGAAGAAGCATATCAGGAAGTATTAAAAAGGTTAATGAACTAATATGGGTAATAAGATTATACCAATTCATGCTATTCATCAATATGATGAATTACCAGATAAAATGGAAGAAGAATGTGGCGTCTTCGCAATTTATAACCGTGAGCCTGTCGATAATATTGCTTATTTAGCCTATTGTGGACTATTTGCCTTACAGCATCGTGGTCAAGAAAGCGCAGGGATTACGGTTGCGAATCATGGACATCTGGAAACCGTGAAAGGTATGGGCTTGGTATCAGAAGTATTTAATATGGATGATCTGAGTAAGAAAATTGGTAATGCTGCGATTGGACACGTGCGTTATTCAACTACGGGTAGTTCAAGTCTGGCAAATGCACAGCCATTATTTGCTCAATCAATCTTAGGTGCAATTTCATTAGCACATAATGGTAATTTGGTAAATGCTAATCGTTTGCGTCATCAATTAGAGCTTGATGGAACCATTTTTCATAGTTCTACCGATAGTGAAGTTATCTTGAATCTAGTTGCGAAACGTGCACGTTTGGGATTACATGAAGCAATTCGTGATACGTGTAATACTATTAGCGGTGGTTATGCATTAGTGATGATTGTTGGTAATAAATTAGTCGCAGTACGTGACCCATTGGGTATTCGTCCATTATGTTTGGGTAAAATTCGTGATAGTGAAACCTATGTGCTAGCTTCGGAAAGCTGCGCGTTGGATATTGTTGGTGCAGAATTGATTCGTGATGTTGCCGCTGGTGAAATGCTAGTGATTGATGATAAAGGTGTGCAATCAAGTTTTTATACCCAAGAACAAAAACGCGCTTCATGTTCATTTGAATATATCTATTTTGCACGTCCAGATTCTATTTTGGATGGGCTTGATGTCTATCATGTCCGTGAAATGGCAGGACGATACTTAGCACGTCAACAGTCTGTAGATGCAGATGTTGTGATAGGTGTGCCAGATTCTGGAATCGTTGCAGCAATAGGTTATTCTGAAGAAAGCGGTATTCCATATTCTATGGGTTTAGTTCGTAGTAAGTATATGGGGCGTAGTTTTATTTTACCGAGTCAAAGTTTACGTGAGCAAGCAGTTAAGTTAAAGCTTAATCCTATGCGTCAAGTTGTAAGTGGCAAACGAGTTGTTTTAGTTGATGATTCATTAGTGCGTGGTACTACTGCCAAAAAACTGATAAAACTAATGCGTGATGCAGGAGCTACGGAAGTTCACTTTCGTTTAGCATCGCCCATGGTAAAAAGCGAATGTTTCTTTGGCGTGGATATTTCGAGCAAGAAAGAATTAATTGCGAGTTATATGAGTATTGAGGAAATTTGCCGAGAAATCGGTGCTGATAGTTTAGATTTTCTGACTTTAGACAATCAGCGCAACATACTTGGGGGAAATAAATTCTGTGAGGGGTGTTTTACAGCAGAATATCCACTGGGTGATATAGAAATTAATCAAGAGGAAAAGTGTTAATGATTACATATAAAAGTGCTGGTGTTGATAAAGAAGAAGGTTATAAAAGCGTTGGTTTAATTAAAGATATGGTTAAACGTACCTATTCAAAAAATGTGTTAACTGAGCTTGGTAGTTTTGGTGCTTTGTATGAATTAGGCAAATACAATAATCCAGTTTTGGTGTCAGGTACGGATGGTGTAGGTACCAAATTGAAAATTGCTTTCGAATTAAATAAATATGACACCATTGGAATCGATTGTGTGGCGATGTGTGTGAATGATATTTTATGTCACGGTGCTAAACCAATCTTCTTTCTTGATTATCTTGCTTGCGGTAAATTAGACGCCGAAGTGGCGGCACAAATCGTAAGTGGTATTACTGAAGGTTGTATGCAATCATATGCGGCACTAGTGGGTGGTGAGACAGCGGAAATGCCAGGTTTCTACCAAGAAGGTGAATATGATATCGCTGGATTTGCAGTTGGTGTTGTTGAAAAAGAGAATATTATTACTGGCGATAAAATTACTGCTGGTGATGTGGTAATTGCACTACCTTCAAGCGGTGTGCATAGTAATGGTTTTTCATTAGTCCGCAAATTGATTACTGATTTTAATACGCCATTTGCTACGATAACAATGGGACAACAATTATTAACGCCAACCAAGATTTACGTTAAACCGGTACTCAAGTTATTAGAACAAATCACCGTTAAAGGAATGGCACATATCACAGGTGGTGGTTTAATTGAAAATCTACCGCGAATTATTCCTGATGGTTTATGTGCAGATATTGATACTGCGGATGTACAAGTTTTACCAATCTTTGAGCATATTAATGCATTGGGTGTTGACCGTATGGAAATGTTTGGTACATTCAATATGGGAGTTGGTTTCTGTATCGTGGTTGATAGTGCGGATGTTCAACAAACATTAGATATCCTCAAAGCAGAGGGTGAAGCTGCATATGTACTAGGTAATATCGTTAATGGAACTGAAAAGATATGCTTAAAATAG
>RXKA01000031.1:0-156 GCA_003962985.1 Pseudomonadota bacterium | reverse complement strand
GTTCAGTCGCTTTGTGGCTCCTCAAGGATAAGGGACACGAACTGACCGCCTTTTACCTCAAAATTTGGTTGGAGGATGAACTGTCTTTCTTGGGCGAGTGTCCCTGGGAGGATGATTTGGCGTACGTCCGAGCCGTGTGTGAACAGGCGGGCGTGC
>RXKA01000092.1 GCA_003962985.1 Pseudomonadota bacterium | reverse complement strand
GTTAATTCGTTTAGTCATAACAACACTACTTAATTTGACTAAATGTTATCAAGCTGTCTAATTATGAGTGGTACTATTATACTGGGCTAGGACAGTACCACAAATAGTCAACAATATTTTTTGCATCATAATGGCTCCATGATAAATTTAGATGAATAATAGTAAGATCACAAAATCATTCTCAACCAGATAAAATAGCACCAGTATTATAATCTGCAATGAGGTTCTTTGTTGTTATTGTTTTAATGCATTACCGTAAATGTTGTGCTAATTCCCGCTGAAAACTAAAATTTCACCAATCATAAATGATAGTTATGCCAACATAAAAAATAGGTTGGCTAGATTTATAGTATACTATAATAATGTGATATTATCAGGAGCAACAATCATCGAGAATACAATTAGTTCAGCTTTAGTTGAAATGCTCATTCATAATATGCGTGGTCATACAATTCTAAAAGATGCCAAAACTGGAAAATGTTTGGATATTAATGCTGCACATTTGGAAGTTTATGGGTTGAAACATGCTCATGAATTAATTGGATCCACGGTATGGGATGTAAATAATTTTATGAATAAGATGTGGTTGGATAATGCACAGCAAGTTGCAAAGTTTGATGAAGAAGTTTTATCCACTGCACAACCAGTAATTAAGCCTTGTAGAGTATGGCTTAATTCGCAGGGAATGGTATGGGCGCACCATATGGCAAAATATCCAGTTATTAACAATGACAATAAAGTCATTGCAATATTGGGAACATCTGAGGATTTAACTGTAACTTTAGAATTAGAAAAGCTATATCAATACTATCGATACTTTTATAAAAATCAGAAGATAGCAATCGCAAAATTTCTACAACATGTCGGCATATTAGATTATTTTGAAACCTTGCCAACGCATGCTGAACTAAGGGTATTAATTACTAAAAAAAGATTTATTCAGAATAAATTAGTTGCTTTCCATTTGAATATTACTGAGGGAACATTAGAATCACATATCAATCGAATAATCAATAAATTGAAATTTAATAGCTTCAATTTAAATAGTATATTGTTAGAAATAAATATTCGTAGCTGACTTGACTTAACAAATGCTAGCAATTTCAGCAGGTAGTGTGTAAATGTCTGTTTGAATAAAAAAATATATATTAGGTAGCTATGTAATAGTCTGACTTATTTGATAAGTATTTGCAATTGATAAAGTGATTAATAAGTATAATGTATTTATTATACGCTAGCTTTCATATGGATAAATATTGATAAAATTATTGCTACAACACCTAATGATTGCCATGGATTTAATATTAAAATGTTTATACAATTTTAGTTGAGTATACTAGTTAGTTATTGTGAATGGATATTGAACAAATCTTGTTTCTATTTTAAATTTGCATTCTCTCCATAAAACTAATCTTTTATCGTAGCCCACAAAGAAGCAATCACGATAATTCCGCCACCAATCCAACTAAATAAACTCAAAGATTCATTCATAATCACTGTCGCATATAGAGCACCCCATACAGGTTCACTACCCATCAATAATGACACTTTTGTTGGAGATGTACGTTTTACAGAAAAATTTTGCACAAAAAAAGCAAACATTGTACAAAATATAATTAAATAGATTAGATCACCCCAGAACGTTATATTTTTTGGAACAACTATAATTTGGTGAAAGCAAACAATAAGTCCCAAAAATAAGCAACCAATACCAACAGTCCCCGTCTGAACAGAAGTGAGAAAAACCATATTCGTAGAAATATTTTGAGTAAGTCTTTTAGTTAATGTAACCATTATAGCCCTCATTACTGCAGCAAAAATTATTAAATAATCACCAGTGGTTAGTCTAAATGATTGACCTTTATTACTCAATAAAAAGGCACCAATTATAGATAAAATTGTAGCAATGATAATGTTTTTTCTAGGGCGATCTTTTAAAATTAACCATTGAATAAATGGGGTAAATACCACATACAAACTAATCAAAAATGCTGAATTAGAGGCAGTTGTCTTTGATAATCCGTAGGTCTCACTAGTAAAAATTAATAATAAAATGATACCAAGAGGAATGCCTATTTTAATATTATTCATAATATCTTTTATACTTAGTCTAATGCATGCAGGTAAAAATATGACCGAAGTAATACAAAATCTTAAAGCGAGAAATCCCAGTACTGGATAGTATAAAACTGCATCCTTAGCAACCCCATAGCTAGTCCCCCAAACTATAGCAACTAAAAGTAATAAACTAAAATCTAACCATTTAGATGACTGGAGATTACAAATCCATTTCATCATAATTCTGCTCGTGATTTTTTGGTAAACATTGTGGGAGTTTTGACTTGTTGTATAAATTTTTTCACTTCTAAAATCCGATCTCTAAATTTTATTAACAATCACACATTGAGCTATCAATATGTAATTAATATATATTTTATAAAAGCAATTATATTCAGTATTGAGCGTATGCAAACAAATTTAAGCATTAGTTTGCATTATTTGAGAAGAACGACAACACCAAGCGCAATCAGAACAACTCCAGAAATAATGCTGATATACTTATGATTACTCCCAATTGGTATACGACTAAAAATAAAACAATATCCTAAATTAAATAATGTGGCACCAATACAAAATATAGTCCCTAAGACAACTATTCCATAATTGTTGTTGTGGTTGTTATCAATAAATTGCGGTAAGAAAGATAAGAAAAATAATCCAACCTTAGGATTCAATACACTGACCCAAAAACCTTTTACAAATAAATTACCAGATTGGATTTTTGTTAATTCATTTTTACCAAAACTATTATTATTATGTCGATTCTTAAACGTATTGATTCCCAGATATATCAAGTAAAAAGCACCACTAATTTTTATAATTAAAACAACTACTGGCAATTTGTTTAATATAACGCTTATACCGATGAAAGTAAGCACGACATATAACAGATACCCAACGGCAAGCCCTAAACTACTTTTTAGCGCACCAGACATACCAGCTTTAACAAAGTTGGTTAATACAAAGATTACATCTGCACCTGGAGTAGCATTTAAAACTAATGCTGTGGTTAAAAATAACCACCAATTAGTAATTCCAAACATATCAGTTCCCTTTTACATGGTGCTGGTTGTAAAATTTATCAATTAAAGAAAAACAGCTTTTGATGACATTTTTACTACTAAACGGATTTAGTAACACCATTCGCAGACATAGTTGCCCTTGAAATCTAGGCAATGAAACAAAAAAGCCATTTTGTAACAGATAGTCATGCAATTTACTATTTATAAAATCATCCTCATAATTAGTCAGCTTAATTTTAAAACAACAAATATTTGTTTGTGGTTCCATCACTAACTGAAGGTAATCACAATGTTTTATTTCCGTCAAACAGATATTGGTTAAAACGTATCCATACTCAATTAGTTGATGATAACCATCTTTACCTATCGCAAGCAGTGAAAGCCATAATTTCAAAATTTCAGCATTGTGGCTTCCTTGAATGGTTATTTCTCCCAAATTGATAAAATCTTCTTGTTCCTTCATATATGGGGCGGTAATACGAAAATTACTTACCATCGAAGAAAAATTTCTGAATAAAACCATTGATGAAGTTTTAGCAACATACAACCATTTTTGTGGATTAAAACTAATTGAATCAGCAAACTCAATACCATTGAGTAAATGTCTCCGTTCACCGCCAAATACTAAAGCTCCACCGTATATTGCGTCAATATGTAACCAAATATTATGTTCTTTGGCAATTGCGGCTATTTCTGACAAGTTATCAATACTACCTGTTACTGTTGTTCCTGCTGTTGCGACTATTGCTATAGGAATATACTCCGTTGTAAAATATTCCATAACTTTCTGCTTTAGGTCTAATACGTCCATCTGAAAATTAGAATTTACGGTAATTTTTATCACATTTTCACTACCAATCCCAATTAGCATTGCTGCCTTGGCAACTGAAGCATGAGCAATCTCCGAACAAAGAATAACTGGCGTTTGGCGCAAATTCGTTAAATTCCCATTATTTAATTTTAATGTTTCATTTCTGGCAACAACCAATGCCTGTAAGTTGGCTAAACTTCCACCGCTTGTGATTACGCCACCAGAAGTTCTTGGCAATCCAAATAAATCACAAAACTCGCGAATAAGAGCATATTCAAGCTGAGTAAGAAAAGGAGACATTTCTAAGCTCAGCATATTATTATTAATTGCAGCTGCAATCATTTCACCCAAAATTGCATAAATGTTGCTAATACTATCCATATGTCCAATATACTTGCTACTTGATGGATTCATGCTATGTTGAAATAATAGTGCTAAATTATTTTGGATTTGACTTAGCGAAAATCCAGCCTCGGGAATACTAAAGTCACTTGCGGCAAATATCTTTAGCGGTGGATATGGCGGAAAGTTATCTGCATTACAAAGATAATTCAGTATTTGTTTAATAATATTATCAAATATAATCTCGACTTGCTCTCGATTCTGGTTATCTGGCGCGATAAAGCAATTTTTAATTTGTGAATCCAACATAGTTAATCACCATAAAATATTTTCTAATGCTATATATTACAAGCTCATTCAAATAGCTAGCAATAAATTGTAATGTTTATAAAAATAATATTGATGTTTCAAATACTTTAGAAACTAAGTTGGCTGACAATTAATTAGATGATTTTATCTAAATGATTTATTTTAACTTTTTCTTATTCTTAATATTACCAAGTTCATTGACATCAATACACTTCATATTTGCATTTTTCGCAGCCTGAAACCCTGCATTTGAATCCTCAAAAACAAGACACTCGTGAGGAAAAACATTAAATCTGGCAGAAGCTTCAAGAAATAGGTCTGGAAATGGTTTTCCTTGTTTAACATCATTGATAGTAATTATATCCACGAAATATTTACTAATTTTATTCAAATTTAACATCTCATTGACAACTGCCGTTTCTCCGCCAGAAGCGACAACCATAGGGATAATTCCATACGATTGTTTTACTAAATTTAATACATTTTCAAATGGTCGAACACTTTGAATATAATCGGTGATAAAAATATCATCTTTTAATTTAACAGTTTTTTCAATTTCTAAAGTATAATTAAACTTATGATTTAATATACCAACCAATTCAAAACCACTTGTCCCTGCATATTGTTTCTGAAATTCATTAAAGGTAACAAATTCATGACCTAGTTTATTGTACGTATCACGCCATGCTAAATAATGCGATTCTACGGTATCCATCAATGCCCCATCACAGTCTAATATTAATAATTTTATATTATTTTTAATAATGTAGTTTTCAACATCCATCTGATTCTCCATGAAAATATATAAGTTACTAAACTAAGATTAACCACACAATCATTACTATGTAATACATAATCTGAAATTCTCTCAATATAGCTAACGTCCAATGAATTGAGTAATTCAATTAATTTTATATTCTGAATAGTAATAAGTTATAAGAATAGTAATAAGTTATAAAAATAAATAGTGTTCAATAGAACCTCTGCTAACTATATATCGTTATTATTATCTATTTGAATTTAAAATTCATCTAGGTAATACCTAGATGAAATCATAAATATTTTGTGGGATAATCGCAGTTTTGTAACGCCACGTAGCTTGAGTATGACAGGAATGTTTTTATTTAATAATTTTTCAATTGTGTGATTAAATACAATTTCAATTTATTGTTGATTTTAACTTGAGCTCAATGATTTCTGCTGAAAAAGATTTGCTAGAATTACTACAATGCTTAATGCACTGATAATTAATATTTCATTCCAACTAAATACAAAATCAGGTTCAAAAAATTGAAAGATATAGGTTAGAACTGGAACCAGAGATGTGATAATTGTTGTAACTACTGGTAAAGTACGTTCAATTCCTTTTTGTAAGAGGAATGTTGGAATGATGACAAATAAAAATGAAAGAATCACAATGTCGATTATCGAACTAAAGGGTAATGCTAGGGGTATATTATCAAGTAATATTAGAATTAGTGCAATGGCAATGATGATGACAAATCTAGAGCGCATCACAGAAATCGTTGAGAATCCTAGAAGTTGTAGTTTCTTACACCCATAAATAGTTGCACCAGTTGCCAAACCACTGATACTAGATAAAAAGATACCCCATAGAATATTTTTTATTGAATCGGGGGCAATAACATTGGTATCTAAATAGCATATCGAGAGAATAATTAATAAAAAACAAATAAGGATACAACTTATTAAATCTCTAAAAAATATTTTTCGCGATGTGTAGGTCTTGAAAGTTAACAATAGGGCAGCAATTGGAGCAGCACCAAAGACGAAGCAATTAATTAAACTCGCACTAATATAGCGAAGAGCAACAAATATTAGCAACCAATCAAGAGCAGTAGTTATATTTACAAAAATAACCCAGCCCAAATTGGCTTTGACTAATGATAGAAATGTCTTATCTTTGGTTGCAAGTAGATTAAAAAACACTAAAGATATTGAGAATGAATATAATACCATTGTCAATGGGTTTATTCCTTTGATCAAATAATGTGCAAATACTGTAGATAAAGCTAATAAGATACTAGACGAAAGAACAAAAATTTTACCCATTGGTTTCTCCATTACTTTTGTATAATTTGTATTAGTTTAGATTTAGCATGTAATAGTCTCATGAATTCTCATGCTATTAATTAAGTATTTCAGTGCTTAATATTATTAAAATCAGATGATAGATTAGGAGGTATGTCAGCATCAGGATAAAGAGAAATACATTCATCAAGTCCTTTTACATATCTGTCTTGATTTTTAGGGTCTGGTCTTAAAGTATCGTGATTTATTATTTGCTGAGCGTAAGAATAATCAATATTATTTAGTATAACGCCAAATTTTAAATGAAATAAGTACCAGTCATATGGTTTTAGAGATTCATCAATTTTGTCTTGATTTGCAACATATAAATAAACATCTCCAATACCATCAATGTGTACAGTTTTAGGTGTATAGCCTTGTTCTTCTCTATTAAGTTTCTCTTTGTCTTGTTCATCAATAGTAAATACTACACCAATAATAAAATCATTCGGATTTTCAGAATAATGTGCATTTGCTTTACCTGAACCATCAATGGATTTTTTATTAAATCTAAGTTGATATTCTTTTAACGTGGCAATACACATTTTTGTTGTACTAGGAACTCTGGATATTAATCTTGGTTCACTCATATTAGAACCATAGGCAAAATAATTGATTCTTGTCATATAATCACTTTCTTAATACTATTGTGTTAATTGATTTTACTTATAACGAATTTAATTGTTATTTAAGTTAATCATAATATGGTACATTTCAACATCGGATTTATTCTGTGTTTTAGCGACTTTAATGCCTCGTATATCATTAAATTCTGTACTCAGATCAATAAACCCATTATTCGTATCTTTATTTAATAAAGATACCTTTTCATTAAATTGGGCAGCTTGCACATATTTCTGGTGCTTTTCCCATGCTTGATCAAAATTTGCATTGTGACTGTAAATAATAACAAAAAAACATTGTAGATTGGCATCATATTTAAAGCATCTAAGTGTATGTTCTTGGGCATAATTTGTATCTTTATGAATTAACGCTTCCGCTAATGCGAGCCTAGTACTACCTGACATAATTGTAAAATCAATTGATCCAGCATCAATACCAGTGCCAGAAGATCCTCCTCGATTTTGATCTGAAATTACCCATCCCCAAATATCAAATCTTAATTTTAAAATGGCAACGAGTAAGTCATTATATTTATTTTCATCTTGTACTTCTTTTACTGATTTTATTTTATCAAGCATAGTTTTTGATGCTTGAATAAATTCATGTAATATAAACATATTAAGCTGTTTTTTATCGTTTATTTTATCGGGAACTACTTGTGGGATAACTTTTGCAGGTAATGCAAGTACTTTTTCTAAACTTAACCTAATTTTTTTCAAATTTTTAGGATCTTTAGATGAAATATCAACTAATTTATTTATCTGGCTAATTTCAGCTGGGTCATTATCATTGATATATTGTTGAGCATTGTCAAGATATGACATTGCTAATTCATTTAGTTCACGGTGTTGATAAAAATTATAAACATGCGGAACTAGTAGTGCATCAAACTTTAATTCATCTGGTAGTTCATTTAAAATAATATCAAAGTTATCAGAGTTAGATTCTACAATAAAATAATATAATTTATAGTATTTTATATAACTATCATATTGATTTAATTCATCAACTAAATTTTTATTATCTTTTTGGGATGATATATATGACTCAAATTCACTATTTGCCTTGGCTAATAGAGTTTTATTTAGTGTCGTATCAGTTGCTTGTCGAGTACGAATAAAAAATAACTCAATAGCAAATTTTGGTATATCTATATTGTCTGTGTGTAATTTTTTTAGCTTTGTAATAGCTGTATCATAATTTTTATCATGATACACATCAAATAAGATACTATAAAATTCTTTAAGTATAATATTTTGGCGATTATTTTCGTGAAGGAGACATTCAGGCAGCTGAATTCTATCAAAGTCACTAGGATTGTTATCTTTAAATGCTAATATCAGGCTAATTTCAAATAGTAAATCATTTTTATCTTTATCCACAGTTAATTTTCTAGTGGTTTTTACTTTTTCGTAATGTGCATTTACAGCTTCAAATAGTTTTTTTGCATATGTTTTCCAGTACTTCTTGGAGTTAGTAGCATCGATTAGTGCTTGAGTAATTTCAGGAATCCAATTTGTAGACTCAATATATTTATCGATATCTATGCTATCTATTTTTTGTTCAATTAAAGTGACAATATTTTTATTTGCAATGGAGTTTGCTGCATCTAACATTCTGCCTAAATCAAAACTATTGGCAAAAAAGTTACTAATGAAAGTATGAGCAGTATTTTCATCAAATAAATTAACACATTTATATAATAATGATTTTGGTGATTGGTAATATGGATTATAGCTTTGAAAAATATAATTATATTCAAAAATATCAAGTGAACCATTTTTAAGATCTGTTTTTGAATATTTTAATGAGTGTTTTATTATTAAACTTTCTACTTCTTTTATTCTGTGAGAAATATCGGGGATAATTCCTTCAAATAAGCTAAGGTTTTCATTAATATGTATGTAAGCCAACATTAATGATTTTACGTAAAGCTCAATCTTGTGATATTGTTCTTGGTTGTTATCTTCATATATACCTTTTTCTGTATCGTAAATAATTATTGATTTAGCTATACTATCATCAAGCTTGGCTAATAAGTTACTATGTATCAATTCAATATAAAAATAACCCCAATCAATTAATTCAAAGCCTACTTTATGTACGTGCCTCTTCGGCGCGTTTTGGGATACTTCATTGCTTCTGTATTGTCTAACTTGAACGCTAGTTGTGGTATAAAAAAATACAACTTTATCGAATAGAGTAGCTACAAGCTTTTGCTTATTTTCCATCAACTCGTCATAAAATTTATCACACTCATTTATTGTATTAGAAAGTTTTATTAGTTCAATGGCATGGTAAATACTTCCACAACTAAGAGAAATAAAGCCATGTCTTATGTATTTATATTCTTCTTCTAAATATTCACTTGCTTTGTTAAGCAGTGTTGGTAGTAATGAATAAATAATTTTAGGTAATGTGTAGTTTGCGTATGGGCTGGTATAAAATTTCTTTGACGAAATTATCCCGATAGCTAACGTATATCTTTTAAGCAAATATTCATGTTGAGAATTATCGCCACCTCCATGGAATGTTATTTTATTGAAAACTTTATTTGCTAAATTTATAAGTATATCAGAAATGTGTTTGTATTGAGATGCATCAGTAATATTTAATGGTTCATCGAGTTGATCTAGTACAAAATTAAACATTTCAAGCCAAATATCATTTTTAATTTGGAGTTCATGTTTTAGTTGTGATATTCTGTCAATATCTTCAATATTGTGGATAAGTCGATTTATTTGAATGTGTTCAATAACCTCTAATCCTAGGCTAACAGTCTCCTTGTCAACCAGTAAGTATGGTGCAATAAATGGATACTTATCTTGAATTAGGTTATATATCGTGTACGTAATATATGGCTTTGATAAATCTTTTATTAAGTTTAAAATAGTTTCATAAGCATACTTTTCTGTAGTATCATATGAAGACGTGCAAATTATGATTTCTAACAGCGTGCTATATTTTTTACGCAATGATTGATATAAGAAATGATTTGTGATCCACTCTGGTGATTCATTAGTAAATGATATTAAATCATGTATCGATGAAAAATTAGTATTAATATTTGGAACTTTTGGAGCTGTATTTTGATGATAATTATAGTCAAACCATATTTTTTTAATCTCATTGCTAGTATTATTTAGATCATTTTCGCTAGATAATAGTTCTACTGCGGCATTACAAAAGCTATTTAAATTACCAGATAAAAATATATCTTTTAATTTCTCAAAATTACAGAGGTTTGCATTTAAAATTTTTTTCAAGGAGGTACTGTTTATTCCTTGTTGCATAAGAATATGTGTAGTTATTTCATTACTTAGGTAATACAGGTAAGAATTATAATTATGCTCTATACGAAATGCAAAGTCATCAGAACCATCAATTTGCTCGATTATATATAGTTCATCACGTAGTAAACTAACATTTAATGATCCTCTACCAAATTTAGCTATTATGTTGTTAAGGTCTTGTGAAGTTATTAAATTTTTGAGATCCTTGCAATCATTATAGTATCCTTGTAAGCAATTATAATAGTCAGTATCTATAGCTAGAGTATTTGCACCTACCAAGGAATGAATAACCACTGAAGGAATAACAACGTCGCCTAAAATTTCCCGAATCAAGCAATTATCAATGAAATAATTATAATTAAGAGTCGTCTTGTGTCGATTATTGTAATCATTAACTATCTTTTGAAACTTTGTTATGCTATTATCCACAAAGTTTACTTTGATTATAATATTTGCAATAACTTCTGACAAATTATAGCGATAATTATTATCGATAGCTTTTTTTTTGAAGTCTTCATTAAAATTATCAAATCTGGATTTTGAAATGTTTTTAATCTGAAAACTTAACGCTTCAATTCTATCTTTTATCGTATGAATAGCTTGCATGTTAAATCCATAATTCTGGTAACTTATTGTTTATATTTTCATAATTTCGAGGTTTACAGTGATTACACCAAGGAGTAGCGGTTATTACTCATCACTTTAATATACAATCATTCGTATCGTAATATGCTTTGATGGTATATTTTCCCAAGTGATTTTATTTTATCATAAATCGCATATTGCTAAATTAATAATTTGATTCGAAACATATAATGTAAAGTATCTGATTTACTATAATAATAGTACATTATTTATATTCTTGTACATAATAATACTAATAATAGTCAGTTTATTATATTATTCAGAAAGATATGTTTTTATAGTTGATAAATGTGATTCTTTGATGCCAAAAACAGCAGGTATAATATTCCCAAAAAACATTGTATAGTGTATTGGGACAAGTCCATGGCTATCCAAAGACTTATATCAAATTATCAATAGATAAATTGTCTATATCCAAAAATTTAGTAAACAATTATAATCCTGCTAATCAAAAAATAAATTTTACAAGGATTCACAAATGAACAAACAACCAGTAAAAGTAGCGGTAAGTGGGGCAGCAGGTCAAATCAGTTATAGTTTATTATTCCGTATCGCCAGTGGTGATATGCTGGGTAAAGATCAACCAATTATTTTACAGCTATTGGAAATCGAAGCGGCACTACCTGCGCTAAAAGGAGTGGTGATGGAATTGGAAGATTGTGCTTTTCCATTGTTACATGGCATCGAAACCAGCAGTGATCCATTGGTTGCCTTCAAGGATATTGATTATGCCTTGTTAGTTGGTTCGCGTCCTCGCTCTAAAGGTATGGAGCGTAAAGATTTGCTTGAAGTAAATGGTAAGATTTTTATTGAACAAGGTAGGGCATTAAATAGTGTTGCGAAGAAATCAGTAAAAGTTTTAGTAGTTGGTAATCCTGCAAATACCAATGCACTAATTTTGGCAAATAATGCTCCTGATATTCCTCGTAAAAATATTACCTCAATGATGCGTTTAGATCATAATCGTGCGATGAATTATTTAGCTAATAAAGTGGGTAGTCATTCTACTCGTGTAAAAGATGTAATTGCATGGGGTAATCATTCATCAACGCAGTATCCAGATATTACTAATTGTACGGTTGATGGTCGTAATGCATTAACTTTGGTTGAGCATGAATGGATTATTCAAGATTTTATCCCAACTATCCAAAAACGTGGTGCGGCAATTATTGAAGCTCGTGGTTTCTCATCTGCGGCATCAGCAGCTAATGCGGCGATAGATCATATGCGTGATTGGGTGTTTGGGTCTAATGATGTGGTAACTATGGGTGTTCCAAGTGATGGTAGTTATGGAATTCCTGAGGGAGTTTACTTCGGTTATCCATGCATTTGTCGTGATGGTGAATACCAAGTAGTGACAGACTTTGCAATCAGTCCAATGAGCCGTGAATACATGACTATAACCTACACTGAATTGTGCGAAGAACGTGTGGCAATTGAAAAGCTATTAAAATAATCATACAGAATTTGTTAATGCTAGTCTGGCTATAGATAATATAGCTAGACTATTTTCATGTAGTTTGATGCTCTACAATGTAGATATGTCGATAGTCTGCAATTAGAGTCGCATGGTTACCAATTTTGAGCTGTGGGTGCCGACCATTTTTTACCTGTTGGCTTTGGCGGATAAATTCTTGCAACTGCTTGTGACTTGGAATTTGTCCCAAATGTTGACGAATATAAAAAGCCAATAAATTTTCTTGGCGTAATTGTGATAAGGCAATAAACTTATGGCGGTCTAATTGATTCTTAATGGTATAAATGTTGTGATAATCACTGTTAGCTATATCATCCGCAAGAGCTACAGAATTTTGTAGTTGAGTTACTGATTGGAGTAGCTTAGGATTAATTTGTGGATCATAAGCCGCGAGTTCGGGCATAATCTTATTCCGAATAAAATTACGTAAATAACTATTGTCAGCGTTACTTTCATCATTAATATGGCTTAGTTGATATGCATTGGCATAGTTTTGTAGCTGTGATTTACTGTAGTTTAACAATGGGCGCCAAAAATATTTATCAAATTTATTGCTGATAGCAAGCATTCCCGCGCTATTATGTAAATTTGTTCCACGCATAATTTGGCTTAACATTGTTTCAATCTGATCATCGGCATGATGTGCCAATATCAAGACTTCAGCGTTAGTTGCGGCATACTCTTGATAGCGTAATTTACGGGCGCTATTTTCTAATCCTTGTCCTGCTATTTTATTAACTTTAACATAACGGCACTCAAGTGGAATATTTAACTGGTGGCAAATTTGTTGGCAAAAGATAGACCAATCATCAGCATATGGTGATATGCCATGATTAACATGGATTGCGGACAGGCGGAGCGGTTTTAATTGTGAAATCTGGTGAAACAAATGCAGTAATACAATTGAATCAATACCACCGCTTAAACCGATACAGTAATGCAAATGACCATCAAATTGTGATGGCCAGTTGTTAATTATTTTTTCAGGAGTTAATTCATTCTTCATTATCGGCATTGATTTTAAATTTACCATAGTCCATGATACGCTCAAACCGACGATTAGTTAAATCTTGCGGTGACAATTCTTGTAATTTATACAATTGTTGGCTAATGGTTCGTTTCATACTATCCATCATTTCACCATGATTGGCATGAGCGCCACCATCTGGTTCAGTAATGATATTGTCAATTAATGCCATTGTTTTTAGGCGTGATGCTGTAATACCCAAGATTTCGGCTGCTTGATTAGCTTTACTTGCATCTTTCCATAAAATTGACGCACATCCTTCAGGGGAAATTACTGAATAAATAGAATATTGCAACATATTAATTTGATCACCAACTGCAATAGCAAGTGCGCCACCTGAACCACCTTCACCAATAACCGTACAAATTACTGGTACAGTTAGTTTTGCCATTTCGTATAGATTTTTACCAATCGCTTCAGATTGTCCACGTTCTTCAGCACCAATTCCAGGGTATGCACCTGGTGTATCGACAAAAGTAATAATTGGCAAATTAAATTTCTCAGCTAAATACATCAGACGTAATGCTTTTCGATACCCTTCAGGGCGTGGCATACCAAAATTACGTTCGAGATTCTCACGAGTATCGCGACCTTTTTGATGTCCGATTACCATCACTGATTGTTCACCCAATTTTGCCATTCCGCCAATGATTGATTTATCATCCGCATAATGGCGATCACCATGCAGCTCAACAAAATTAGTAAAAATATTATTAATATAGTCCAGTGTGCGTGGACGTTGTGGATGACGTGCAACTTGTGAAATTTCCCATGCACCGAGTTTGCTGTATATTTCATGAGTCAATTCAGCAACTTTATTTTCCAATAATTCGAGTTCAACAGAAATGTTGACAGATGAATCATCTTGCATTTGACGTAATTCATCAATTTTATTGGTTAATTCAGCAATTGGCTTTTCAAATTCCAAAAAATGTCGTTTCATATATTATTCCCATTTAGTTTGTGACACCTAGTTGTTTACTTAGGATGTCGATATTTTTTTGATGCTCTGTAACAGCATCGCGCAATGCTTGTAATCGTTGTTGATATAAATCAGGATTATTTTGTTCACTAGCTAGTTTGGTTTTTTGTGCTTGTTGTAATGCTTGCTGTGAATCCGATAATGCCTGCTTCTCTTTGGTCAATTCTTCGTGCAAAATCTGTTGTCTACCAGTTTCGTTAGTCCCAAAAGTTTGAGTGTTTTTTACGTAAACTTTGGCAGTGTTATTGTTTTTTGCCTTATTCGTATAACCCTTAGCGCTATAATCACTTAATGTAACAGGAGCAGCATACACTGATAATGGCGGTAAATCCATTTTCTTGCTGTTCTTGATTGGTTTATTGGTATATACTTTCATACCATTTTTATCGGTATATTCATAAACGTTATCTGCTGCATATGCTAAATATGTACTAAATAGTACTATTATAGTTAGCAGTAGCTTCATGTTAGAACAAACCAACAAGTGAGATAACTACAATCGCTGATACAAAAAATAATCCACTACGATAAAGAAGCGCAACCACAAAATCAACCACTTTAGGATCAAAGATATTTTTATTTGATCGAAAATCTTCTATCCCGCTACTTTCATCATAGCTAACTGATCTTGTTCGTGCAAATTTATCTTTGCCAATAGCTAAGAATGCAACTTCATTTAAAACGTTTTCGAGATAGAAAAAGCTAACTTTAACCTGACCACGTTGGCTTAGGATATAGTGCATAACTTCTTCAAAGTCACCCGCAATAGCAATAAAAATAGTTAATACTGAATAAGGAACAATATTTATCCAGAATAACATCTTATCAACTACTACGCTATAAACCATTGATTCTTCGCTACGTGCCCGCAGTTTATTACCCATTGCGGTTAATGTTAAATAGCAAATAGTACCTAATACTGATGGTAGAACTATAAACCAAAACGTAGCGGCAAAAAAGCGCGTTGCAAATGTTTGAACAAACATTTGAAAATCACGTCCGCGTGAAGTATTTTTAGCTTGTTTACGCCAGCTTAGAGTTTCTACACACATAATAAATATAATTGCATTAACGATATAATAGACCAAATCTAAATCGGTTAATGGTAATATCATTAGGAATAGGGTTGCTGCGACAAACGGCAACATTGCCAAGATGAATTGTATTCTGATTTCGCGTACAGTATTAAAATCACGGTTGACAAAGAAACCAGCGTAATCGCTGATTTTGTGTCTGAACCATGACCTTATTCCGCTGAATATGTTTCGATATTCAAGGAAAAATGCTACAAAAATGGCTAAAAATGACATAAGCTATTTCCATTCTTACTAGTTATTGTAAATGTAGATGCCTTGCAAATTACGATTTACATCAAATATGTCCATGCCAAACCCAAATAGGAAATGGTTTGGAGCACTCACACCAACATGATCGGCATAAATAGGTTTCTCTTTATTGATTTCTTTGTTTACCATTACCGCAACTTTACAATCTTTAGCACCTGAATTAATAATAAAACGGCGAATTTCTGCGATTGTATGTCCTTCGTCTAAAATGTCATCAAGGATATAAACAACGCGGCCTTTAATTAAAGATTCTTTAGGTTGGCGATACCATGTGATATGGCTTGAGCCATATAGTGCATCCCCGTAACGTGAAGCATGAATGTAATCCATAATAATAGGATTTTTAAGTCGTTTGGTTAGCTCTGCAGCGAATACCAAGCCACCATTCATTACAGTTAGGAAAACTGGAATCTCGCCAGCTATTTCAGCATCTATTTCAGCCGCCATTTTGTCTAGTGCAGTATAAAGTTGTTCTGCGGTGTACAAAACTGTTGAATTTTGAAGAATTTGCTGTGCTTTGGCGTAATCTAATTGCATGGTGTCCTCTTGATTATATTAAAATAATGTCAGTAAATAGATATTTACCCGATATTGTAACAAAATTTACTTATCACAAACAAAATTAATGTAAAAGAGTACGAATAACAAGTGGAGTGATGGTTCATGAAAAAAGTTTTATTGATTATTTTAGATGGATTTGGATTACGCGAAAATTGTGATTATAACTCGGTTTGTAATGCTAAAAAACCAAACCTAGAGCGCCTGATGAAAGATTATGCATTTGGTAGAATTAACGCTTCTGAAGAATTTGTTGGCTTGCCAAAAGGACAATTTGGTAATTCTGAAGTAGGGCATCTAAATTTGGGTGCTGGGCGAGTTGTCCGTCAAGATATTACCAAGATTGATTATGAAATCTCAACGGGAGCATTTTATAAAAATCCCGCATTTATTGAAGCGTTTACAGTAACACCAACTGGTGTTGTGCATATCATGGGTTTATTGTCAGATGGTGGCGTGCATTCACATCAAAATCATATTTATGAATTAATTAAGTTAGCGAATCAGCAAGCCAATGTGCGTAAAATTTGGGTACATGCGTTCTTGGATGGACGCGATACACCACCACAAAGCGCGATTAAATTTATAGAGCAATTAGAAAAAGTTGTGTATGCTAATCCTAAAGCACAGGTTGCAACGATTGCTGGACGTTATTATGCGATGGATCGTGATAAGCGCTGGGATCGTGTCGAACTTGCTTATAATGCATTGGTGAATGCTAAAGGTATTGTGAGTAGTGCTTCGCCAGTCAAGGCGGTTGAAGCTTCATATGCAGAAAGTATTAACGATGAATTTGTTAAACCAGTTGTATTTAATGGTTATGCTGGTATGCGTACAGGGGATAGTGTAATTTTTGCTAACTTCCGCTCTGATCGTGCTGTTCAATTAACCCAAGCACTATTGGATGAAGATTTTAGTGGTTTTGATCGGACACCTGTGAAATTAGCACGTTTTGTTAGCATGACGCGTTACAATGATAAAATAAAATGCTTAGTTGCATATCCGCCACTTAGTATTAAAAATACTTTGGGTGAATTTATTAGTAGCCAAGGATTAAAACAATTACGTATTGCGGAAACTGAAAAATATCCTCATGTTACCTATTTCTTTAATGGTGGTGAGCAGCAACCTTTTGCCAATGAGGAGCGTATTTTAGTCGACTCACCAAAAGAAGTTGCAACCTACGACTTGAAACCTGAAATGAGTTTGCCATTAGTTGCTGAAAAATTAGTTGCCGCAATAAATAGTGATCAATATGATGTTATTATTACCAATTTTGCCAATGGTGATATGGTTGGGCATACGGGTAATTTCGCAGCCAGTACCCAAGCGGTAGAAGCGCTAGATAAGTATGTTGGTGAAGTGGTTGATGCGATGGTTGCCAAAGGTGGCGAAGTTCTAATCGTGGCTGATCATGGTAATTGCGAAGAAATGTATGATTATGCAAGTAAACAACCACATACTCAACATACGACTAATTTAGTGCCATGTATTTATATTGGACGTCCTGCTACTATTCGTAGCGGTGGTTCATTGGAAGATGTTTCTCCTACATTATTGACCATGATGGGTGTGGTACAGCCAGCTGAGATGACTGGACAATCATTAGTGGTTTTTAAGTAAGTCTTTAGCATGAAGTTAAAAACTAAAGCTTTGTGGCTAGCTGTTGTTATGGCAGCTAGCCAATCGTGTTTTGCTGTACCAAGTTCTGGTGCTACTACGGCTAGTTCGGCAAGTAAGTCTGGCTATAATAATGATGTCAATGCATTAAATACGCAAATTCAACAGATTAATCAGGAATTAACGACCAAGCAGCAACAAAAGCAACAGTTGGATAAAGCATTGCGTAATTCGCAAGGGGCAATATCTAAAGCTGCAGAATTGTTGCGTCAGTTAAAAGCCAAACGGGATGCAGATTTACAGCAGTTACAGCAATTGCAAGTAACTATCCCACAAATGACGGATGCAACCAACCAAGCCAAGACCCAAGTAGCAAAATCAATTGCGACGATTTATCAGCAGTTAAAACAATTTGATAATCAGCAACAATCCGTATTATCTGGTAATGATTCGTTAGAAACCGAGCGGATGCAGGTTTACATGACTAAAGTGCTCAAGGTTCAGAGTGAAAAATATAATCAGTTAAATGCTAAATTAGCTCAGTTACAAATCCTTAATAGCAAATTACAAAATGAAGTCGATCGATTAAGTGCTCGCTTGGGTGAAACCAGTAAGCAACATGATACGTTGTTAACCGGTTTGACTAAGACGCAGCAACAAGCACAAGATGTTCAACAGCAGATTGCTCGTGATAGAGCCAAATTATCAGATTTGAAGCAAAAACAAGCACGTCTAAATCGTTTACTCAAACAAATTGCTGAACAAGAGCGGAAGCAAAAAGCTCAGCAGCAAGCTTTACTGCGTAAACAGCAACAACAAGCGAATGCCGCAAGTGCTAAGGCAAATGCAGCTAGTAAATCTGGTGTTCCAGTGATTGTACCAAAATCTGCTGATAATAATACAGTACAGACAACAGGGAAGAAAGTTCAACCAGCTATCATAGATAATAGTGTTGAGGATAATTCACCATTTATGGCACGTAAATTAGTGAAACCCGTTAATGGTACGATTAGTGTCGGTTTTGGGCAAATGCGTGATAGTGTTCGTAATAATGGTGTTTTGTTAACTGTGGCTAATAATACCCCAATTTATGCTGTATCCAATGGTGTAGTTCTATTTAGTGGCGAATTGCCTGGGTTCGGACAAATCGTAGTAATTGATAATGGTGATAATTATACTTCTGTTTATAGTGGTATTCTTGCTTCGGTGAAAAAAGGTGCGCGAGTTACATCAGGGCAACAAATTGCATCAAGTGGTACGGCAAGTAATCAACCAATGTCAGGGGTGTATTTTGAATTACGTCATCTAGGTAAACCAGTTAATCCAAATGCACTATTCTAAGTAATAATTTTATTTAAGTGCTGAGAAATTCAATTAATAGGGTTTATGTTGTTAAAAGCAGGTTATAACGACCTGCTTTTTTATGTATAGGAATTGTACAATGTGGGAAATATTTGTATCTTTTTTTCGGCTAGGTTTGATTGGATTTGGTGGTCCAATTGCGTTGGTAGCGCTAATTGAACGTGAAATTTGTGAAAATAAAAAATGGCTGACGCTAGAAGAATTTGCAGAAATTTTTTCAGTATGTAAATTATTGCCAGGACCAATGGCAGTACAGGTTGCGATTTGTTGTGGTTATAATCGAGGTAAGCGTTGGGGTGGGTTTATTGCAGGGATTGCATTCTTGTTACCTGCCTTGATTATGATTATTGCGCTTAGTTTTTTATATACGAAGAATTTGAATCCGAATTCGCCACACCTAATCCATGTCTTTAAATTTATGCAAGATGCAACCATAGCTGTTATTTTAATGGCATTATTGAATCTTGGGCAAGGTTATATCAAAAATTATACTAGTGCAGCCATTGCCATATTTTGTACATGGTGGGTATGGCATCAGCCATCAATGGAACCCATCATTATTTTGACTTTTGGTATCTTGGGGTTATTGATCTATAAAGCTCGCGATATCAATTTATATCATTTTCCAGCGGTAGTAGCGGCATCTGCTACAAGTGTGATGAGTGGTGTCAAAAGTGACTTTATTTATAATAAATTGGTCCAAATGTTTTGGGTGTGTATTAAAGCTGGTGAGTTCTCATTTGGTACAGGTTTAGCAATCATCCCATTATTACATGCCGATATGGTAACCAATCACCAATGGCTTACTAATCAGCAATTCATTGATGGGTTAACTCTGGGGCAAATTACACCAGGTCCTACGACCGTTAGTATTGTGTTTTATGGATTTATGATTGCGGGTATTCCAGGATTATTAGTTTCATTATTAGGATTTTATATTCCACCGATGATTAATGCGCTAGTAATTATTCCCATCTTTTGGAAAAAACTTAATGGTTCACCGTATCTGAAAGTCTTTACTATGTGGGCATTTCCTGCCGTAATTGGTGGGATTGCTAGTGCAACCCTCAAACTTGGTGTTGAATCGGTTACTAGTTTATTGGATGTGGCATTATTAATTATTGCGTTATTCGTCTTGTATCGTAAATTATTACCAATTTGGGCGTTAATTCCACTTTATGGTGCGCTTGGTCTTGCGTGGGGATATTGGTTATAGTTAGAATAAAAATTCTGGTTGCTGAGTATCATTAACTGGTTGTAGCCGAACGCCAATCCCAATTAAACGGACTTGGCGTTCAATTTTTAGCGCATTTAAAAGTGCAATAAAATTCTCCAGTTGAGAATTATTACTGGTTATTTCATGCGTGGTTTTCTGAAAATCTGCAAATTTTATTTTGATGAACTGGCTCTTAATTTGATAGTTCTGGTTTAGTTCGCAGAATCGAATTAGGAATTTATCATAGAGCTTAATGAGCTCATTGCGGAGAAATTCATTATTGTTGCTATCATGGAGAAAAGTAGTCTCGACGCTCAAAGATTTTCTTGGACGATCAGCTAAGACTTGGCGATTATCAATGCCACGTGATTGCTGGTAAAGAAGTACACCAAATTTACCAAAACGACTAGTTAGTTGATTAAGGCTATAGTTTTGCAGTTCCGCACATGTGTTTATTCCCATTTGCTGTAATTTATTCAAAGTAACTTTACCAACGCCAAATAGTTTATTGACAGGTAAGTCATGAATGAATGAATTTACTGCATTTGGCGCTATGACATAAATACCATTGGGTTTATTCCAGCCACTTGCGATTTTCGCCAGAAATTTATTGGGTGCAACCCCAGCTGATGCCGTTAATTGTTCACTAGTCCAAATTTTGCGTCGTATTTCCTCGGCAATCAGAGTGGCACTATTTTGTAATTGTTGGCAGTCTGTAACATCCAAGTATGCTTCATCAAGTGCTAATGGTTCAACTAATTCAGTGAACTCTTTAAAAATCTGATGAATGGATTTGGAGACTTGGCGATATTTTGCCATATCAACAGGGAGAATGATTAGTTGCGGACATTTCTTTTGGGCATTGATTGCTGACATTGCCGAATGAATACCATATTTACGGGCAATATAATTGCAAGTACAGAGTACACTGCGTTCACCACTACCCCCGATAGCAACGGGCTTAGTGGCTAAATGTGGATTATCACGAATTTCTACCGCAGCGTAAAAACAATCCATGTCAATATGAATTATTTTACGTACTGTTGTAGCTTGTTGTGTATCCAATTTATTGCCACCTCAATAAGTTAATTGGTTTGCTTACCTAGTTGTTCAATTCTTTTAAACAAATATACGGCAATTAAGACCGCGATAGCACCGCCGATTTGTTTAATACTGAGTTTCTCATTAAAAAATATAAATCCATAACTAGCTGCAAAAATTGGTTGTAACAATAAAAATACCGAAGAAATTTGTAATGGTACGCGTTTCATGGCTTGAGCGAGAAATAACTGTCCAAAAATTTGTGATATAAATGCTAGTAATAATAAATCTATCCATCCCCATAAACTGTGGGGTAACCAATGTTCACCAGCGATAATTCCACCACCTAAAAGGAGTATTGCACAGTAAGCACTAACTTGTAAAATATATTTGCCCATATCGGCACCGTTATCAGCAGCGATTTTGGTCACGACTACGAAAAGAGCATAGAAAATAGCAGCAATGAATGCCATGATATCGCCTGTTATATGTACTTCATGACTAGCAGTTGCACCAAAAACTAATACATACAAGCCAGTAATAGCAACGATAAATGGCACAATAACGAGTGGTGAAACTTTTTCTTTGAAATAGAAAATGGTAACTGGTAAAAGTAGTAGTGGAGTTAGATTTACAATTAAGTTTGACTCTGCCATTGTAGTATAGTTGAAAGATAAATTCCAGACGCACATGTCCATCCCAAGACCAATACCACCAATTAATGTCAGAAGAGTTAATTTGCGTGAACTAATGGTCAGTGGTGGCTTAATTAATGGTTGTGCAATTAACTTATTACTAATGTAGAGTAATGGCAATGAGAATAAGCATCGGTAAAATCCTGTTGCAATTGGCTCGATATCGCTTTTATGAATAAAAATACCGATTGAAGCCAGTGATGCAACGGCGATTGTAATTTGAATTAGTGGATGACGATGTAGCATATTATTCCAAATCAATAGTTAAGAAATCGTCACTTATTCTTTGTGCGTAGGCAGTGAATTGTCCCATCCATTGGCTGGCTTGTTGAAACTCGTGAATAAATTCCTGTTTATTATATTGTTCTAGTTTCTCAACCCATTTAGTTAGCCACTGACTAAATTCACGGATTAACTGTAAACGATTTTTATCTGCCATTATGATATCCGCATATAATGCTGGATCTTGGTCAAAAATTCTCCCCATTAATAGCAGTTTGGCTAAGTAAATTGGACTCGCTATTTCCAAAAGTTCTTGCGGGTGTTCTTGCTTATGATACAAAAATGTCCCTAAGCTAAAGGTTAAGAAATGTTCAATACCTTGGATAAAATTCATTGCTTGGTCATGTTTTTCCGCACTCATTGGTTTAATGGTGAAGTCCATTTGTGCAATTGAATCTAATAGCCATTGGCATTGTTCTGGGTAGCGTCCCTGACAACTAACCACGACTTGATTGTGTGGTGAGGCAATAGTTGGTCCAAACATCGGGTGCAATCCAAGCACAGGTCCTTGATGTGAGCTTAACATAGCTAAAAGTGGTGTGACTTTGATACTGGTAAAATCCGCTAAGATAGTATCTGGATTTAGTAATGGTGCAATTTCTTCTATTGTCGTGGCTGTAATATGAATTGGTACACAGACAATTACTGCAGCACTTTTTTGTAATAATTGCGTCGCATCACCCCAGTTACTACGTCCTAATGCATGGACGATATAGCCAAGGTCTTGCCACAATGAGGTGAATAAGCGTCCCATTTGACCACTACCACCGATAATAGTAATTTGTTTACTCATAATTTATCTCTATAATCTCAATTTCTTCACGCCCCTGTGGCGTATTGAGGAAAAAGGTATCACCAAGGTTTTTGCGTAATAGCATTCTAGCTAATGGTGATGTCCAACTAATATGATTGATTTCAGGGTTAATTTCATCTTGTCCAACGATGGTGACTATTTGCTCAACCTCTTGGTTACGAATTATTGTGACAGTAGCACCAAAATAAACCATTTCCTTACCAGCATGTACGGTTGGATCAACCACTTCACTTTTTTCTATCCGTTTAGTGATGGTATGGATACGTTTATCAATCTCGCGTAATTTCTTTTTACCATATTGATAATCTGCATTTTCAGAACGGTCGCCATTACTAGCTGCCCAGTTAACTAGTTGGACATAGTGTGGACGCTCTTTGGTAACCAAGTTATGCAACTCTTCACGTAATTTGGCATAGCCTGTAGTTGTTATGTAGTTTTTATCTTGTGTCATCAAGTCATATTCCCATTACTTTGTGCTTGGTATTGCCATATTTTCGCATGAAAAGAATAATTGCGCATGTTAATAGCCTTATTTCAAATACGGAGCTAAGTATTTACCAGTATAACCTTTGTTTAATTTTACTATTTGTTCTGGAGTGCCAGTTGCAATAATTTTTCCGCCACCCTCGCCACCTTCTGGCCCTAGATCAATAATCCAATCTGCAGTTTTAATAACATCCAAATTATGTTCAATTACTACGACAGTATTGCCATTATCGGCAAATTTATGGAGTACCTTTAATAGCAAATCAATATCATGAAAATGTAACCCCGTAGTTGGTTCATCAAGAATGTACATTGTCCGACCAGTGTCACGTTTTGATAATTCTAATGCGAGTTTTACACGCTGGGCTTCGCCACCTGACAGAGTAGTTGCCGATTGTCCTAAACGAATATAACCCAAGCCAACATCCATGAGTGTTCTTAATTTGCGTGCAATTGCGGGTATCGCGGTAAAGAATTCTAGTGCTTCTTCAACCGTCATTTCCAGTACTTGGTGGATATTTTTACCTTTATAGAGTATTTCTAAGGTTTCACGGTTATAACGTTTGCCTTTACATGTATCACACATCACGTAGATGTCAGGTAGAAAATGCATTTCTACTTTAATTAATCCATCGCCTTGACAGCTTTCACAGCGTCCACCTTTAACGTTGAATGAGAAGCGCCCAGGACCATAACCACGTTCTTTGGCTAATGGCACTTGGGTGAATAATTCGCGGATTGGTGTAAATAGTCCACTGTAGGTAGCTGGATTTGAACGTGGGGTACGACCAATCGGGCTTTGATCAACATTAATCACTTTATCAAAATTTTCGAGTCCCGTGATTTCTCGATATGATTCAGGTTCAGCGTTACTGTCATATAAATGCTGTGCTATCGCACGATATAAGGTATCATTGATTAGGGTTGATTTTCCAGATCCGGAGACACCTGTAATACATACTAAGTTACCCAATGGTATTGCTAAGTCAACTTTTTTTAAGT
>RXKA01000116.1 GCA_003962985.1 Pseudomonadota bacterium | reverse complement strand
TTTGCGAACAGATTTTAATAAATACATTCCTAATCGGTATATTTAATGCCACTATGGATTGGTATCCTAACTATCGCTTATTTTATTCGTAAGCAACTCCAACAACGGAATAAATAATATATCTATCAGATAATTAATTGCAATAACAGTTAGTTGTCTGATATAATATCGCAATGTGTCTCGTAAATAATTTTAAATCGGCTCCTCACCGAACTAATTTTTTACAACAAATTTTAAGGATTTAAAAATATGGCTAATACAGCTCAAGCTCGCAAACGCGCTCGTCAATCGATTGCTCGTCGTAACCGTAATTTTGCTTTACGTACTGAGTTCCGTACTGCAATCAAAAAAGTATTAAAAGCAATTCAAGCTGGTAACAAAGATGTAGCTAAAGTTGAGTTCATTAGTGCTCAATCAACTATTGATAAGATTGCTCGCAAAGGCATCTTCCACAAGAATAAAGCAGCACGTCATAAGAGCAAGCTATCAGCGAAGATCAAAGCTATGGCATAATAACTTATCGGTGGTAACATGTTTGCCATTGATTAGTTAAACAGCATTATAAAAGCCAGCATAATAAAATTATGTTGGCTTTTAGTTTTTAGAGTTAAGTGAATCAAACTATGTTTGACATGTTTTAAGTTAAAAACATCTAATGCAATAAACATCAACGCCCTTGATCTACCCGATGCAGGTGGTGCCTTTAGTAGCAAGTATTGTGAATTGCGTGATTCAAAGGCATTCGCTTGCATTTCACGCATACCATATTGATTAATCTTAGAAGTATGTCCTGTTTGCGCATAGGTTACATGTATTAAATCAGTCATTATTTTATCTTTCTTCAATCAACTGTCGGCAATTTGTCTACGGTTAAAAAAATCATACGTTAAAATCGTACAGTTCATATAATGCAAATTTTAAAAGCGTGACGATTTATCACGTTTTGATTATTTTATTCTTTTACTTAACTGTTTTTATATCATTCTCTAATTCATTGATGCTATTTTGATATTTTAATTGTTGTTGCTGTTTCTTGTATGCTTCATACTCAATACTAGATTTTTCAAGTGCCATTTTATGGCTGATTTTTCCGGCATGCGTTAATAACTCATGCCAATTTAATTGTAAAATAATATCCAAGACGTTTAATCCAATCATCCATATACATTGGAGTACGTTGTTGCACCATAGTTTCTGCAAATGCTAGATATTGTTCAACTAATAAACCCAGTAACTTAATTTCATCTTCATTTAGATAATTCTTTGCAATGCTTATATCTGATTTTTTAACTTGAGCAACTCCTTTACCCAAAGATTGCATCCCCAGAAATAGAAGAGCAGCATCCGCTCGCCGATAAACTAGTTCAGCAGCGGTATTTTGGCTAACAGCCCATAATAATTTGTTTTGGATAATTTTAAAAAATTCAATCGTTTTTTTATCATTAGCGTTATAGTCAATACTGGTCGTATTCATCAAAATAATTCATCGATGAACCAGATTTAAAGCGCTCATCATTAAATACAAAGCCTTTGATGATATATTCTTTTAGGCGCTGGGTTGCCCAGATTCTAAATTGTGTACCTTGCTGAGATTTAACTCGGTAACCAACTGAAATAATTACATCTAGATTATATAACTTAACATTGGTTTCTTGTGTCTTACCTCTTATTGCTCCATGAGTAGTGGTTCGTCGGAAATTCCGACATACCACCCCTTCATCAAGTTCGCCTTCATTAAATATATTGTTAATATGTTCGGTAATGGTGCTTCTACTCTTACCAAATAATTGCGCCATATCAGCTTGAGATAGCCAGACGGTTTCATCTTCTAGATTTACCTCTAATTTGATACTGCCATCATTATTTTAATAAATTAATATTTGAGTGTTGTTTGTTTCCATTTTTATTTCATTTTATTAATGGTTAAATAATTCGCCATGCACTGCGTAGCCAATTTGTAAACGTTATTTCATAGTCAAAGATAAGCGGTTAAGTTTGACTATGGAATTTCTTAGTAAAGGTTAATCCTCCAAACTTTACTAAGCATGTTCCATAATTAAAGTTGAGCCACTAACTTTAATTATGGCTATTATTTAGACTACTGCTCCAGTTTTTAGTATATATTTCTAAATAGCGTTTAAATGTCAAAACTTGATTACGTTGAAATCAAGTCTCTTCGTTTAATATTTTTTAGCCTAAAAGGTTTAATCAAACGATTACTTATCGGTAAGCGATTCAATTCGTCAAGTGCTGAATTCATCGCATCAATATAATTGCGAACCTCCCGCCAGTCATCACGCTTTTCAGGGTTAATCTGATCTTTGGCTAATAAAACCTCATCAATCTCGGTTTTTGTT
The DNA here is from genome assembly GCA_003962985.1 of Pseudomonadota bacterium. GTDB lineage: Bacteria > Pseudomonadota > Gammaproteobacteria > Burkholderiales > UBA11063 > Aquella. The sequence goes on along the minus strand of RXKA01000116.1, from coordinate 2,648 downwards.
CCCTCAATCTTGCTCGATGTATTTGCCTCTTTGGTAATATGCATCTGGATAAAAATATCCACATTTGGCACCAATAAAGATCATTAGTTATTAATGTCCACTCTGAAGAGATGCCCTCACTAGATCTAATACCAACACCAGATTTCTCATGAATAAGAAGCTCCACATTGTTAGGAAGAAATTTCTCGAAACACATAAATTAGCTTGCAAAGTCTCCTGCATGGTAAATAAATATTACTCTAAACTTAATATTTTAGACTTTTTTCACTCATAGCAAATTACTATTCATAAATGCTTTTTCACCTATAAATGTTTATAATGAGATATATTACTATCTTCATATAATAGTATCTCTAACCTGTCTATTTTGTTTTTATTATCAAAAACAAATGTAAATTTTGTCCCATCTAAAGTATAGGCTAAATTTTTATCAGCAAAATGCAACTCTTGCGGTACCCCCTGCCCATAATCACAAAACAGTTTAGCATTTTTCTTAATTATTTTAAAGGACCATGATGTAATGTCATTGGTTAAAATATATTTACCTGTATAAAGATTAATCTTTTTTGGTTTAACCTCTGTGATTATTATTGGCTTTTCAGCATGAATCCCAAAAGTCTCAGTAAAGCTAGCGATAATCTCTGGATATAAATTCCAACCATTTTCACCATTAGTTAAAATTATAATGCCATCTTTTAATTTTACTGAATTAGAAGTTATATCCTTATTAACAAATGCAGTCATACTAGATTTATAACCATCTACACTTCCGTTATGACTTATCTCTATAATATTATCTAAACTTTGAACAAAAACACCTAATCCAATACCATAATTTTTGTGCTCAATAAACATTTTACGAGCAATATCTATATTTATCGGTAATGCATTACTTTCTTTATAATAAGCATGAATTAGTGCAATTAGAGCTTGAGATAAGTCTGTACTTGTTGTCCACAGACCTGCAGCCCCTTGCTCTGGATAATTATGCCAACACCCAGTTAACTCATTACCGTTTGAATCATGTCCACATGCCGCATATTCTGTGTATTTATTGAGTAATGGTTGTGAAAAAGTACTATTCTTCATACCAATAGGCCCTAATACATTATTCTTCATCCATTCAGTATAATTTGCACCGGTTTGATCCTCAATAATTTGCTGTAAAATTAGCATACCGCCACCAGAATAGCTAAATCTCGTCCCAGGTTCCGCCACTACTTGAACTTTTGGTGTAACTATATAAGGCTTCGTTCCGTTTAATGCATCTATCGAAGTAGGCAAAGGAGTAATCCTTCTATCTATTCCAGAAAAACCTGGAACATTGATTCCCCCTGTATGAGACATTAACTCTTCAATCGTAACTTTATTTCTTTGTGTAAATTGATTATCTTCTAAATTCCAAGATTTTAAATAGTCATTAACATTATTATTTAATGTGACTTTACCATCTTGATATAATTTTAAAGCACCTATAGTATTAAATACTTTAGCAATGGAGCCTGCTTGAAACAAAGTTCCATTGGTTATAGGTTGACTTTCGACAGAATTACCATAATTGAGCACATACCTTAATTCTCCATTTATAATTAATGCCAGACTAAGCCCAGGAATTTTATATCTCATCATTTCTTCAGAAATAGAATGATATTGATTCTTTTTACCTTTTATTAATAAAGGATTACGTAATCCATGCTCAAAACTATAAATTTTAGAAGAGCTATCAACTCCATCATTAGCAAATACTGTAACCGAACTAAGAATAAGCATAGAAGCAAGTCTTTTTAACATAACTAATTCCTCTCATTAAATAGCTCTTAAGTTAAAATGAACAAAAATATTTAATTATTCTTTAATTAAATCCAATTTATCTATTATAGAAGAATGTGTTACATTTTTAAGATTCACAAGCTTTAGGTAACCCATAAGCTAAAAACAGCTCATAGATAAATGATTCTTAGGTGTAATTTTCAAGTAGATTTTTGATATTTTGTTCTATTTGGGTTATATTCATCGTTGTCATAATTTTGTAGCTTACATTGTGATAATATATTTTACCATATTTAGACATAACATACTAATATGATAATAAATAGTTTACCAGCAGAGTATACAAGTGAAGTAAAATTTAGTTTATTTGATGATATTGTAATATCTAACAACTTAACTGCAATCAGAATCGTGACAGGTTTACCATTTATTAAAATAAGCGTGTAGCAGCTTTTAGATTTTTAATAGTGTGTATATAGAAAATCTTTGTATATATATCCATTAGAAAAATTACATGATAATATGGGTACTTATTCAATCACATAAAATACTACTCATCTTACTAAGAACTTATACTTTTTATTTCTTAATTACTTATTTATTTGTAAAATATCCGTTATTGCTTATATTAATTAAGCGTAAAAAGTGATAACTTAGTTTTTACAATAAATACCTGCAATAAAATCATGTTAAAATAATATGTTAAATGACTAAGGAGATAAAATGAATACTACTGCTAAATTATTACAAATCTCTGGAGAAGAGTTAAAAAATCGAAAATCAGCATATGAATCTGGAGAGCGAACAGTTTACAGCGTGTTTAATGAAGTTGTGGAAACTAACTATAGCAGATTAGCTGGCATTATTACAGATTTAAT
>RXKA01000005.1 GCA_003962985.1 Pseudomonadota bacterium | reverse complement strand
ATAATAAAGATTTCTATGCTCTAGCAGTATCAAATAAAAATGCTACATTATTTGCGGGTACTAGTACAGGAGGTATTATTGAGCTAGAAAATCCAAGCAAACCAGATAATACAAAAACTATTCAATCAGCAATAAAACCAAGTCAGAATAAGATTGATATTTTATTGTACAATGAAAACAACAATGTATTACTAGCAGGTTCTAAAGATGATAATTATGCTACCGTAATTGATGCTAACACTTTACAAAATCTATACTCAGTTACTCCTGAGAATTTCAATAACAACTCCTTAAATAATGTATTACCAGCAATTATAGACAATAAAGATGCGTACATAATTATATTCAATGATAATCGCAAGGCTTATTTATACTATGTTTTCGCTGATGAACTCACAGCAAATGTTCGAGCTGGTGTTACACGCCATGATTTAATGACACTGACATCAGAAACTAATACCCAATATACTTTCGGTGTAAGTGCGGATAAGAAAAAAATATTTGTTTCTCAAGCCTCTATTGAGAAAAAATCTAAAGGTACTGTAACGAATTATTCATCTGGATCAAGATATTACCAATACAATGAAAATGTTTATAGCTATGATTTGACTAAGCAAACAAAAGAACCCATCTACCATGATTCATCTGAGCAGCAAGAAAATAATTATAAAATAACTTCTATCGTTGAAGCAAATGGCGCAATCTATTTCTCAAGAGACAATAATCTATTTGAATGTAGTAACACAAACAGTAATTACACTTGTCAAAATGTAGCTACTGTGAAATTTGCCAATCAGATTGAATTTCTAAAATATGACTACCTATCTGGATTGCTTTTTATGGGATCTGGTACTGGTAAAGTTGGTGGCTCTTTGAAAGCACTAAATTTACAAAGTAAAGAATTAACAGTAATTATGGATAATAAATACCATGGTATATACGATGTAGTATCTTTAGTGCATTAATTGTATTATTTCCCAAATATATCTGGCTACGAACAGGAATATAGTTAAGCCCCAGTAAAACACACTGATCTAATTCACGTGATTCGATAGCTAAATAACCAATATTCAAAATCCTAGCCAGAATACGCATAAAATACCATATAAACTTTAAAAGGATATACTCCTGTCTGCTAGGCTTATTTAACTCCCAATAGAGCTATCATCAAGTGATAGCTCTATTTTATTATGAAGATGATATATTAAAACACGAATAACAAATTATTTGCATTAATTTCACAAATTGTTGCATTATCAAATTTAACTCATAAAATTTACGCTGATTTACCCTACATCAAAATTAGTAACTTTAAAAATAAGGTACAATATCGGTGTTGCTTAAATAGGAATAATTTGTGAAAACATCAATATTTAATTTTAATACTCGCACGATTGTGACAATCAGTATTGCGGCAGCTCTATATGGTATTGTTGGGCTATTTGGTATCCCTATTGGACCGAATGTACAGTTGCGTCCATCCATTATTATTCTCAGTGTCTTTGCTGTATATTTTGGTCCGATTGTTGGGTTGTTAGCTGGTTTTTTAGGAAATATGCTAACTGACCTACTCGCGGGTTGGGGAATTTGGTGGACATGGGAATTAGCTTCTGGTTTTTTTGGATTCTTTTGTGGGTTAGTATACCTCTTCAAAAATTTTAATATTCGTTATGGGCAATGCAATAAATTTCATATCGTGTTCCTAACTATTACCGCTATTCTTGGATTTGTTGCTGGATATGCGTTTGCAGGAATTAATGATATTTTAGTGATGGGTGAACCACCTAGAAAAGTGTTTGTCCAAATAGCCATTATTTTAGTGACCAACTCAGCAGTCTTCATTTTACTAGCCCTGCCAATTATATTGGGCTTTATCAAGACTAACCGCCGTCACATGAATTTAAGAGTAGAAGACTAATGCAAGAACCGATTATCCAATTCAAACATTTCAATTTTAAATATCAGAATCTTGTAGATCTCAGCCTCAAAGACATAAACCTAGATATCTTTGCTGGTGAACGAATCCTAATTACTGGGCGAAGTGGTTCGGGAAAGAGTACACTATTACATGCTATTAATGGCATCATCCCACTCACCAATACGGGCGAGATTACTGGTAACTTATCTATTCGTGGTGTATCTCCCAATCCACAACATATTTCTGAAATTAGTAATCAAGTTGGGACAATTTTACAGGATCAGGATAGTCAATTTATCGGTCTATCAGTTGGTGAGGATGTCGCATTTAGTTTAGAGAATTCCTGTATAAATACTACTGATATGCAGCATATCGTTAAAGATAGTCTCAATAAAGTCCAAATGTATGAATTTATCGATTACAGTCCATATGAATTGTCGGGAGGACAAAAACAAAGCGTCTCCTTGGCTGGAGTCTTATCCGCATCTCCTGAAATCTTATTATTTGATGAACCATTAGCTAACTTAGATCCTCAATCGGTAGTTAATATTAGTAAGTTAATTCGCCAATTAAATCAAGACAGTCATAAAACTATAATTATAGTTGAGCATAGAATTGAGGAATGCCTAGAAATAGGTATCGACAGAATTGTTGTCATGGATAATGGACAGATAATTCAGATTGGCACACCAAATGAGATTCTTAAAAGTAATATTTTTACTCGTTTAGGAATTCGACAACCATTTTATGTCGAAGCATTACAATTTGCATCCATTACCCCTACCGTTCCACTAAATGATTATCAATCAATAACTAATCTGGATAGTAATGATAAAACTAGGCTTACTCAGTGGGCATTATCATTACCCACATGTAACCCAAATCGTGAAACTATAGTCAAGAATCACATCTTAGAACTGAAGAATATCTCATTTCACTACACTCAGAATAAACCAATTTTACAAGACATTAATTTTACAGTCCGTCAAGGTGAAATAGTTAGCATTCTTGGTAATAATGGTGCAGGTAAGTCAACCTTAACTCAGGTCATTGCAGGAATTTATCATCAAAATTCAGGAGATATTTTAGTTAATAATACTTCGATTAGTCACCAGAGCATTAAAGAACGCGGACAACAAATTGCTGTTATCATGCAAAACCCCAATCATATGTTGGTAAAAACCGTGGTTTGGGATGAAGTTGCACTTGGTTTAGCCAATGCTGAATTAGATAGTTCTATTATTCACAACAAAGTTGAACAAGCTCTACGTGTATGTGGAATTTGGGGTTATCGTAATTGGCCGATTGCAGCACTCAGCTATGGGCAAAAAAAACGTGTCACTATTGCATCCATGTTAGTTCTAGAACCAAAAATTCTAATCTTAGACGAACCGACCGCGGGACAGGATTTAAGAACTTATCATGAATTTATGAAATTTATTCAGACGCTGGCGCAAACAGGAATAGCCGTACTAATCATTACCCATGATTTATACTTAGCGCTTGAATATAGTACACGTAGCTTAATCATGAATAATAGCAGAATTATTGGTAATGGTAGCCCCAATCAATTATTCATGAATGATGCACTTTTAGCACAGGCGAATTTAACAGAAATATCACTCAGTAAGTTGGCTAAGTGGCTAAATATTGCGCCCGATAAATTTATTGCTAGCTATATAATTAACAAACAACACCAAGGGATTTATTAATGAATAAATTTGGTTCGTTATATGTCGATGGAGATTCGTTATTTCATAAAATGAATCCCAGCATTAAACTCATACTTTTTGCCTTATGGTTAATTGCCGTATTTTCTTATCTCGACATCAATATTAGCTGTGGACTATTAGGATTAGGCTTTATTTTATTATATTTTGCTAAAATACCATATCAAATATCGCGTAACTTATTTATGGCGGTAACCTCATTCAATCTTATCAATGCACTCTTTATCTTTCTAATTACCCCTGATTATGGTGTAACGCTGACAGGTAATCATACCTTAGTGGCACAAATTGCTAATTATCCAATTTATTACGCTACTATAATGTACATCTTGGTAATCTCATTGAAATATTTATCCCTCCTACCCTTAACAATTATCTTTGTATTCACTACCCACCCAAGTCGATTTGCTGCTAGTCTAAATCGTATTGGTGTACCATACAAATTAGCCTATATTATCAGTATAATTTTTCGTTATTTCCCAGATATTCACCATGAATTCAAAATAATTTCCAATGCACAAGCCGCACGAGGATTCAGTTACGGTAAAGATGAAAAATCATTAAAAAGAAGGATTAATAATTTATTTAATATCACTATTCCATTAATTATTCAAGCTATGCAACGGATTGATAAAGTAACCAATGCAATGGAATTACGTGGTTTTGGTACAAGTAAAAAACGCACATGGTACAATTCTACAACGATTAAAGTAACTGATATTATCTTTTTAATCATGGCGATAATCGGTTTTGCCGCCCTTATTTATTATAAAACAGTAATAAATAGTGGCTTCAGAATTGATTTTATTTAATCAAACCTAATGAATATTGATATCAAGGATAACGGAGTAAGATAAATCGCTAAGTACAAAACGGATAACTACCAACAAGCAAAAAATGGTAAACTAAAACCCTGTTAATAATAAAAGGTAGAATGACAATGGCTAGTTTCTTTGAAAAAATATTTCCCAGAAATGCAAATAATGATTACAAGGGAAATAAACTTGCAGCATACGTATTTTTACTCCTCGCAGTAATTGGAACTGTGCGTAGCTGTATCCATTTTCTTGCTCATGATGGTGGCGCGGGAACTATTGCAGGAATGAATTTATCGGTAGCTGGTGCAGATGGAATAATCTTTGCTTTTTCACTCTGGGGTAGCTCACAACTTCTCTATGCAATTATTCAATTAGTGGTATTCTTTCGTTATAGAACCTTAATCCCATTTATGTATATTCTAATGTTATGTGAAACTGCAATGCGAATGTTTATAGGACACATCAAGCCAGTTCATTTTGCACATACACCACCAGGTGAAATTTTAAATCATATCATGATTCCAATAACTATTATCATGTTCTTATTGTCGTTGTG
>RXKA01000112.1 GCA_003962985.1 Pseudomonadota bacterium | reverse complement strand
TTGTTATTCAATTATGAATTGTTGGACAGAGTAGGTAGTATCCTTACTTATAACAAAACAGATGAAAAAATTCGCCAATCACTTAACTCTGCATTTAAACAGATAAAAAATCATCTTAGTTCAGATGAACAACAATCTATAGTTGATACAATTATTGATAATGGTATAGGTTTCGATAAAAACATCAATTTATCATTAAAAGTACTATATAAGCTCATCCCATACTTAGGGAGTGGTTTACGTTATGATGAGGCGTGTAGCCAAGTTGGCTATAATCATAGTGCGAGTGAAAATAATAGACACCTTAAGCTACCATCAATACAATCATTGGGACTAGAGCAAGAGCTAACTAATCCAGTAGTAATCAGGGCAATTAGCCAATCTCGCAAAGTAATTAATGCAATTATAGATAAATATGGTTCACCATACCAAATTAATATTGAGTTAGCTAGAGATGTTGGTAAAAGTGCAAGACAACGCAATGAAATAAGCCGTAAACAGAAGTCTAATAAAGATGTAACTGATAAATTACGTGATGGATTTATTGAATACTTTAATCGTAACCCAATAAAAGATGAATTAACTAAATATCGACTATGGAAACAGCAAAGCGGTAAATGTATTTATAGTGGCGAATCTATTAATTTATATGACATACAACATGGTACAAATCTAACTCAGATTGATCATATTATTCCACATTCACGATGTTTCGATGATAGTATCACCAATAAGGTTGTGTGTTTAACTCGTGAGAATCAACACAAAGGTAATCAAACTCCTTTTGAGTATATTGGTGCAAACGGGCATAATATGCAGCAATGGCACGAATTTACCGAGCGTTGCGAGCAAATGAATAAAGCAGGTTACCAACATGGTTTCACGTATAATAAGCGTGATAGATTATTGTTGAAAAAATTTGATCAAGAAGGATTTATTGATCGTAATTTAAATGATACACGTTATATTTCTCGATTTATGCTGAATTATATTCAAAATTATTTACAATTTGTGGATAGTAAACATAAAAAACCAGTACGAGTGTTAACGGGGCAGGCAACTGCATTTATTCGCAATCATTGGGGGTTATCTAAGGTACGTGAAGAAAGTGATAAACATCATGCGCAAGATGCCTGTGTTATTGCTGCTACCACGACAAGTATGGTACAAAAAATTACTCAGTATATGCAAGCTAAAAGTTATGGAAAGGATTTAAGTGGACTTTATACCGATCCGATTAGCGGAGAAGTATTTGACAGATTCCCTATGCCAAATATTAACTTTAGAACTGAAATCATCAGTAAAGTAAACGATGTATTTGTTTCACGTGTGCCAAGACATAAGACAACAGGCAAAGTTCATGATGATACTATTAGATCCCGCAAATATGTAGATAATCCAAGAGTAGAATATAACAATGGCAAACCATTTTCAACAATCAACAAACGTTTAGTTGATAGTGGCATAAAATTGAATAAGATGGACAAGGATGCTGAAATAGTTACGCTATGTCCAACTTATAAACAGCATAATTCAAATATCTATCGTTTATTAGTAGAGAAATTATTACAAAATGGTAATGATGCAAAAAAAGCATTTGCCGACCCATTGTATGCTCCGCGTAAGGATGGCACACCAAGTGATACACAGATAAAAACAGTAAAGATTATTCAGGCGCAAAATACTGGTGTAATGGTGAATGATGGAATAGCTGATAATGGAGGCATGGTACGGGTAGATATTTTTCATAAAGATGGTAAAAATTATATCGTACCAATTTATCTTACTGATACTATTAGAGATGAATTGCCAAATAGAGCAATAGTTGCGAACAAATCAGAAAATGAATGGCAATTAATTGATGATAGTTTTAACTTCATGTATAGTTTTTATCCAAATGATTTAATAAAAATAGTTACCAAGAAAGAAACATATTTTGGCTATTATATTGGTTGTCATCGTGGAACGGCAGCACTCTCAATTAAAAAACATGATGGTAGCTGTGAATATAGTGGGATTGGGATTAAGCTTAATACATTTATAGAAAAATATCAAGTTGATGTTTTGGGCAACTATGTAAAAGTTAATCATGAGTCAAGAGTTGGTTTTAATTAGTAATAAATAATGGCGTTTCGTACCATAATGATAACTAAGCCGTGTTATTTATCAACACGCAATAATCAGCTTTATATAACGCAAGATGAAGATAGGTTTAATATTCCGTTAGAAGATATTGCGTGTATTGTAATAGATAATTATGCGGTTACCATGAGTGCAACATTATTGGCTAATTGCGCTAGTTATAATGTAGTATTAATTAGCTGTGATAGTGCACATTTACCAAATGGTATTTTTCATAGCTATTTACCGCACTCACGCCAAAGATTAATATTAGATAAACAGCTAGGATTGTCTGTTGCTTTTAAAAAGCGGTTATGGCAAAAAATTGTGATACAAAAAATAATTAATCAATCTGAGTGTTTGTGTCGTATTGATAAAAATCATCCTTCGATTGTTAAATTAAATAATTTAGCAAAGTATGTAACATCTGGAGATCCCAATAACCATGAGGCACAAGCAAGTAAAATATATTTTGAAGCAATTTTTGGAGGTGGCTTCACCCGTATTAAAAAGAATAGCAAAAAAGGAACTGATAATTTTCAAGAGATAAACGCTAGTCTAAATTATACATATAGTATTATTCGTAGCCTTATCTGTCGTTCTCTGGTGGGGTATGGCTTTCTGCCAACATTGGGCTTATTTCATTGCAGCGAGTTAAATGCATTTAATTTAGCCGATGATTTTATCGAACCATTCCGAGCCTACATTGACTGGTATATTTGTACCAAAGCACTGGAATATCAGGATGCAAATTTGTTAAATCATAAGCCAGATTTAGTGAATGTTTTAAACCATATTATACATGTAGATGATAAGGCTACAACAGTGCTAAATGCTTGTGATGTAGTGGTAAAAAGTTTTACTAATGTTATAAATACTAATGATGTTAGTCAATTAAAACTACCTTGTTTACCAATTATTCTAGAACCTAGCAATATGGACTAAATTATGTTTTCGGAGATTCGTTGGATGAGATTGATGGTATTTTATGATTTACCCGTGAGCACTCCAAACTATCGTAAGGCATATCAAAGATTTCATAAATTTTTGTTGAAAGATGGTTATGACATGTTACAGTATTCTGTGTATTGTCGTCTTTGTAATGGTCATGACGCAACTGCGAAACACATTAGACGAATAGAAGCGAACACACCGTCTAAAGGAAACGTACGAATAATGAAAGTAACTGAAAAACAGTACAGCCAAATGAGATTTTTAGTTGGTGATCATTCACATCAAGAAAAAATCAACAAAGATCATAAACAGCTATTGCTGTTTTAGTAGTGGTGACAGTATATAGATGTCAGCTATGCGACCAAATCTTATTAGATTTGTCTTATTATAGCAAACTAACAGTTTAAGTAATGACACTGTGGTTATTCTAACATAAAACTAATTATGAATACTAATATTTTATGACTTTATTTATTTTTTAGCAAAAAATTATAAATAAAGTGTAATAATAACAATGTAATAAACCGATAAGATTATATCATTACTTAAACTGTTAACGAGCTATAACAAAGAATTGATACTATCTGCAATCAAGAAAATTATATCATTACTTAAACTGTTAACGAGCTATAACGGGCAATCCCCCACCCCTTATGATATAAATATTATATCATTACTTAAACTGTTAACGAGCTATAACGTAATAAATTTAGCCTGTTGAGTTATTTCTATTATATCATTACTTAAACTGTTAACGAGCTATAACTTGATTTGAGCGCTATTAGATACCTTTAATATTATATCATTACTTAAACTGTTAACGAGCTATAACAATAAAGCTAAACGCGACGCGGAAGAAACTATTATATCATTACTTAAACTGTTAACGAGCTATAACAGGCTTCGACCTTTGCCAGACATGCCGTTAATTATATCATTACTTAAACTGTTAACGAGCTATAACAACAATTGGGGTTTCACACCCCAAACCCCGATTATATCATTACTTAAACTGTTAACGAGCTATAACCAACAGCAGGGTTGATACTTAGTACAATGTATTATATCATTACTTAAACTGTTAACGAGCTATAACGAATACTGTTGTTGAGGGCGTGTTGGTTAGATTATATCATTACTTAAACTGTTAACGAGCTATAACCGAATTTTTAGCAGAGTGCCATAGAATGAAATTATATCATTACTTAAACTGTTAACGAGCTATAACCGAAATCTAACCCAATATAGCCCAGAATTTATTATATCATTACTTAAACTGTTAACGAGCTATAACACAAAAAATAAATGAAGAATTAACTAGTAAATTATATCATTACTTAAACTGTTAACGAGCTATAACAGGGTATCTAATGAGCATATTAGAAACCATATTATATCATTACTTAAACTGTTAACGAGCTATAACGTGAAGGTTGTCGCAATGAGGTAATCAATGATTATATCATTACTTAAACTGTTAACGAGCTATAACGTACGTGCGATATAACTACCTTTATCCGAATTATATCATTACTTAAACTGTTAACGAGCTATAACCGTCCAAATTAGGACCTGTAAATTCCAACTATTATATCATTACTTAAACTGTTAACGAGCTATAACCTAGAAGAGTACGTTGATGTTTTATTTAAGATTATATCATTACTTAAACTGTTAACGAGCTATAACATGGATATTTACCGCTTACAACAGGCAAATATTATATCATTACTTAAACTGTTAACGAGCTATAACTGTTGAAGTCACGGACGAAGTTAAAAAATCATTATATCATTACTTAAACTGTTAACGAGCTATAACATCTTCTTGATTCCAGCATTAACTGCTGGTATTATATCATTACTTAAACTGTTAACGAGCTATAACTAACTAGATAGATAGCTGGATTAACAGTAGATTATATCATTACTTAAACTGTTAACGAGCTATAACCCTA
>RXKA01000020.1:20931-46380 GCA_003962985.1 Pseudomonadota bacterium | reverse complement strand
GCCTTTTTTATTTTTTAATTACTTATTTGTTAAAGATCTATTATTCTCACTTTCAGCAAAAATAAAAAAGTGAGGACTCAGGTTCTTTATAATTATTTAATTATCATGTCAATAAATAAGACCATAATTACCAAAACAACCATTAACGGTGAACAAATGCAACTGTCGCGCATCAGAAATAAGTTCTCAATAATTTTTACAGTATTATCGCTCTCTTGTCTTGCTGGTTGTAGCTGGATGCGTGAGGCTGATTTACCACCAATTAACCAACCAAGTAATTTCCGCTCAGCTACTAGCAACACAGTAGTAGAGAGCCTGCCCTATTTAGCATGGTGGCAACAATTGAACGACACCCAATTAAATCGATTTATCGAAAGTTCTCTTGCCAACAACTTAGACATTCAAGTCGCACTAGCTAATCTTGAACAGGCAAAAGGTCAATTAAAACAAATTCAATTAAGCTGGATTCCATTTGTCAACTTATACGCTGGTTACTCAAGTAACCCAGCTTTTGGAGCACCAGGTAATTTCTATGGGATATGGCCACAGTATACGTTAAATATTCCCAGTCTGATTAATCAGCAACGTTTTGCTAAATACAATCTACAAACGCAACAGGCTATAACAGATAGCGTGCGATTAACCGTGATTAGCGAAGCTGTAGCTGGTTACCTTACACTAATGGCACAACAACGCCAATTAGAGTTACTCACCACCTTAAATAATGATATTGAACAATTATTACAGTTTGAATCAGCAGAAATTAAATTGGGAATAAGTGATGATGTAGTCTTTTATGGTATTAAATCACAACATGAAACTACTTTAGCACAAATCGAACTAGCTAAGCATAATATAACACTCAGCAATAATGCACTTAGTTATTTAATTAATGCTAATCCATCTCAAATTGCCAATAGTAATAATTTTGCGCAGTTAAGTTTTGGAAAGATTAACCCCAATGCGTTACCAGCAACAGTATTACAAAATCGTCCCGACATTAAAATCGCCCAATATCAGTTGCAAGCAACTCATGCCAGCGTTGGGATAGCATACAGTAATTTATTTCCCGCAATTCAGTTAGATAAATTTATGGGAATGGCAAGTGGTAATTCTGGTCGTGGCACACCAAACACACAGGCAGACATGACTGACACCTATCTAAACTGGGGTATTAACCCAAGTACTTTTGGTCAGATAGAAGCCCAAAAAGGAGCCTACCAAGCGGATGTCTATCACTACATCCAAACAGTAAGAAAAGCAATCAGGGATACAGATGATAGTCTATCTGCTAATAATCACTACAATAATAACTATTCGCGAATCAATAACGCGCTTACTACCACTGAAAGTAAATACAAATTACAACAAGGTTTGTACAATGCAGGTATGATTTCATATCCACAACTGATTAAAAATAAAATTGAAGTTGATAGCATGTTATTAACTACAAATCAAGCTAAATTACAACAAGCACTAACCCTTGTTAAATTGTATCAAGAACTGGCAGGCGGATACAAATATGAAAGCCAGAATACTAACACTAATAAATAAGGTAATATCATATGAATTTAAGAATTTGGCATCGATTTAAGAAAAACATTAGCTTTGCAAATGTAGTTATTACAATTGGCGTGTTAACTACACTCACTTATATCTTTTCGTATTTGTTCCCTGTAACAGACAATGCATTCGTAGTTAACAATGTACGCCCTGTTGCGGCACAAGTAAAAGGCTATGTAACCAATCTCTATATCAAAAATGGCGATAGTGTCAAAAAAGGTGAAAAATTATTTACCGTATTTGATAAACCATATTTGTATGCGGTTGAACAATTAACTGCTGATTTGCGAGCAGCCCAAGCTAAATTAAAAGCATTCGAAAAAGCTCTTGAGAAAGATAAAAGCATTTATAAACAGCATCAAGATATTTATACCAAATTAGAGCAAGATGATGAGAAATATACTAAAGCATATGCAATTAATGCAATTTCACTAATGACATTACAAAATTCACAACAAGAGACCAAAGCTGCGCGTTCAGTAATGGATGCCAGCAGTAAACAAGTAGAAATTGATCAACATGAAATCACAGCGCAAAAAGAGTTAATTGCCAGTATTCAAGCCAAACTAAATAATGCTAAAGTAGAGCTTGATGAAACCGTCGTTTATGCAGAAAATAATGGTGTAGTTCAAAACATGTTTTTGACTATTGGCACACCAGTTAATATTAATCAGCCATTGTTTTCTTTTGTAGAAACCGATGAAATTTATTTTCAGGCGAATTTTAACGAAACTGATTTACGTAAAGTTCATAAAGGTTCAAAAGTATTAATTTTTCCACGTACCTATCTCGGACGTAAAATATTCCATGGCGAAGTTATTTCAGAATATTGGGGAACCAATCGCCAAATAACTGACGCTCGTAGTCAAATGCAAAATGTTACTAATGAGAATGAGTGGATTTTGTTACCTCAGCGGTTACCGGTACAAATTAAGGTGTTAGATCCTGATCCTAATTATCCTCTACGGGCAGGTAGTAGCGCTTATGTATATATCAAAGCAGATTAATCTAGTATGATTAAAAAAATTAATTTCTTGCTTGAAAAAGTTGATCCATACTTCACGCAACGACTAATTTTCTACAAGAGTCTTTATATTGCTACGATTCTCACCTATGTTAATTGGACATGCCATTTACCACTTGAGTTTACTGCATTTATGAATCCTGCTGCGATGATTGCACCAGTATATGAAAATGCTACGCTAACTTCATATAAAGATAAAAAAAATATCTTTGTCTTATTATTCACATTAGCGGCAATTTACTCCGTCATTTTTTATTTAGTTTTCCCATATAAATTCACATTCATGTTTACATTTATTGCAGGATTTGCGATCTTATACTTTGGTGGAGAAAAATTCTTTCCCAAAGCTAAACCATTTGCAGTACTAGTAATCGTAGTTGCATGTATGAATATGTCCAATAAGCCAGCCTTATCATTGCAAGTTGCAATTGATATGTTTGCAGTAATTATGCTCACCATGCTCGTATGCTACTTTAGTATTATAACCTTTCCCAACCACTATTTTAAGGTGTGGAAGCGGGCGTATGGATTATATGTAAATTCAATTCGCAATATTCTGATTGCTGATTTGAACTATATGAATAATAACAACTTCATCTCTGGTACTAACCACATGAACACTATGCGTGCATATCGTCGCTTACTTAAAAAAGATATGTTTATTAAGGCAACGCGGGCGGGATTTAGTATGGGCAATGTGTTTGTTTCTCTCAGCTGTATGAAAGTCACTAGCGAGAATCGTGAATTTTGGGTAAGTGCCAACAAACATCTCAATATGTTGTATCATGCAGTACGTGATAACCAACAGCTACCTCTTTTTACGGTTGATGTAACTACCAATAATAAAACTGAAATCTATTTCAAAAGAGAATTTAATATTTCAATCAACAACTGGAATAAACTATGCGCCATGATTTAAAGTCATCGTTAAGCTATGCCCGTTTTGCACAAATGTCATTCATCTTAACATTTGGACTTGGGATGTATTTATTTACAACCATTCCCCATAACTGGTGGATATTTCTCACCGTATTAATGATGATGAGTGCCGTACAACCTGGTCTAATCTTAGTGAAGTCAATTAATCGCGGTAAAGGCACGATTGTTGGGATAATTTTAGCTTTTTCATTAGTCTATGTACTGCACTTAAATTATCGCTTTGTTTCAATCATCATGATTATGGCAATGATATTATTAAACGTGCCCACGCCAAAACGTTATGATTTAACAGTAACGGCAATGACAATTATGATTTTCCTGTCGGATTCCTATAATTTTAAATTCCCACTATTAGAAGGTCCAATTGAAGTTGCTATAAATCGTATTACTTGTACTATTATTGGGATTGCAATTTGTATTTCTGCTGATCATTTCTTATTCAATCGCTTCAATTATTCAGGTAAGGTCTATAGTTCGTTGCAACATGAACTATTGCAGATAATCCAACAGCGGATGCATGAAGTAATGCAAGAACCAGAAAAACAAAAAAATAGTCTCGTACTAATTAAGTCGATTCGCGATAGTTTTAATATTATTTTTACGGAAATATCAAATAGTGGTGCAGGGATTTTAAATAGTCATACTACATCCCCTGAATTAAAGCAGCAAGTACAAGAATTTTCTGATATTTCATGGCGTCTACGTATGTTAGTTTCTGCGGTCTATTTTGCGAATTGTGTCTTAAAAGATCGTGCTCTTTACGAAGAACATATTGCCGAATATAATAAATTATTAGATGCAGCAAAACAACTTTTAATTAAAGTATAAGTAGTAAACTTAATGATTTTAATTATCATCTAACTTTTATAATCCTGTGCACATGTAATGTAAACATTACATCAAATCTCAAAAAACTCACGAAAATGTAACAAATAACTACATTATGTTAATCTATTGAAATAAATTAACATAATAGACTTATGGATTATCAACATTACGCTAATCCGTTGTAGTAGATAGCATTTTGTTCTTAAAATGAATTATTTTAAGTTATAATACAAATTCGTCTGCGTTTTATCAGATAGATACAACGTTCATAATATACTTTGTAATTTTTTGGGATGTAAATTATGGCATACATAGAATCATCTTCGGGTAAAAAGCCCAGTCTATTTTCCGCAATCACAATTGGGGTTGGCTCAATTATCGGTAGTGGTTGGTTATTTGCTAGTTACAAGGCATCAAAAGTAGCAGGACCTGCTGCAATTTGGTCGTGGGTTATTGGTGCTGCAATTGCATTATTGGTAGCATTACTTTTAGCAGAAATCGCAACATATTATTCTAAAGAAACTGGGTTATTTGCGCGTTTATTAAGTCTAACGCATAACCATGATATGGGATTTATTATTTCCTCATCTAATTGGTTTTGTACTATCATTATCATCCCTGCAGAGGCAGAGGCATCAGTACAATATTTAGCTGAAGCATATCCACCGATTAGTGCCGACATTTTCACCAATAATCATTTCACCGCGCTGGGGATTGCGATTGTATGTGTAATTATGTTCCTATATGGATTAATTAACTATTGGGGTATTAAATTACTAGCAAAAGCCAATAATGCAATTACAACATTTAAACTAATTGTTCCTGCTGCAACCGCATTATTATTCTTTGCTGCATCATATCATCCTGAAAACTTTACTGCTTATCAAGGTTCATTTGCACCTTATGGCTATGATAAAATATTTTCAGCCGTAGTAGCTTGTGGTATTTTCTACTCTTTCTATGGTTTCAACACAATTACATTCTTTTCTACAGAATTAGATAAACCACAACGCAATATTCCATTAGCGTTGATTGGTTCAATTGTAATTTGTTTAATTATTTACTTAATGTTACAAGTATCATTTATTGGCGCGGTTGAGACGAGTTCAATTGCAAATGGATGGCATAACCTTGACTTTAATTCTCCTTTAGCACAATTAGCAATTTTATTTGGTATGAATTGGGTCGCAATTGTTCTCTATATTGACGCAGCAATTAGTCCATCAGGTACTGGTATTATTTTCGTTGGTTCAAGTGCTCGTATTTTTACGGGTATGGCACAAGATAAACAAATGCCACAAGTATTTGGTAAAGTTCATCCGCTACATGGTGTAAATCGTTTATCGATTATTGTTACCTTGGGATTCTGTATGGCTCTGGTTGTCTTCTTTGATAACTGGGACAAGATTATGATTGTAGTTAGCGTATTTATGTCAATCTCATGTATGGCAGTGCCAATTGCATTTGTTAAATTACGTAAATTAGATTCAACTCGTCGTCCATTTACTATGCCAGCTGGTCGAGTAATCAGTTATATTGTTTATATCGCAATTAGCTATCTATTAATTCAATGTGGATTCATCCCATTACTAGTATCAGTAATCTTCCACTCTGTTTTCTTTGTAATCTATTGCATCGTTTATTATCGTGCATTTGCTCCATCTGTACGTGCATTCTTCTCATCATGGTCGATGTTTATTTACTTAGTAGTAGTTACTATCTTTGGTTATCTAATTGATTATAAGATAGTCCCTGAATTAACTGCGGTAATCGGATTAGTTATTGCTGCAACGATCAACTATTATTTCCTAATTAACCAAAAAGGTTACAACGCTCGTCATTAATAGCAAAAAGGTGGTATATCAATACCACCTTTTATCATCTAAGCCCATAATCATTATTGCTTAATATTTGCGTTTATTTGCTGCAAGAATTTTTCATCGATTGTTCCACTCAAGTACTGCAAATTAATCTCTGCCATTAAGTACTGATAGCGTGATTGTTGATACGTTTGAAAAGTATCGTAATAAGTTTTCTGCGAACTAACTAAATCAACACTATTACGAATACCCACTTCATAGCCACGTTGATCAGATTTTAATTTTGTTTTTGCTGACAATAATGCGGTTTTCTGAGAATTTACCAAGCTAACACCATTAGCAACTTGCCAATAAGCGTTCACAACTTGCTGATTAGTTTTGCGCTCTGTTGAAACTAATTGTTGTTGTGCGGCATTATAATTATCCGCCGCTTGACGGGTTTGGCTACTAACTGCACCACCAGAAGAAATAGGAATACTTAGTTGTAACATTGCAGCACCAGTGCCATAAGTTGACATTGGTCCACCTGGATAACTTAATAAGGGAATCATCTCAGGACTAATATTACCTGCATCAAGATTAGAAGTATCTTGATATTGATAT
This sequence comes from Pseudomonadota bacterium, assembly GCA_003962985.1. GTDB lineage: Bacteria > Pseudomonadota > Gammaproteobacteria > Burkholderiales > UBA11063 > Aquella. The sequence continues at coordinate 39,603 of RXKA01000020.1, read as the reverse complement.
TGTGCCTGCAAACTAAGCGTTGGATAATGTCCTGAACGTGAGATGCTAATATCTTCACGCGCCATATCTACTTGCTTACCAGCAATCTTAATATTTAAGTTACCACTCTCTGCAATTGCCCACCATTGAGCATCACTTTGTGGCGATGGCATAACTAAATTAATTTGTTCTTGCAATGGCTGTATTGAATCAGGGTCTAAACCAGTTAAATTGCGAAAAATGTTCTTTTTATAAATCACATTATTGGTATCTTGAATTTCCTGCGCTAATGCTGCATCATAAGCGGCTTTAGCATCATTAACATCGGCAATAGTAACTGTACCTACTTTAAATGCTGCTTCAGCTTGTTTCATCTGTTGATCCAACGCCGTTTTCGTCATTTGCGTTGCCAATAACTTATCCCCAGCAAAAAGGACATCCATGTATGCTTGTGATACACCTACCATCAACTGTTGACGAGCATTAATAAGCTGTAGGTCAGCTAGCTGAGATGCAAACTTACCTTTTACATAAGTAGAAAATTTGCCATAATCAACCATAACCTGCGAGAATTGCACACCATAGGTTGGCTGATGATAATACGCAGTTATACCATTTTGATTAAAATAGTTTTCACTAACTGTCGCATTCGCACCAATCTGTGGTAATAGCGCAGCACGAGCAATATTTTGTTGCTCCTGCCCTGCCTGATTATTAGCGATAGCCTTTAGATAATCAGCATTATATGCCAACGCAGCCTGATAGGTTTGGAATAAATCAACAGCAAATGAACTACTTGCACATAGGCTAAGACAAATAAAGTAAAATTGTTTTTTCATAGAACATCATTATAACTTGTTTTATAACACTAATTCAATGTAAGCCTTTGCAAAATGCTAGAAATGATTTATTAAAACTAATAAATTATTGAATAGTTCATAGTGCAACAACCAATTAACTATATCTGTATAGCCTAAATATCATGACCATCATTAAATTTTTTTGTCGCGCTTAAACTGCTTTCTACCAAATATCCACCACCCAACGCTTGATATAGATTTACCAAACTATTTAACTGTTGAATCTTAACTTGATTTTGGCTAGCTAGAGCATAATCAACATTTAATTTTAAATTTAATGTATCTGCGTAGGCGATTGAGCCATATTTATATTGCTTTTGGGCAATCGAATAAATATTGTTGGCTTTATCCAATGACTGCTGACGCTCTTTTAAGTTTTCAGTTAAACTATCATGACTAGCTAAGCTATTATCAACCTGCGCAAAAGCACTACGAACTGTTTGAGCATAGTTATAATAAGCGGTATAATACCCAGCTTTTGCCTTGTCTATCTGCGCATAAATTCCCATATTAAATGCAGGCATAAATGCAGCTAGTTGCGTCATCCATAAATCACCACCCGCAGTGAATAAATTAGTCAATGTCATTGAACCTTGCCCTAACATCCCAGTTAAACTGATGGTTGGGAAAAACATTGAGCGCGCAGCACCTATATCAGCATTAGCAACTTTTAATTGGTATTCTGCTATCGCCACATCTGGACGACTTTCTAAAACTGCCGAAGGTAAATTTACAGGTACGATATTATTCGTGGTAATTTTATCAAAATTATTACTTAATTTAATTTTACCTGGGTTATTATTAGTCAATACTTGTAATGCATTTTCAGCTTGAGTAATATCTGATTTAATCATTGGTATATTCGCACGAACGCTTGCGATATATTGATCCAAACCTTGTAAATTAAGGTCTGAAACACTACCTTTATCTAATTTAATTTGTGTAAACTTACGTAAATCTAAAGCATCAGCTAATAATTGTTGCTGTAACTCTAGTTGACGATGTAAACCAAGCAAAGTAAAATAGCTGCTGGCAACCTGAGAAATCACACCAAGGCGAACCGCATTAATATTTTGCTTTTGCATTTCCAAACTAAGTTTGGCAATCTCGCCACGCTTAATTTGCTCAAAAACATTTAAGGTATAAGTAGGAATTACCCCATAGCCGTAACCACTAATATTTTGAGTTCCCTGCGCAACATTTGGTAGTTGCTGAGCCGTATTATTGGTAAATGATGGGTTAAATGCTTGTCCAACCATACCTCCGCCACCGATAGAAACAGTTGGAATCCACCCCATATTAACCTGACGTAATGACGCCTGAGCCTGTAACATATTCCCCATTGCAATTTGAATATTATTGTTATTACTTAAGGCGCTTTCAATTAATTGATTCAACATTGTGTCATTAAATTTTTGCCACCATGCGGTTTGTGCTAGATTCATACTCTCTGCACTCGTCTGACGATCTTTACTCGCCCAATTATTTGGTGAATTTAATTGTGGTTTTTCGTATGTTGGCCCGAGTAATCCACAACCTGTTACAATCAATCCGACAGGGATTAAGAATGCTAATTGTTTAATTTTCATACATCACCCCTATTTGGTTGTATCAACTGTAACTTTAGAACTTGCACCAACGCGCAATGGATATTCAGCACTATTTTCAACCTTTACTCGCACCGTAAAACGCTGAGTAACTTTAACCCAATTTCCCGTTGCATTTTGTGCAGGCAATAATGAGAAAGTACTGCCACTAGCATAACTAATACTTTGGACAACACCTTTATATTTGTGATTGTACATATCCAATTCAATTTCTGCAGGTTGACCAACCTTAATACGCTTCAACTGTGTTTCTTTAAAATTAACATCAATCCACCAATTAGCATTATCAACCAAGCCAAATAATTTCTGCCCACTTGAGACTAATTCTCCATTTTGTAAATATAAATTACTAATATAACCATCAGCTGGTGCACTGAGTTGTGTATAACCATTATTATTCTGAGCATTAGTTACTCCAGTAGTAGCAATCCCAACTTGTGCTTGAGATGCTTGATACTGTGAGGTCGCTTGATCTAAAGATTGTTTGGCTGCATCGGCTTGATTTTGATATTTTTGCATATCTTGCAATGAACCAGCATTCTCCTTATACAACGCGGTATACCGTGTTGCTAATTCACTAGCTAGTTTATAATCTGATTGAGCCTTGACTATAGCTGCTTTAGCTGTTGCAGCCTGTTGATTTGCTAATGCCAAATCTTGTTTAGCTTTAGTTAATGCCACATTGTAATCTTGTGGATCAATATCTACTAACGGATCACCTTTATGCACGAACTGATTGTCTGTGACATAAATTTTTTGAATATAACCACCTACTTTAGGTGCCACATTAATCAAATTAGCATTTACATATGCATTATCAGTGCTTGGATATCTCTCACTATATTCATAATAACCAAAGATACTACCACCAACTAATAAAATTACTCCTAAACCCGCGATTGTATGTTTATTCATACTATTTAAACTCCATGAAATTCATATATTGATAATCTTTTTAATCGAGATGAACTTTACCACCAATTTGTGGACGCTTCAAAACGAATGGTAACCATAGACAACATAAAATAATTAAGCCAAACAAGTAAAATGAATCGAGATAACTAATAATAGCCCCCTGCTGAATAACTTGTAGGTGGGCGATTTGCGCCTGCATAGCTTCTGGAACACCAGTTAATGATTGTGACCACCACTTAAACCCATTTGCATATGGTGAAACATGCGAACCCAAATCATTATACGTAACTTGTTGTTGCCGTGAGACGATTGTTGCAGACAAAGACGTTCCAACCGAGCTAGCAAAGTTACGGAAGAAGTTAAACATTCCTGATGCATCACTATGTAATTCAGTAGGAATATCAGTAAATACAATTTGCATTAAAGGAATAAAAAATGCCATCATTCCACAGCCTTGCAACATGGTTGAGAATAAAATGTATGTCTCACTCACTTCGGAAGAATAGGTTGCCAGCATCATACAACTAGCACTAAAAATTAACAATCCACAAAATAAAATCTTCCGTGCATCAAATTTACCTAATAACTTAGCAACTAGTGGCGCAGAAATAAATGCAACTAAGCCACGTGGCGCAGTGATATAACCCGCGGTATCAACAGGATAACTATATGACTGTTGCAATAACGTTGGGAAATATGACAATGAACCAGTAATCATTACCATAAAAATAAACATACTTAAACAGCATAACGCAAAGTTACGATTTGCAAATATCCTAATATGTACTACTGATTTACCCAATAATGAGCGCCATATAAAGAATCCGATTAAGACAATAGCAACAGCAAAAGTAATGAGCATCGGCATAGAATCAAACCAATTATTGGTATTCCCTTCATCAATGAAATATTCCAAACAACCAATTCCTAATGCCATAAAGATAAAGCTAATATAATCAATCTTAACTTCTTCAACTTTTTCTGGTTTCATGAAGATCCAAATTAACACAAAACCAGCTATACATAATGGCACGTTGACATAAAAACACCACCGCCAATTCAAGTTCTCAGTTAACATTCCACCAAATATTGGACCAATAATTGGACCCATTACCACGCACAAACTATACACGGTAGTAATCTTGGGTTGCTCCTCTGGTGTAAATGTTCTACTAATATATGACTGGGCAATTGACGGTAAAAAGGCACCACCAATACCCTGCATAATTCTAAATAATACCATTTCAGGAATAGACGTAGCTATCCCACACAACACAGAAGAAATGCCAAATAATAATGCTGAAATTAAAATAACATTTTTCATGCCAAACTTACGGATCACCAGCCCCGTTAATGGAATACAAACCGCGGCAGCTACAATATAACTCGTAATCGTCAATGATACTTCGGTTAAATTAGCGCTTAAGGAACCCATAATGTGAGGAACAGCGACCGCCACAATAGTCAAATCGACAATCTCAGCTAAGGCAAGTAAGCTAACCGCGTATGCGACAATTGTTCGTGGTTCTAGCCAAAAATTTTTCATATAAAACCTATAAATTACAATACATTATGCTACATAAACTTATTTATGGAGCGTATATTGTACCCTAATCTAGCGAGTGCTAGACAAATATTTAATAATTTTTTTTGTTTACGCTAAATTACTGTTTTAACTATTGACATTTATAAAAAAGTATGCGCAAAATAACCTGCAAAAATACAATGATATCAACAACAACCCTCACTCTCAAACACCATCATATAGCAAAAACACAACACCAATTACCGTAAATAAGAATAAAATAACTAAACAACACCCCCAAAATATCATCATTACTATATCAAAAAACATAAAATACGCTACAATACGCGATATATAATCTAATACTTCTTATGCTAACTATTTAATTTGGGGAATTTTGTTGATGAAAACATTTTTACGTATTTTTCTAATTATGATTGCTGCTATTATTACCTCATGTAGCAATGGGACATGTAATACCAATAATCCTGCTCCTACAGCAAGTGTTGATCTAGATTCAAATAATGGTGGTATTAGTAATGGTGAAAGCAATGTAGCTCTAACACCAACTATCGTATTACAGTTCTCAGTACCAATGGATCCTAGCACGGTCAATGCACAAACAATTACCTTATCAACTAACGTACTTACGGGAAATAAATTAACAGATAGTGGCAGTCAAAATATTCCAATTACCACAATTATCGCAAGTGCCAATAATACAATTTTTACATTTAGCAGTGAATCACCCTTATTACCAAGTCAGAAATACTATGTAAATGTGACGAATGCACTAACGACAACTGGATTACCAGTAACTGGCACTTTCTACTTTACGACTGGTAGCGTACAGTTTGTAGCCGTTGGTACTAATGGTACAATTTTATATTCATTAAATGGTGAACAATGGGAGTCAACTGCCTTTGGTAGCAAATATATTAATAGTGTGACATATGCGGAAAGTCAATTCATTGCAGTTGGTGAAAGTGGTGTGATCTATACTTCAGACAATGGAGTTAACTGGACTTCTCAACTATCGAATAGCGATCAAGAATTATTTGATACTGCTTATGGTAGTGGACTTTTTGTAATCGTTGGCTGTGATGGAACTGTGTTAACCTCTAATAATGGTAGCGCTTGGACAGATAGTTCACCAGCGGATAAAGACTTCTTCTGCGGTAACCTATTTGGTATTGCATATGGTAATGGTATTTATGTTAGTGTTGGGCAAAATTATGATAAAACTCAAAGCGTGTTGGCTACAACAAGCAACCCTACTGATCCAGAAAGCTGGGTAATAGGCAATGATCCTAGCAACGCAACAGAATTAACCGCTGTAACTTACGGTGGTGAGAAATTTGTTGCCGTTGGTGCGGGAGGTGCAATTATTTATGCATCTAAAACAGCAGATGATTGGGTAGAAGCTAATGATTCAGTTAAAGTAACTACAGCTCAACTTGGTGCTATTACCTATGCTAATGGTTTGTATGTAGCGGCAGCACGTGATGGTGGAATTATTAAATCTACAGATGCAAATCTTTGGTCTCTTGCCACGAGTGGAACTACTACACCATTGTATAGTATTACTCATGGAGAAAATAAATTTATTGCGGTTGGAAATAATGGTACGATGATCTCTTCAATAGATGGTGAAAGCTGGACAGTAATCACACCAGTGACAACTGAAAACTTATATGGTATAACTAGTAGACACTAACGACTAAGCACCAAAAATAAAAGCTCACTATATTAGTGAGCTTTTTTAATTATACGTTATCTAAAATTAGCTTGGCAACATTAACTCCGCCATCACGATAAATCTGTTGCATCGCAGTTGGACTAGTGATATTAACTTCGGTTAAGCATTTACCAATTACATCAATTCCAGCAATCAAAATACCTTGTTCTTTTAACCACTGAGCAACTTGATTTGCAATACGATAATCATCTTCGTTAAGAGGATGAACCTCGCCGCGTCCACCAACAGCTAGATTACCACGAATTTGCCCATTTTGTGGAATACGGTACAAACAGTATGATACTACTTCACCATTAATGATAAAGATGCGTTTATCACCCTGTACTACCTCAGGAATAAATTTCTGCACCATGATAGTTTGATTAAAATAATCAGTCAAGCTCTCTAAAATCGCATTTTGATTAGGATCGTCTGCGGCAATTCTAAATACACCACGCCCTGCCATCATATCAATTGGTTTTGCCACACACACGCCATGTTTGGCAATAAAATCTAAAATCACATGTTTATTTTTACTTACCAATGTTGGCGTAATTAAATCAGGAAAATTAAGAATCGTTAATTTTTCATTACAATTTCTTAATGCAGATGGATGATTGATAACTTTAGTCGTTGACGACTCTGCCAACTGTAAAATCTGCGTTAAATAATAATATTCCAAATTGAACGGCGGATCATTCCGCACAAAGATAGCCGCAAACTCACTTAGTTCTTGATGATTAATCTGTGTATTAAAACTAAACCAATCTGGCGTAGAGTGTATTTGTGCTACACCATGCGCAACCTGAACTTGTGACACATTAGCAAAGCCATGATTATTAACCGCAAAGACATCTGCGGGTGTACAATAATAAATATCAAACTGCATATCATGTGCAGTTAAAAACATTAAGTATGTGGAATCACTATAGATATTTATATTTTTTAATGGATCTGCAATAAACAAAATTTTCTTCATCTTTTAACTACCCCCAACTGTATTTGTTACTAATCTTTTTCTTCATAATTAATTGCACTAGCAATAATAGCATGAATTGACATTTATCAAAATCTAAATCAATATATAGCTTAATACTTGCACTTATAAAACACATAATTGTAACTAGTTTCATGCTAAAATTGCGGAAAATAACATATTAAATTGATAAGGTATTATAAACCATGAATTTTCGTATTTCCATCTCACCTGCAAATATTGAATTTGATTGCAATGAAGATAATAACATCTTAGCTGAAGCTTTGACTGCCAAAATAAATTTACCCCATGGTTGTAAAAGTGGTAACTGTGGTGCATGTAAATGTCAGGTCACCAATGGCGATGTTACTCAAGAAGATAATACGAATATGGCAATATTTTCACAGGATGAAATTGATGCTGGCTATGTGCTTTTGTGTAAATCACATGCACACAGCGATGTTACACTAAATTTACCAGGATTTAGTAATTCACATCCAATTAAGACACTACCGGCTAAAATTAGTTCGATTGATAAATCTGGGACTACTGCAATAGTGATGCTTAAATTACCCGCTGGACAAAAATTTGAATTTTCTGCTGGACAATATATTGACATATTATATGAAGGACAAAATCGTAGTTATTCATTGGCAAATTATGCAACTGATAAAAATGAATTAGAATTGCATATTCGTTATCGTAAAGGTGGCTTATTCTCGGAAGCGGTATGGAGCCAATTAACGGTTGGTAGCATTGTTCGCTTTAAAGGTCCACTGGGTAGTTTTACACTCAGTAAAAATGATAAACCTATTGTTATGGTTTGTACAGGTACTGGATTAGCACCAGTTAAAGCAATTTTAGAGCAAATGATTGCAACTAATAACTTACGACCCGTCCATTTAATCTGGGGTAATTTCACTACTGAAGATTTCTACCTGACTGAGTTATTGGCAAAGTGGCAAGAAAAATTAAATCTACGTGTATCATTATGTGTGAATGAAAATCCGCCAATCGGCTATCATAATGGTTTAGTAACTGATTTGATCGTTAATGAATACGAGAATCTAATGGATTATGAAGTATATGCTTGTGGTAATTCACAGATGATTCAAAGTCTATATCAGTTGGCAACGACACAGTTAAATCTATCAGCAGGAAACTTCTTTTCTGATAGCTTTACACCATCAAAATAACGGAGAGATAGATGTCTAAAAAAAATATATTGCTATTATCAATTACAATATTAATTGTGGCATGTGGTTATAAAGGAGCATTGTACTTACCAAAAAATGCGCCTGCGCCATCAAATCCAGCAAATAATCAATATGCACCAAATACTAATCAAAATGAAAGTCCAATTCGTAAGTCATTATTACCTGCATATTTAGTTGAATCAAATACCAATGAGTCTGCAATTAATGAATCAGGAATGTTAAAATCTAAGCAAAACGAATCAGCCAATAATGGAAGAACACCTAATAATTAGATAATAACTTATGCAGCTGCTAGATACCATAAATAATATTGATAAAATCAAAAGTAAACTAAGTAAACTCGCGATTTATAACTATTGGGATTTAGCGCTGCATATTCCTTTACGCTATGAAGACCTCACCAAAGTCTACCCGATTCAAGAGGCACAAATTGGGCAGCAAGTTATGGTTGAAGGTAAAATAATTGGACATGAGATTACCCATAAGCGCCAAAAACAATTACTCGTCCGTATTGATGACGGCAGTGCAATTATCACCTTAATGTTCTTTCATTTCTACCCAAATTATGCATCTCAGTATACAATTGGTAAAACTATTCGTGCCCACGGTGAAATTAAAGCTGATTTTTTTGGTAATAAAACCATCATCCACCCCAAAGTCCAAACAGTTAAAGAAGATAGTAAGTTAAGTAATACTTTTACACCAATTTATCCAACTACCAATGGTTTAGCCAATAGTGCAATTATTAAATTGGTTGAGGATTTATTTAACCTTAATATAATTCCTGAGTTATTACCGGAAGCAATTATCCAACAATATAAACTAATGCGCTTAGAACCAGCATTGCTGACATTACATAAATTAACACCACAACAGTTTAATAGTCACATTCACGAAAAAGCTCTTCAGCGTCTCAAATTTGATGAGTTAATCGCACAACAATTATTGATGCAAAATATTTATGCAAAAAAGCATAATAATAATGCTCCAGTTCTTAAATCAACACATAACTTAATCGTAAAATTATTAGCTAAATTACCTTTTGCGCTAACCAATGCTCAGAAAAAAGTCTTACATGAGATCTTGCATGATATGGCACAGCCGCAGCAAATGAATCGCTTATTACAAGGTGATGTAGGGAGTGGAAAAACCATTGTAGCAACTATCAGTGCTCTTGCAACACTGGAAAATGGTTATCAAGCAGTAATTATGGCACCTACTGAGATTCTGGCAGAACAGCACTACCTAAAAATCACTCAACTACTGGATGAAATGGGGATTAATGTAGTATGGTTATCAGGTAGTCAGACGGCAAAACAAAAACGCGAAGCTATTGCAGCATGTGGTGATGGGAGCGCCGACCTAATTATCGGTACTCACGCAGTTTTTCAAAAAAATGTCGAATTTAAGCAATTGGGTCTAGTCGTAATTGATGAGCAACATCGCTTTGGCGTTGAACAACGTTTAGCATTAGTTAATAAAGGTAGTGCGGATTTACACCCGCATCAGTTAATGATGTCAGCAACTCCGATTCCACGTTCGTTAGCCATGAGTTATTACGCGGACTTGGATGTCTCAAGTATTGATGAGCTACCTGCAGGACGAACACCGATTCAAACGATGTTAATCAATAACTCGCGACGGCATGAAGTAATTAAATTTGTTCGTGAACATGCTAGCCTCGGACATCAGGCTTATTGGGTATGCCCACTAATTGAAGAGTCTGAGAAACTTGAATTGGAGAATGCTTTAAATACCTTTGATGAACTTTCTAGCCAATTAGCTCCAATCAAAGTAGGATTAGTCCATGGTAAAATGAAATCTAAAGAAAAAGCAGATATCATGGCAGATTTTGTTGCGAATTGGACACAAGTATTAGTTGCTACTACTGTCATTGAAGTCGGTGTTGATGTACCGAATGCCAGTATAATTGTCATTGAACATAGTGAACGAATGGGACTCGCGCAACTTCACCAATTACGCGGGCGGGTTGGGCGTGGCAATAATGCGAGTCAATGTATTTTACTCTATGATAATCAGCAACTCAGCGAAACCGCAAAACAACGCCTGAAAGTTATTTCAACCTCCACCGATGGTTTTGAAATTGCACGACAGGATTTACTAATTCGCGGTCCTGGTGAATTGCTGGGGCAACGCCAAAGCGGTATTCCAGCCTTGCGGTTTGCTAACCTAGAAGCTGATTTAGAAATCTTACAGCAGGCAAAAATTATTGCTCAAAGTTTAGCTAAGAATTATCCTATGCATGCTAAACAACTAGTTGAACTCTGGTTTTACCAAAAACAAATTTATGCAGGGATCTAATTTGCAAGTAACTACTATTAATACCTCACAATTACTATTATAATTTACCTTCATAATTCAATTTCAGGGGTTATACTTTATGATTACAGGCATTAACCATATTACTCTCAGCGTAACTAATTTAGAGCGTGCATTTGATTTTTACCAACACATATTAGGTGCAACGCCATTATGTCGTTGGCACCAAGGAGCTTACCTCACACTTGGTAATATCTGGTTATGTCTAAATTACAAACCAGATTTTCGACCTAACCCACACCCTGACTACACACATATAGCTTGGAATGTCCAAGTACAAAATTTTACAACTCTAAAACAGCAAATCATTACTAGTGGGGCTCATATTTTTCAAGATAATTCATCTGAAGGTGAATCGTTGTACTTTTGTGATCCTGATGGACATAAATTGGAAATACATGTTGGAACATGGCAAACTAGACTTGCAGCTAAAAAACTAGCAAATGATTTATGGCAAGAGGTAGAGTTTTTTGTATGACTTCATTACCAAGATATTTGGCAACTAAATTAGCCACTATAAATATCGCAAAAAATAATTGCGATGATTATCAAGCAGTTTTTGCGCAATTAAAAGCTCATTATCCAAGTATAGGTTTTCAGGCTTTATTTGACTTATATTGTTATTTGAGTAAGAGTCCATACCCTAATCGTGAACAACAACAGCAGCTGATTAAAGAATACAAGCAACAGCCTAAATACTATCCTCTTCCCAGCAATGACACCGTTAGCCACTTCTTGCAACTCGCGCAACAATTAGCTCTACAGGCATTCAAAGAAGATGAAATTCCTATCGGTGCAATAGTGGTTTGCAATAATGAAATTATTGGACAAGGCTATAATCAAACACGACAACGTAAAGACATTCTCGCCCATGCTGAAATTATAGCATTACAAGAAGCACAGCGGTATTTAGGGAATTATCGTTTACATGATTGTGTGCTATATGTAACTGTTGAGCCATGCCTAATGTGTAGTGGAGCAATTATCAACAGTCGGATTAAACAAGTTATTTTTGGGACTAGCGAACCAAAGACTGGCGCAGGAATAAGCCAGTATCAAGTTTTTAACAATAAACAGGTTAATCATCATACCCAGCTAATCGGTCCGATTGACAATGATTATTATAGCCAATTGATAACCAAATTCTTCCGCTATAAAACTATGTAGACTTTGAATCTGTTATAAATAAACACTCTCGATATCTATCTTAGATTATGAGTAGATTTTTTGCTACTATTAATGGTAAAATCAACATTCATCACTTTAGATAACCTATAAACTATTTTTACTCAATTTACCAATCATTATGGAAAATTATCAACTTATCATTCATGACATTGTTCGTAAAATTGACCAGCCAATTATCAAACAGGAACAAGCCGTTAGCATCAGCGCCACCAATGACATTGATGCAATACGTACATGGTTACAAGAATTTGTCAATAGCCCCAATACCGCTATATCTTACCGACAAACTGCCGAACGTTTTATCATGTGGTTATATATTCAAGAAAAAACCTTAAAAGATGTGACGCGTGAGATTGTCCAAGAATATCAAATTTTTCTACAAATGCCGATACCAAACGACTTATGGTGTGGCTCTGCCAAACCTCGTTATCATCCAGAATGGAAGCCTTTTGTTAAAGGTTTAGCACAATCGAGTATTAATCTTAATTTACAAATTCTAGGCAGTATGTTTCAATATTTAATTGAAGCAGGATATTTACAACGTAATCCATTTCGCTTAATCCGCGAGCGTAAAAAAGTTAAAACTGAAGTTGAGCGTTTTTTAAATACTCGTGAATGGAATTACATCAATGAATACATTGAACGGATGCCACAAGAAACAGAAAAACAACAGGTAGATTATGAACGTACTAAATGGATATTTAGCTTACTCTATTTAACTGGTTGCCGACGTAGTGAAGTTGTCAATGCTAGAATGGCGGACTTCGTTTACAAGCGTCATGAATGGTGGTTTAAAGTAGTTGGAAAAGGTGATAAGCATGGTGAAATACCAGTCACAAATGAACTATTAAGCGCATTAATGCGTTATCGCAAGGCGATGAAACTCCCCGAGTATCCAACATCGACAGAAACTGAATTGGCAGTGATATTTAGTAAATATGGTAATTTACAACCGATTACTGATTCAATGCTCTACAAAATTATCAAGACCGTCTGTGGCAATTTAGCATTGGAACTAAAAAGCACTGACCCTGCTAGTAGTTTTGTAATTGGTAAAGTATCTACACATTGGTTACGCCATACTTCTGCTACTCATCAGGTTGACGCAGGAATTGACATTCGTACCGTCAAAAAGAATCTTCGCCATTCAATGCTTGAAACAACCATGAAATATCAACATACCGAGGAAAGTGCACAGCATAAAGAAACATTAGCTAAATTTGGTCTAAAAAAATCTGACTAAAAATATGATATATCTCAGTAACTTCATAGGAATTTATCTATGCTTGAATTGATTATGTCGATGATTATTTGGGGCTCGATTGGCTTATTTGTCGTATTATCAAAGGTTTCTGCATTAGAAATAGCTTTTTATCGATGTTTGATTGGGGTCATTGTTGTAGGGCTTTATTTATTACAAAGTAAAAAACCTCTACCGCTGAATAAATCATCAATTAATATTGGTTTAGCAGGGATATGTTTAGTTCTTAATTGGGTGTTCCTTTTCAAATCTTTTCAGGTTTCCTCAATTACTATTGGTAATATGTCATATTATTTACAACCTATTATCTTACTATTACTTGGAATATTATTTTTTAAAGAAAAGCTCCAGCCATCTAAAGCAGCTCTGATTTTCTGTGCACTGATAGGTGTAATAATGACAATGTTGACCAAAAACATCCCATTCCATAATGTTCTTATCGGCGCTCTGCTGGCAATAGTGGCGGCTTTGTTTTACTCTGTTTTAACTATTTTAATGAGATTAAGTAAGGCAGGATTTTTTGAAGCTATCTTTATACAATTAACCATTGGACTAATTGTTCTCTTCCCATTTGTACACTTCACTAAACTTTCAGGGTCATCCATCAGCTATTTAATTATTATCGGAGCGATTCATACAGTTGGTGCATATTATCTGTATTATAAAGGAATCAAAAAAGTTGATTTAACATCGCTTGCAATTATCAGTTATTTAGACCCAATAGTAGCGATAGGAACTGATGTATTATTTTTTAATAGAACCTTAAATGTCGTGCAGATTATTGGAATCATGATTACATTTGGTGCAATTTATTTTGTGATAAAACCTAAAACCTGAAATAATAATCTAATTAGATAGCTTGTTTAGCTTTAGCAAAACATTCATCAACAAACTTAATAAATGCAGTTAGCGCTGCATTTTTGTGCGTGTCCGTACGGATTAAATAAAATGGTAAATCACCAAGACTGTAATCTTGTAATATACGGATTAATTTACCCGTAGCTAATTCCTCGGCATACAAATCATCCCAACCACCCACGATGGCATGTCCACTTAATGCTATTTGTTTATTGTGTAGAGAATTATTAGTTAACAGTCTACCCCGTTGAATAAACATCAATTGATGCGGATCATAATTATGATTTTGTTCAACACTTTTAATTACATTATAATTAAAATTTCCAACACATAAGCGATTCTCATCTAGTTCTTCCATTGATAACGGTTCACCATACATCTCTATATATTTAGGACTACAATAAATGCCCAAAGATGCGGTATAAATCTTACGCACTAGTACTGACTGTTGCTGTGGACGATAATTAACAATTGCCATATCAAACTTCTCACGGATGATATCAATTTTGCAATTTTGATAATAAATTTCCAAATCGATACTTGGATTTTGATTCATAAAGTCGGCAATATATGGACTAATCATGGTATATGCCATCGCGGTTGGCAATGAAATCCGTAGATGCCCAGTTACCAATTGCTCTTCAATCCGCAATTCATCAATTGTTTTGGCTAACGCATTTTGTTGCGCTTTAAATTCACTGTATAAACGTGCCCCTGCCCTACTTAATTCAAATCCCTGTGTGCTACGTACAATTAAAGAAATGCCCAATTTATCTTCCAACGCACGCAGCCTACGGCTCACTGTCGCCTGAGAAATTTGTAATTGCTGTGCCGCACGCACAAAACTTCCCGCCTCAACTATACTGATAAAAGTAGAAATATCATCAAGCATTCAAAACACCTACAGAATTTAATATATTTCATTATTATAAACTAGGCGCACAGAAAGATGGTGGAATACTATAGTCATGAACGAATAAAACCATCAATTGTACATCTAAATCCAACAATCCTAGCTAACTCCTCAAAGCTCGCAAACGTAACGCATTAAGAATAACACTCAATGAAGATAAGCTCATGATTACACTAGCTAACATTGGATTTAATAATATTCCATAGTATGGATATAACGCGCCTGCAGCAATAATTACCGCTACAGTATTATATACAAATGAACCATAAAGATTTTGGCGCATATTACGATTAATCTGCTGTGCTAATTTAATAGTTTCAATAACTGCTAGCATATCATTACGGAGTAAACTAATGGCTGCATTTTGTTTAGCAATATCACTACCACTCCCCACTGCAATACCGATATTAGCTTGCATTAAACTAGGTGCATCATTAATTCCATCGCCAACAAATGCCACTACGTGCCCAGCACGCTGTAATTCACGAATCTTATTAATTTTTATTGCTGGCGTACAATTTGCCATAAATTCATTCAGTTGTAATTGTCCCGCAATCTCTTGGGCTGTAGATAAATTATCCCCCGTCAACATCATAGTCTTAAAACCTAATTTCTGTAACTGGTTAATAACAACCTTAGCATCTGCTTGAACCTCGTCAGCAAGTTCAAAAACTGCCAATAAACTATTTTCATCCGCGATATAAACTTGTGAATAACTACTTGCTTCAATCAATTCTTCTTTGATTAATCCCAATTCTGCCAACCAATTATAGCCACCAACATAATATTGTTTACCCGTTACTCGAGCACGAACACCACAACCACTAATTGCCTCAAAATCGCTAAGCGCTAGATTTTGTTGATATGCGGAACAATATTCAGTTACCGCACAAGCTAACGGGTGATCTGAATTACGCTCCACCTGATAGGCTATAGCTAAAATATCTTTTTCAGATATATGAGGAGCGAACCGTACCCTAACAACCCGTGGTTTACCCAACGTTAATGTACCCGTCTTATCAAATACAATAGTATCCAACTTATCGACTGCAGTTAAACAACTTGGATCACGCAACAAAATACCATTTTTTGCCCCACGTCCAACCCCCACCATTAATGAAACAGGAATCGCTAAACCTACTGAACATGGACACGCAATTAATAATACCGTCATAAAAATAGTAAGTGCATAATAAAATGAATTGTATGGACTATAATAATACCAAATACTACCACTAATTAAGGCAATCAGGATAATCGCAGGAACAAAGACCTGTGTGATTTTATCCGCTAATTGTGCTAATTTTGGTTTAGCCAATTGTGCATGTTTAACCAATTGAATAATATTAGCTAATAAAGTATTGCTACCTATTGCGCTCACACGAAATGTAAATGTCCCTGAAGTATTCAGTGCTCCACCAATAACACTCGCGCCAACCATCTTATATACTGGTAATGACTCTCCAGTTAACATCGCTTCATCTAGATAACTAGCACCACTAACTATTTCACCATCGGCAGGAATTTTTTGCCCAGGTTTCACCCGAACAATATCGCCAGTACGTAATAAATTTGTTGCCCGTAACTGCTCTTGTTCATCAACCACCACCGTAGTAGTATCAGGTAACAAATCTACTAACCCACGAACGGCACTTGTCGTCGTATGTTTAGCTCGTTCTTCCAAATAACCGCCAAGATTAACTAGCGCAATTATCATCATTGATGAATCAAAGTATACATGGCTCATCAGCGGATAAGTTGAATAATAATTAAGTAAAACTACCACCAAAGAATATAGCCATGCCGATGCTATACCCAGCAGAATTAAGCTATACATATTAAAGCTTAATGTTACAAATCCTAAATAGCCACTTTTTAGAAGCCTATAGCCACATGCAAATATAATCACCAAACTGATAGCTGCATAACTAAGACCTAATACAAAGCTACTAAATTCATAACGGGGTAATTGTAAATGCGGATTCATAGTTAATATCATCAAAATAATGGCACAACTAAATGGTAATACAACACTCCACCATAAACTAGTTTTGTGTTCTTCGATTTTATCTAAACTCGCACCATAGCCAATACTCGCTAACGTCTCAATCACAGCTTGATCATCCTTGGCTTCATGATAATAAACAACTAACGTTTTATCCAAAAGATTAACTTGTGCTTTCTTAACATTTGTTAATGACATTACCCGACTTTGTACTTTGCCGACACAGCCAGCACATTTCACATTGGTCAAATTGAATGTACTAGTTAACATAGCTAATCACCATTACTTCACTTGTAAGTATGTCATCATCCCTGCTGACATATGATAGGCATTATGACAGTGAAGCATCCACTTACCTTGCATATCTGCCACAAACTGCACCGTAACTTTACTATGTGGTAATACCATCACAGTATCACGGATAATACCATGGGTTGGTTTACCATCAATACTTACCACTTTAAAAACATATCCATGTAAATGCATGGGATGTGACATCATACTTTGGTTATCAAAGGTAAGATTTACCGTTTCATTTTTATTGACAACGAGTGGTTTAATATGTGGCCAAGTTTGATTATTTAATGTCCACGTATATTGACTCATATCACCATTTAAAGTGAGGGTTAGATTCTTCATCTTGCTGGATAAGCCTTGTACTGGATGTAACGGAGCTAACTGCATATCCAGTTGGTTATTGACTGCTGGCGCGGGATGAGCGGCATCTTCAGCAATAGTTAAGTTTTTTGTAGGATGAGTAGTTAAAATCAAACCTGTTTGATTAGTTAAGCCTTCAACCTGCCCAATAATCGGATATGTACCACCATTAGCAGGAATATTGACCACTACATCTACTCGTTGCCCCATTGCCAACGGAAATTTATTTGCTGAATAAGGTATTACATCTTGACCATCAACTGCTATTATCTTACCGTGTAGTTTACCAAGGTTTAACCAAAAATTAGATGAAGATGCACCATTGATAAAACGTAAACGAACTGATTTACCTGCCATCACCGTTTGAATTTGTGGCTTATCTGGACTATGGTAGTTAGTCAAATATGCATCATACTTGACATCATTCAAATCCATATGCGACATATCGTGAGAATTCATCTCATCATTTGCCATATCCATATTCATATCAGACATATCAGAATGATCCATACCATGATCCATATGCATATGCGCATCTGGGTTATGCGTTAAGCCCTTAAAAATTGACTCTGGCGATTTAAAACTAAAATCTTGCAACATCATAACTACTTGCTGGATATTTTTGTCACTTGG
>RXKA01000020.1:20041-20881 GCA_003962985.1 Pseudomonadota bacterium | reverse complement strand
GAAGAAGTGGAAAAGTATATCGTTGTTGTCCATAAGCAGGAATTGGTGAGTCTTGTGTTAGTCCGCTCACACCATCTTGAGAATTTGGAACGATTAAACCATGCCAATGCAAAACTGTTGATTCGGGTAGATTATTTTTTACTATTACTTGAAAATCATGATTTTGTTGCCCAATATATCCCCAAGTACCATCTAGCTGACGAATAGTATAAAACGGAACATTTTTGCCCTTGACTTGAATATGCTGAGATTCAATCTGTAAAATTACTGGTGCGGCAAATACCTGAGTTAGCAATAGGCTAAGCACGGAAATAAGTTTTAGCTTCATGTTGATACTTCTAAAATAGTTTTAATTAATCTACCCCAAATAAGCTATAATTACAATTCATAATTATAAACTAGCATTTAGATATACTATACCACAGTATAGCATAAACAGGAATACAAATGGATAAAACAATACACACTACAGGACATAACGATCAGTTAAGTAATCTAAATCGAATTATTGGACAGCTTGAAGGGATTAAAAAAATGATCAATGACAAGCGCTATTGCGTGGATATTTTACAGCAAATTAAAGCCGCGAAGTCTGCATTACGCACCGTAGAAAATAATGTGCTCAATAAGCATATTGAACACTGTATTAGTACCGCAATCAACAATGCCAATCAACTGGAAATCAATCAGAAGATTCAAGAATTACAGAAATTACTAAAAAATTATAATTAAATCTATCTATAAAAACAAAAAGGTTGGTACATGTTAGCCATCTACCAACCACAGCAACAATAAACTAGTTTATCAATTTCAACGCATGTAAAATACGCTTCGCAAGCT
>RXKA01000020.1:0-19991 GCA_003962985.1 Pseudomonadota bacterium | reverse complement strand
CGTAATTATTCTCAGGGTATGGATTATTAATGTTTTTAATCATCATATCCACGCCACAAATAGTTGCACCAACACTTTCAGTTGCTTTTACTGCTAGACGTTTGTATGCTTTGGGAACAATATCCGTAAAATCCAAAGAATCACCACCAGTTGAAATATTGGAATTTTCCCGTAAATATACCTTAACACCAGCTTCAGGGACAAATTCAAAAGTCAGTCCCTGCTGCGCCAAGAACATAGCTTCGGCTTCACTAAGACGAATCTTTTCTAACGGCGTTACATAGCCATTACCACGCAATGGGTCACGATTTTTCTCATTAACTAATTCACGAATAGATTGCACCCCATCACCAATTACATTTGCTGGTTCACGATGCAAAATAGCAACCGCCTCGCCATTAATGACAAAGAAACGATATTCTTTACCTGCAATAAACTCTTCCACCAACACCTTACTATCATGACTAAATGCTATTTCTAAACCCCGTTGATATTCTTCACGACTAAAGCCTTCTTTAAAAATAGTAATTCCCAGACCAAAGTTAGTTGAATTAGGTTTAATTACAACCGCTTTATCTCGATGTAATGGATAATCAATTAATGCCGATTCCAAACTCGAATAACTCTCACCAAACGGTACCTTCACACCTGAACGTGAGACCATTTCTTTGGTCACTACTTTATTTTCCATTGCCAAAATCGTAGCATAATTATCTAATGATGTTTTGGTTGCCTGTTTAATTAGTCGTGAGTATTTATGGTTAGACAATTCAATAAAATTATCTTGTCGGTCTAAGAATTTAAACTTAACTCCGTATTTAATCGCTTCTTTTAATAAAATCTGCGTTGATAACTCCAAGTCTTCAAATCCAGCAAATTTGTAATAAGTATCTTGACTATGTTTTAAATAATCCAATGCTTGATGCATAAAGAATTCGCGATAACCATGTTCTTGTACTTGTTTAGCAATCAAATCGGCTGCACTTGGGACATCTTGCACTAATTGACTTCGGTAATGATTTAAAACCGCCAATTTATCATCAGAAATCCCCAGTTCACCTAAACGTTGTTTAACATCATCAATGATAGCAATCCCCCAACTTCTCAATTCGCGACTTTCACCATCTGAATCACGAAGCATAATTGGCTGGCGCCGATCGCCATCTGCTGCTAAGATTTGGTTGTCATTAGCATAACGATACTCATCATCACTCATCCAAAATTCAGGCGCAACTAGTGAATAAATTAATAATAAATGTACTAAATCCAATGATTCACTGGTAATTCCAACTTTGGTTAATGGGTTAAGATCCAAGGTACGAATCTCAACATAATTAATACCGTTATGATGCAGATCATCTAAAACACCGCTTTTACTCGCGCCTTTTAATCTCAATTGTGAGTAATATTCTTTTGCTGCAATGATGTGTCCGTCGCTAATCGCATCTTTGATATCCGCAATATATTCATACAATGAATTATATGATACATAAAAATGCTCTAAATTACGATAACCACTCACTCCATTCCGAAAAGACCCTGAGCCACGGAAGATGTAAGTATCATTGGTTAATTGTTCTTTTGGACGTTTACAACAGGCAATATATGAATCATGTGCAACTGAATTTGCCCCAGTTAAATAAATTACTAACCAACAATATTTGAGATAGTAACGGGCAACTTTCAGATAAACTTGGTCACGAAACTCACGATAGGATAAATTATCTGGATTGGCACAATACATCAGATTAAGAAATTTTTCACTAAATGAAAAATTAAAATGTACCCCAGATAATAATTGCTTACGTTTGCCATATTTATGTGCTAAATATTCGCGATATTCTGTAATCTCAGGATCGGTAAATTGTGCTTCTTTAATAAGATTATCATCTTCAGGTAAGACTGGCGGTAATGAATAAGGCCATAGAATCTCGTTATCGAGTTCGAGTGAAACTAAATCGTGTAATGCTTCCATAAATTTCAATACTTCAGTGGTAGTATTGAATACTGGTGTTACCATCTCAACCTGAGCTTCAGAAAAATCAGTTGTAATATATGGGTGTTGCGCTTTATCACCAAGAGCCTTAGGATGCGGAGTTAGAGCTAAATTCCCATGTAAATCTGTCCGTAAATTTTCTTTTTCTAAACCGAAGTTACCGCTTAATAACAGTCGCCCTAAATCATGTTGCTTGATTAGCTCATAAAAGTTCATGACCACTCCCTCGACAATTGTAAAATATAACCTAAATTGTAACACAAAAAACAAACCCTGTACATTGGTACAGGGTACAATAATTTAACGATAGCTCTCTAAGAGTTTAGTCTTGAAATCATTCCATATTTGCGGGTTAACTAATTCTATAACACCTGTTTCACGATATTTATGAAAAGCCTCCTGTAATGGCACAGGAAAAATAAACATTAGACTATCGGCAACTAATAGCTTTTGATTTAATTCACCAAAAAGTTTACTTCTTTTATCTAATACACGAACCAAACGCATAGATGAGTGTTGTAAATAATTACGATTTAAACGGTAATAATCTAATGGATTCGCTGTCATTAATAGTCTCTGGATATGATCGCGATAATCACTATAGCTTTCTTTCGCATAATCACGGGTCTGTTCAACAATCTCCTGATTAACTTTGGCATAATTAATTACCAAATTGCGAATATCTCTGACATAACGTTGATAAGAAGTAGAATCAAAATATGGTTTATTTACCGACATAAGCACTCCCATAAGCATCATTATTATATTGTCATAATTTTATCATAACTTAGACGAGTCTTTCATCGATAATCCACAACCCACTATCACATTGTTGGTAAAACTATTGCTTTTGGTGCAGATTCGTGGGTTTGCGAATCTATTTGTGTATGATATTGACTAACCATATTATTGCCAATCTGCTGTTCTTGGTTATATTGCTTTAATGCTTCCTGCGAATGTCCACGCATTAATTCTTCCTGACCTTGAATATATTGGAATTGTTGCTCTGGAAGACCTGATTGCGAGTCATATTCATGCATCGGTTCTCCATTTGGCAAAAACATGCCATCGGTTACTGGTGAATAAGGATCACCGACATAAGCACCAGCAGGTGTTTCTCCATAAATATAATTTGGTTGGTATACCGTTGGTGGTGTGTCTTCAACCGCATATGCCACACCCAAAAACATCACCGTGAAATTCAAAAATATCAATTTTATTTTCATATATATACCCTAAAAATTTACCCCACAACAAGTTGTGAGGTAAGCAAACTATTTCGATTATTTAAAAATTGGGGTTGGATCCATTGGTTTACCATTTTTGCGTAATTCAAAATGAAGTAATGGACGATCACTTTCGGTCTTGCCTAACTCAGCAATTTTTTGCCCACGCTTAACTTTGTCACCCTCTTTAACTACGTTTAGCTTATTGTGTGAGTACGCAGTTAAATAGCCATTATTATGTTTAATAATTACTAAATTACCATAACCTTTCAAACCATTACCACTATAAGCAACTGTACCATCATAAGCTGCAACAACACTCTGACCTTCTTTACCTAAAACGTCAACACCTTTTGATGCTACGGTATAAGGTTGAACTATTTTACCACTCGTTGGTGTTGCCCAATTTATCCCGCCTAGTGCAACCGCTGTACCTGCGGTGGCAGTTTCTGCTACTACCGCGGCGGTAACTGGTTTCGCGGCGGTAGCTTTAGCTGGTGGTGTAGTTGAATTACTTACAACGGTACCATCCTCATCATCTGTAACCTTAGACACCGTAGTACTAGAACTAGTGTCTCCAACATTTGATGAACTATCAACAGCAGCAGGAGCAGATTTTGGTGCACCTGAACTTGCTACTGGAGTTGCAGCTATTGGATTAGTTGCTTGAGGATTGGTTCCATTCACAATTGGTGCGGGCGAGGTTCGTGTTGTCGCACAAGCACCAAGAAACAAAGTTGTAGCTAGAATCAGATATAATTTTTTCATAATATCCCTTTAGTTTGTAATTGCATCAACAAATGGCATTTGCTCATAATCAGTCGGCAATAACTCCAACGGTGTAACCGATACCCGCTCTTGCGCAGCAAAAACTGCCAAATCAGTACCTAATTCATAATTTTCACCATCATTAGCAAAGCCTTGCCAATAAATTTTGGTATGCCTTGGCGTATCTTGTTCCATCAATGGATGATGAATCGGACGTAAGCCAAGGCGCGTAGTTTCATAACCTTTAATTTGGTTATAAGGCAAATTAGGAATATTAATATTCCACACAAAAACCTTAGGTAACGCTGCAAGATTTTTCTCAACACGAGCAACTAAATCACTGACAACACGAGCAGCAGACTCCAAATGAATAAATTTATTATGAAGTTCGCCACCACGGACACCATTGGTTGAAAATGCTAATGCAGGAATATTATGTAATGCCCCTTCACGTGCCGCACCAACAGTACCTGAATACAAAACATCCTCACCAAGATTCTCACCCAAATTAACTCCTGAGATGATTAGGTCTGGGTAATTATCCTCATTCCCATAAACTACTTGCAATCCCAAACGAACACTATCAGCAGGCGTACTTGTTACAAAATAGACATCATCTTCTACCTTGGTAATACTGATTGGGTTATACACCGCAATCGATTGCCCAGCCCCACTGGAATTACGCTCTGGTGCTACCATTACCACCTCATGACCTGCATTTTTTAGTGCTGTAAATACCGCACGAATCCCTGAAGCTAAATACCCATCATCATTAGTTAATAAAATACGCATAATTAATTTGTTCAATTCTAAAAATAAATAATCTTTAATTTATACAAGCGTTAATTTTATCATAGAATTATTCTAATCATCTGCCCTTATCGTTAATTTACATAACTTAGTAAGCATACTATCTACTGCAACAATCAATATATTAGCCAAAGTCTTCAAATATAATTGATTAAACGATTACAATTATACACACAAGGCAATAATAGATATTGTAAACAAACCTATAACTCTCCATTTTAACTAGGTTGCCGCTCACAAAGTAAGCTACTATCAAAAGTATCATTATAATAACAATTAACTAATCATATCATATTTCCAGATACGTCTTGATAACTAACTATGCTTAGCATGTGGCTTATTACCACTAGAGCATAACAGCCTGATACAATTAAACTTAGCGAAACACGCAATAATTATAGATTGCTAATTCAATCATTTTTTGTTTCAATTATCCGAATCGGATAAACTAGTTATAATCTTCAATGCTAAAATTGATTTTTATTTTCGTATATTAATTAGAGGAATGAAATCAATGCGTTTAACTCAATACATAAAGTCATCGAATTGGCTGGTATTATTTATCGGCACTCTTTTAAGTATAATCATGACGGCATGTTCAAGTGGTAGTTCTAGTTCAAGCTCGCCAACTACACTACAGATTTCGGCATTATCTGAATCAACTATCCAAGTTGGTGAATCAACCACAGCAACGTTAAGCGTAACGAATGCACCAAGTGGCGAATCAATTATAGTTGCGATTACCAATAACAATAATTCAGTGATTAATGTAACGCCACATAGTTGTACTCTATCAGCCAAAAATAATTCATGCACGATAAGTCTAGTGGGCGTTGGTGCGGGTACGGCTAGTTTTAGTGCTAGTTCAACTAGTTTAACTACCGTTACATCAAACATAATCACTATTACTCCATTACCATTTAGCAATAACGGAATTTTATTCGGCACACAAAATGGTTTATTCTTCACTGGTGAAAGCCTAATTGCTGGTAATGCCCCATTATCGGGTGTTGATTATAGTCCTGTTGCCGATTTGGCTGTCGATAGCAATAATAATCTTTATGCAGGAACCACTGGCGCGGTCTTTGGTGGCTTTGGCGCGGGTAAAGTATTCAAATATAATTCAACGCTTGGCTACTGGAATGTTCTGGCTGGGAGTGGTAGCGGTGGTTCGCTTGATGGTTCTGGCGTTAATGTCTTAGTCAATGATAGCAATGGTAATATTTATGCAGGTACCAATCAAGGTAATGTCTTTAAATATACCAATGGGGTGTGGAGCCTAATTGCCTATGATCTTAATCAACCAGTTATGGCGTTAGCATTTGATAGTAGCAATAATATCTATGTCGGTACAAATAATGGTGCGGATGTTGGCGACGTATTCAAATATGTGGATGGGGTATGGAAAGAGCTTGGTTCACCTGATTCTACAGGTATCCAATCAATCGCTATCAGTAGCAGCAACAAAATTTATGTTGCAACACAAGGTAATGGTGGTGATGGACAAGTCTATGAATATGCATCTGGTACTAGCTGGACAACTCTGAGTACATTTAGTGATGGTGCAATCAATGCTGTCCTAGTAAGCGGTAATAATTTATACACAGGTGCATCAACAGGTAAGATTTACCAATATAGTGGTAGTGGTACTGCGTGGACAGATATCGGTACACCTGATGTATTATCATCATCTGCGGTTATGACTATGTATAGTGATGGTAGCAATATTTATGCTGGTACTTATGGTGATAACTATAATGGACAAGTTTATCGCTATGCTAGTGGTACAACATGGAATAAAATTAATACCCTTAATAATGGTGGTATCTCATCAATTGTCATAGTAAATAACAAGCTCTACACTAGCACCAAAAATGATGGTGATGGTATTGGCAATGTATATATGCAAGATAGCACAGTATGGTCGGTACTCGGTCAAGGTGCTATTGATGGTACCCCAGTTTATTCAACTCATATCGCGAATGATGGTAGCTATTATGTAGGTACGCAAAGCAATGTGTTTAAGTATATTACAACAACCAAAAGCTGGCAACAATTAGGCTACATCAATTCTAGTGCAGGCATTAGCTCAGTTGTAACGGGGAATAACAACATTTATGCCTCAGCATTAAACGGTGTAATTTATTTAACCAATGACAGTGTTATCAACTGGACACCAATTTATTCAGGAACTGACGAAGTAGTTAGCGATATGTTGATTAATTCTGCTACGCTATATGCGAGTATTAATTATAATGATCCAAACGATCAAATTCTGAAAGATGGCGTGGTACAAGTCTATAATAATAGCACAGGTAATTGGAGTAAAATTAGCGGTACAGCAGCACGCGGTTCACTAGATGGCAGTCCAATTCAAGCTATCACTACGGATAGTGCCAATAGTTTATATGCAGTAACTGCTGGTATGGGTACTGGTGGTTATGTCTGGAAACATGCTGAAAGTGCTAGTGGTTGGACGATGGTTGGTTTTGGTACACTAGATGGCACTTCAATCAATACCGTGATTACGGATAGTAATTTGAATGTTTATGTCGGTACAACTGGTGGTAACATCTTCAAGTATAATGGTATGTATTGGTTAAAAATTAATACCTATCCATTGGATACCGCTGGTATCAGTAGCCTACAGTTTGATAATAGTAATAATCTCTATGCTACAACATACGGTGGTTTTATCTGGGAATACATCGCTGGCAATAGTCTATGGGTTAATACTGGCTACGGCATTGGTGTTTCCATCAATAATACGGGTGCAAGCGGTTACTAAAACTAATTTGCTATACTAATAAAAATAGCCAGTCGCAGAAAGACTGGCTATAATTTTGTCAGTCTATCGAGATTCAATTATTTATATTCGTATGATTTATCGGCTTTTCAATCATTTTTAGCTACTTATTTAGGTTTTCAACTATTAGGATTTTTTGTCCTATTATTTCACTAGTAAATTGATGATTAGGCGGATAATTAAATCTTTTTGCGCAGGGTCAGATTCAGCAACCAATAGAGCTAATGAAGTAAGTCCAATATTATTGACATTGGTGGTTAGTTTATTTAATTGCAGATACAACACAAACAAAAAACTACCAATCCGTTTATTACCATCACTAAATGGATGATCTTTAATAACCATATAAAGTAAATTGGCTGCCTTTTCTTCTACGCTTTGATACAGTTCTTCGCCAAACATGGTTTGGTCTAAATTAGCCAAGATTGATTGTAATTGTTCATTACGTTCATTAGCAAACAATGCCGTCGCTTCACCAATTGCCAATAAGCTATTTTTGAACTCCGTAATTGCGCTAATACTAGTTACATAATCAAGACTTAGGCTATTTTTATGAATCGTATTTGGAATAGCCAAGCGGTCTTCATCATACTGTAATAACGCGCTCCACGTCGTCGCATAATCATTAATCAACGCTAAAATATTTTGCCCTTGTGCCGTAACTTGTTGATTGCTAATCAGGGTGTTATTTAGTAAATCCAATAATTGTTGATATTCTTTATGGGTCGTGTCTAAAATATTATTATTTAGCGCATAACCTTTGAGGATATAATCTTTTAGGACTTTATTTGCCCACTGGCGAAATTTAGTTGCTTGCTTAGAATTTACCCGATACCCTACCGACAAAATAGCATCAAGATTATAGTATTCTACTTGATAACGTTTACCATCTGAGGCAGTTGTTGCAAAAATTGCAACAACTGAATTTTTATCTAATTCATTTTCTAAAAAGATATTCTTCAAATGACGTGAGATTACTGATTTATCACGATCAAATAGCGTACTCAGCTGATTCAATGACAGCCAAACATTTTCATTATTTAATTGCACATCAATAGTTACATTACCATCTGGCAAGGTAAATAAAACTAATTCTTTATTATTCATTTGTTCCATGTTTCACCTCCTAAATAATCTCACATTATCGCTATAGTTTATGCTTATTTTTATGTGTTTAATCATTAAGCTTTTGTTTAATTTTATTCTGAATATTAAGAAATATTGTATCAATTTCCTGATAAACATTTTCTTGTATTGTATCAATTTCATAACTAATACTTGAATCTAAAAACCAAATTAAACTATAAGGTGCATCGTTCCTTAGGTTGCTCTTAAGTGAGGTATTCATGCTATTGTCAATGATCATATTTTTAACAGCATCGCCAAAACGTCTATTATGTTTCTCACATTGAATCATACAATCAATAACTTCATCAATGATTAAATTATCAACACCTATTTTAGTCAAAATAATTACCAGTTGATAATACTTCATAAAATCAGATTGTAAATACGCTCCGTAGCCACTAGAATAATATTCAGGTACCCAAGTTTGGGAGTTATTCTTTACTTTTAGCTCTTTAATTACTCGTGGAATAAAATAATCACAAAGATAATTTTTCCATTCAGCTAAATCTAGTTGCTTATCTCTTGATACATTCAATAATTTTTGTTCAACTGAATCATATCCCCCTGAATTGATTTGAATAAATTTTTTTGGTTGATATAAGACAAATTCAATTAATTGTACATTAGCCATATTAACATCAAGTTCTTTGTTAAATAAATCTTTGTCCTTATAATTAAAATCTGAAGCATGAAGTTGAAAGATATATTTGCCCAATCTTTCATTTAATGCTTTAGCTTCTGATATTTCAAGCTCTGATGGCTTTTCATTTAAACGTTCATTTACCCTTTGACCTACAATGGAATCATCTAGCATATAATAACTTTCCGTTGCTTTAGATACTCCACTTGAACACAACATTTTAAAAAGTTCATTATCAATAAAGTAAATATAACTTTTTAATATGATTTTTTCTAATCCTTGCGCAAAAAATTTTGCAAAAACTCGCTGTTGTTTATCATCCCATGGCTCTACTTCTTGCATGTTTTTAATTTTAGTGGCTAATTTGATAAAAATATTCTTAAATACTCGTAAATTATTAATGTGATCATATTTATACAATTCTTGACATTGCTCTAGTATTTCATCAATTATAAATTGTTTTGATTGAATATACGTACAAATATCATGATCTTCTTTCTTATTGTACTTTGATGAAAATAAATCTATTAATTGTAGCTTTGGAATCGTCAGAACTTCATCTACTACTCTTTCCATATACGCATTAAATATCTGAGGTGTTTTTGAGATATCAGCTATCAAAATAATTTTACATTTATTGGTAGTTTTCAGATAATCAATAATCCCAATCAAATCTAAATAATTATCTTGGTTAGCATGCAAACGTTCCAAATCATCAAAAACTATCACGCGCTTTGTTGGCATGAATATTCGCCAATTACTTTCCATTAATTTGGCTAATAGCCCATTTATGGTTAGTAGTTGACACCAAAATTGTTGCTGAATTATTTGCGCGATTAATTCACCCCGCGATGCACTAAAACAGCTAATGTAAATATTAGGCTGATTATCAATATATTGATAATGTTTTTCATAATGAGTAGTTTTACCACTACCCCATACGCCATCAATCAATAAACATTGCCAAGGATAATTTTTTTGTGATGTTTGCCTTATGTGTTCTCTTTTTTCTGTTTCCCACTTTTCATTGGCATGGCAAAAACTATAGCGCAGACAGACGATAAACCAAATCACCAATATAGCTACAACTATCACCCCTAAATTACTCAGAAAATTAGCCGTGCTTCCAATTATTGTAATTCCTGATTCAAGTACTTCCAACTAAATTCCCCTATCTATAAGTATATCCAAATTCAAACACTAACGTTTTGTGAACACCAAACACCCAGCACCACACTACGAATGATATTATTATAACATATTGTTATGATTTACAACATTAAAAACCACATTCAATATAACCATAATCGCACACAGCAAATAGTCCACATAATACCTAATCGCTATCCATTCCGAGAATCTTAATTCCAACATGAAACACCAATAAAAATAGCCAGTCACAAACGACTGGCTACCATTTCATCAAACTATTAAGCTTAATTACACAACATCATTGATACTCATCAAATTCACATTACCACCTGTTGCCGTAGTATTGATACTAATAGTACGTTCAGTCACCAATAAATGACTATTGTAACCACTCTCACCACGTACAACAACATGCCAAGCTTCTTTCACTGCAACAAATACCATACGAATCCTTGACGCTAAATATCCATCATAATTAGTTAATAAAATACGCATAATTAATCTATTCTAAAAAATTAATAAACATAACCAAAATTTTATATATTTTTAATTGCAATTGTAATATTAATGCATATTTAAGACAGATCAAATAAAAATATCGAAACAGAACCATAGCTTACTAACTAGTTTACAAATAAAATACATGTTATAATATAGCAAGTTAGCTTCTAATGAAACTTTACCAATTATTTATTGTAGAACACTAACATGTAGGAATCTTAAATGAATGAAATACTCAACACTCGTTTTATAGAAGATTTAGTTCATAATATCGGCGGGCATTCACTCCTCAAAGACACGAGTACAAATAAATATATAACCGCCAATACAACACATGTAAAAGTTTATGGGTTTACACAACCTAGTGACATCACTGGTTATGATATATGGGAATTAAATAACTTAATGAGTAGGATGTGGGAAGATAATGCAAAACAAGTAAATTTATTTGATAAAGAAGTATGTTATACAAAGAAGACTATAACTCATCCACGTAGAGTATGGCTAAATGCTAATGGTTATATATGGATGCATTCTTTACGTAAAGTTCCAGTTACAAACACAGTAAATAACGTTGTCGCAATTTTAAGCATCGGTGATGATTTAACAAATACGCTAACGCTAAAAGAGCTTTATGATTACTATTTACATTTTTACATAGATAAGAAAATTGCTCGGAGAAAATTTCTTGAGCATGTTAGAATAATTCAGTACTTTCATGAGATGCCAACAGATGCCGAGCTACGGGTGCTAATTGCACGTTCTCAAAACCATGTAAATAAAATCGTTGCTAATAATTTGAATTTTCAATTATCTACTGTACAATTTTATATCAACCAACTTAAACAAAAAATTAAAGATTTTGACTTAGTCCTCGAAATAATGCGATTATGGTAGTTATTTGATACATCTAACCAATTTTGCTCCAAACGTATTGATTAATAAGCCCATAAAAATAAAAGAGATTGCCAATATTTTGGCTAGAGATAATTCTTCATGAAAAATTAAATTAGCCGCTATAATCCCAAACACTGGCACTAACAATGCAAATGGCGCTACCGTCCCGACTGGATAATGACCCAATAACCAACCCCAAGCACCATATCCAAACACCGTAGCTAAAAATGATACATAACCCAATGCGAAAATTCCCATTGGTTGAATATGTTGAATTGAATTTAAAATAATCATAGCACCCTCGATTTTATACGACAATATAAACAACGGAATAATTGGGATTATACTCATCCAAACCATAAAATTTAACATCTTAACTCGCCCCATTTTACGCATGAGAATATTGCTAATACTCCATGCTATCGCAGCTAGAATCGTGAAAATGAATCCAGTGAGTGTAGAATTACTATTCAAATCATACACAATAATTACTAGCCCAATCAAACCACAGATAATCCCAATGATATTATTCAGAACAAACCGCTCTTTAAAAAAAATAACAGCCCAAATCACACTAAAGAATACCTGAGCTTGCAAAACAAGCGATGATAGACCTGCACTCATTCCAAAACTGATCCCCTCAAAAAGAAATGAGAACTTAATTACTCCCAACACTAATCCAATCAGCAAAAGATAACGCCACTTAACCTCTGGCATACGTAGAAAGAATATCGCGGGAATTGCAGAAAGCAAAAACCGTAAACAAGAAAATAATAATGGTGGAAAGTCTTCTAAGCCGAGTTTAATAACAACAAAATTTAACCCCCAAATAGCTGCAACTACAATCGCCAAAAATATATGCGCCAATTTCATCATTATTCTTTACTAATATCATGAATGGTTATATCTGATAAACTACAATAATCACTGCCAAGCATAGAAATTGAACGATCTAGACGCCCAGCATTAAAAAACACTTGAGTTTGTTGAAGGACATTACTATCAATAATTACTGTAACATGGTGTGGGAAAACATCTAATGGTGGAACTGCACCAATTTGACAGCCAGTAACTTGCTGCACTATGTCAATACTAGCAAGACTTGCTTTAGCTTGATATAATGCTTTAATTTTGGCAAAATCAACTTTCATATCACCAGTCACTACCGCTAATACATAAGATATGCCTGAACTAACCTTAATTTCAAGCAACATAGCTTTTAGTGCCTCGGATAGCTTATTACCACGAATAGCACTAATTTTATCTGTAACACCTTCGGTCGGGTGCTCAATCACAGTATAACCAATCTGCCGTATCTGTAAATATTCACATAATTTATCAAAAATATCCATTTTTATTAACTCCATGCTATCATACATTTAACCTAAAAATAATTATACAATTACAAGAAATAATATTTAATAAACGTACCCACAACACTTAAACTCATTAAAAGAGTAAAAATTAATTTTAACCAACGTGAATCTTTATAAATAACTAATTGTGCACCAAATTTACCACCAAGAAATGAACCAATTCCCATTATAAATGCCAAACTAAAGTCAACCTGACCATTTACAATAAAAATACCCAACGCAATTAAATTAGCTGCTAGATTTAATGGCTTTGTGTACATTGTTGCTTGTTGAATACTTAGTTTTTTGAAATGCATGAATGAAATAGCCCAAAGAGTTCCAGTACCTGGACCAAAAAAACCATTATAAAAGCCAATCAAACTACCAATTGATGCAAAAAATCCACTATTATGTTCTGATAATTCTTGAATTTTAGGATTAATTTTACCTTTATAGCTTGAGTAAAGATAATAAATTAACACCGCCAGTAACAATATAGGAATAATCTTCTCTAAATGATGAACTGGCACAAATTGCAATAAAATAGTCCCAATTGCAGCACCCAACATAGTGTAAATTAATCCCCAGAGTAATAATCTATAACGAACATTACCATGACGTAAAAAGTGCAATGTTGCAGACAATTCACCTATTGCAGATTGTAACTTATCTGTTCCCAAAGCGATAATTGGATTTACACCGCTTAATAATTGAGCTGGTACGGTGATTAACCCGCCACCTCCAGCTAAGGTATCAACAGTTCCAGCCAGAAATGCCATAACTGCCAAAATAATATAAGTATATATGTGCAAATCCATGATTAATATCCTTATTATAATAATATTTTTTCAGCATCAAATACATTTCCAACAGACTCTGTTACCATTCTTAAAGCTTCAACGTCTGTCCTCACATAAACTCTTAAAACAAGGCGCTCATTCGGAATTACTGATCTTGAGTGAAGCAATCTATCATTATTAAAAATGATTAATGAATCATCTGTTATACATTTGGAAAAACTAACCTTATCTGCAACAGATATTAATTGATTCAACGAGTGTGCTGCTGTAACGTCTAAATCATCCATCGGTTTTGTATCAAATGTAGGTATACCAATTTCGTAATCCTGATTACCATTCACTCGAATAATGGATATATTTTCCCTCCAATATTCTGTTCTGCATATACTAACTGGAACTTTGACTTTGAATTTTTTTGACATTAGTACACTTAATGTTTCTGAATCTAATTGTGATATTATATCATCAACAAATGCAAGACTTGTTTTTACATGATCTGGATTTAAATATCCACATAACATGATCCATTTAGTTCTAAAATCTTGACTAAAAAAATAATCATCTGTATGCCATCCAAATTCAACTCTACCGCCACTTGATGGCGTGTTATCTAACTCTGGTGTCGGGGTAATTTCAGCTGCAATTTCTCCATTATTTTGTTGTTCATATTGAAATGGTTCACCTACAAGATAAGCAAATGCTAATGACATACATTTGGAAACAAAAAGCTCAGAAGAGTCGTGAGAAACTGGAATTGGCAAACCGCATACACATACCGCATCAAATAAATTATATGACCTGATGGCACGCATACCATTTGTAAAATTTGGAGCAAATAATTCAATCTCTTTACTAATCAACTTTGATATCACTAACACATCATCTAGCATATTCAAGCTATTTCTTAACTTATTTCTTATGTTATTCAAAATAAAACTTTCATTTTCATCAACATAAACCTGTTTTAATCTAATATTCATTTTATTTATCCTCAAAATTATGTAATCAATTAATATATCATGTTGTATTATATTATAAATCCATCAATAAAACACCTACGCATAATATAGGTGTTTTACATACAGTAATCATAAATGTAAGATAATCAGATGTAACAATCTGGAACATAATTATTAAAGAATGACTTTTCCACTTTTTTTACAAAAAACTTGATATGTAGCACATCCACACTAGACCATAATGAGCTAATTTAATTGAATTTATATGATAAACCATTATCAATAACCTGCTTTTCTGATCATGTTTACCCTCGATTATCCGAATCGGATAAATAAATCAGCAGTCACAATGTTACACATTAAGCGTAACAAACTCATCACGTGGCGAATCAAAAATTCAATTTGCTGTACTAATAAAAATAGCCAGTCACAAACGACTGGCTACCATTTCATCAAACTGTCAAGCTTAATTACACAACATCATTGATACTCATCAAATTCACATTACCACCTGTTGCCGTAGTATTGATACTAATAGTACGTTCAGTCACTAGTAAATGACTATTGTAACCATTCTCACCACGTACCACAACATGCGTTAATAAGCTATCACGCGCAGCCAATTTTTGACGTAAATTTAGTACATCAGCATAATCATTACTAACCAATACCGCATGCACCAAATCAACCGTTTCTAAATGTGTTGCCACATATGAACCAGACGGTAAATAATGCGCTAATTGTTCAGCAATACCATCGCGAGGTAAAATTACTTTATTACCTGTTGCTAGGGCATAAATCACTTGCTCACAATAATCAGCCAAACTGTTTGCCTGACAACCCACGAAACCACGTGGCGCAAAAATCATAAAGTTACGCTCACCAGTTGGACCTGGTAATTCAATACGCTCTTTCAATGGTGAATGTACTTTTAGATTATGTGCTAAATGAATTAATTCATCAATCTTATCACTCGCCAAACCAAATTTACCTAAATTAGCCACGAAATGCATCAAGTTACTAAAATTCGCCGATTGTGCTTCCGCTTGATACTTAGGTGTTGCTTCAGTATCTACCAAACGATATAAGTACAATGGGCCACCAGCTTTAGGGCCTGTACCAGACAATCCCTCACCACCAAATGGTTGTACACCAACTACCGCACCAACGGTATTACGGTTAATATAGATATTACCAGCTTTGATTGTAGTATAAACTTTCGTTGCAGTATCTTCAAGACGACTGTGTAAGCCTTGCGTTAAGCCATAACCGCTACTATTGATATCTTCGATTACGCGATCTAAATCTTGACCATTAAAACGAATGATATGAATCACAGGACCAAATACTTCACGTTTCAATTCATTCATTGAGCCGATTTCAAATAACGTCGGTGCTACAAAAATACCATTTTCACATTCTGGTTGCAATTTAGCTTGATAGCACATTTTAGCTGTTTTACGCATATTTTCAATATGGTTTAATAATACTCGTTGGGCTTTGGTATCAATTACTGGACCAACGTCAGTTGCTAAATTAGCTGGATTTCCAACACGTAATTCATCCATTGCACCTTTTAGCATGGCAATAACTTTATCGGCAATATCAGATTGAAGGTATAAAACCCGCAAAGCTGAACAACGTTGTCCTGCACTATCAAAACCAGAAGTTACGACATCCAAAACCACTTGTTCAGGTAATGCCGTAGAATCAACAATCATTGCATTCTGACCACCAGTTTCCGCGATTAACACCCCTGAATTTTGTTTAGCCGCTAAGTTTTGGTTAATCTGTTGTGCAACTTCTGTAGATCCTGTGAAAATCACCGCTTTTATCAACGGATGTTTTACCAATGCATTACCAATTACACTACCACTACCTGGCATTAACTGTACTGCACCTGCTGGAATACCCGCTTGATGCATTAATTTAACTGCATAATAAGCAATTAAATTGGTTTGATCTGACGGTTTAGCAATTACACTATTACCCGCTGCCAACGAACTAATTACTTCACCAACAAAAATTGCTAATGGAAAATTCCATGGACTAATAGCCACCACAGGGCCAAGAGCTTTATGCGTCGCATTATCAAACTCATTAGCTACTTGCGCACTGTAATAACGACAAAAATCAACTGCCTCACGGATCTCAGCAATTGCATTACTTAAAGTTTTACCAGCTTCGCGAACTACTATTGCCAACACTTCGTAATAATTATCTTCTAGCAAATCTGCAAAGCACAAGATTTTGGTAGCACGTTCTTGTGGCGAAGTTTGCGACCATTCTGTAAATCCAGCAACGGCATTTTCAACCGCAACATCAACTTCCTCAACCGTAGCTTTAATTACTGTACCGACTTTATCAGTTAAGCACGCTGGATTAATTACATCTTTACTATCGCTACTTACTGGTTTATGATTTGCCAATAATGGTTCAGCATGATATGATTGTTCTGCGGATTTGTTCAAAGCATCATGCAAAGTTTGTAATTGGAATTCATCCGACAAATCAAGACCTTTTGAGTTTACACGCCCTGCGGGATAAATCGCGGCTGGTTTATTAAAGTATGGATTTGATTCACCATGAGTTTTATTTACCAATGCAACCGGATTTACCACCAATTCAGCAACAGGAATTTCTGGATCTACCAATTGATGAACAAATGATGAGTTTGCCCCATTTTCTAATAAACGACGCACCAAATATGCCAATAATGTCTCGTATGTACCAACTGGCGCGTAAACACGACACAACATACCAAGATTAGCATCACCTACTACGTTGTCATAAAGCGTTTCACCCATGCCATATAAGCATTGGAATTCAAATTCTTTATTTTCGGCTTTAGCAAAAGTATAAATAGCTGCCAAACTATACGCATTGTGTGTTGCAAAAGCTGGATAAATTGCATCTTGAGCACTCAATAATTTTTTTGCACACGCCAAATAAGATAAATCCGTATAGAATTTACGCGTATAGACAGGATAATCTACTTGACCATCCACTTGTGCACGTTTAATCTCGCTATCCCAATATGCACCTTTAACTAAACGTACCATCAAGCGCGTTTCTGAACTTCGTGCCAACTCGATTAGATAATCAATTACATATGGGCAACGGCGTTGATAAGCTTGAATTACAAAACCAATTCCGTGATAACCCTTTATCTCAGGATCGGCTAACAATTGAGCTAATAAATCCAAGGATAGTTCTAAACGCTCAGTTTCTTCAGCATCAATGAATAATGCAATTTGGTATGCCTTAGCTAATAAAAATAAATGACGTAACCGTGCGAATAATTCAGTCATGGTTCGCTCACGTTGTTGACGTGAATAGCGTGGATGAATCGCAGATAACTTTACCGATATTCCAGGTCCATTACGTGGCCCGCGCTCGGCATTTGCTTTACCAACCGCATGAATGGCATTTACATAACTTTGCATATAGCGCTCTGCATCTTCATCGGTTAATGCAGCTTCACCAAGCATATCGTAAGAGAATTGATAACCACGAGTTTCAGGAGCAACTGATGCAACCAATGCTTTATCAATACTCTCACCCATTACAAATTGATTACCCATAAAGCGAACCGCGGTTTCCATTGATTTACGAATTACTGGCTCACCAAATTTACCCACTACGCGCGCTAAATCATCAGCTAATGAATCACTACCATTTGTACTAACCATCTTACCAGTTAACAACAAACCCCAGCTTGACGCATTAACGAAGAAATTATTGCTCTTGGTATGACTTTTCCAGTCACCTGTTTTGATTTTATCGCGAATTAATTTATTTTGGGTATAAGTATCAGGAATCCGTAATAAGCTCTCTGCTAAACACATCAAAGCGATACCCTCTTGTGTTGATAACTTGAATTCTTGCATCAAAGCATCAACACCCTTACCTTTAATACGGTTAGCCCGTACTTTAGTAATCAAATCAGTTGCAAGCGTTGCAATTTGCTCTTCCCGAGCCTCATCCCAATCTAAGATCTGTAATAGGTTTTGGACACATTCTTTTTCATCACGACGATAATTTTGCGTAATTTGATCACGCAAGGCACTTTGATTTTGCAGAGCTAAATTAAACATGAAATACCCTTTATAAAAAGCTTTCTAATCAATGATTTTAACATAAGATGGTAATGCTGTCGGAGTACACATTTATTGCAGCGCACAATAAGGGTTAAATTCAGCTGTCATGAAGATAATATCATAATTAACTAGATCTATAAATATATTTGGACTATTATACCGTGGAATATTTGTACTATCACCATCAATATGACTCACGTTAGTTATACGTGACATATTTATACGGACTGTATAGTCACAACAGTACTTTTATCAATCACTCCATTGTTGTAATTAAATACAACTCTTGTAATTCCATATGAGTTATTAAATAGTTATTAAATTTATAAAAATTAATTTCACCTCACAACTTGCTCTAACCGCTAATATCATAGTACAAGTAATTATTAGCTATACTAAATTTAGAACTATATTATCTAGGTAGTATTAGACAGTAATCACAAGGTTATACCCGCTAGAAGATACTCAATTTACCGTTTTCAATCAAAGAAGAAATTGTACGAAGACATTTATCGAGCAAATTTTTCCCGTTAATGTGGTAGATATAGAGAAACTGGTTATAACGCATCAATAAATAATTAGCTAAAATCAACGTCGTATACGCCCTTGATTTATATGTACGTAATTATTCTTATACAGAAATCGCGGATTGGATGAATCGATTGGGACATAGAATATCACCAGCAGCAGTAAATAAATAAACAATTAATGAAGTTAAAGAA
The DNA here is from genome assembly GCA_003962985.1 of Pseudomonadota bacterium. Classification (GTDB taxonomy): domain Bacteria; phylum Pseudomonadota; class Gammaproteobacteria; order Burkholderiales; family UBA11063; genus Aquella. Next base: position 131 of record RXKA01000020.1, on the reverse strand, counting down.
TGTCTTTAATATTAACGGAAGTGATGAACTTAAAAATATGTCACGCCCGGTGTTAAAGTACACCACTTGACAGCATAAACCCGGCATAAAAGTGCGCCACCTTAAAGTTAGTGTGATATGCTCTTAAATTA
>RXKA01000047.1:5097-9272 GCA_003962985.1 Pseudomonadota bacterium | reverse complement strand
TAATTAATGGACGATCTAATAGCTTGGCTAAGTTTTGACTCGCTATCAGATATATATTATCAATACGCTTATTTTCAAGTATCTTACGTAGATTATTTATACCCATTTGCTTTAATTCAGCGATCCGTGCATAAAAATCAAAGCGTAAATTGATTTGCAAAGTTCTTTTAGCATAAGTTACAAATTCTGCACTTAGTTGATAATCCAAATATACATTATGGGTATGCTCTTTCTCATAATATGACTCCAAAAAAGCTTCCACAATTGAATCTTTTGACTCATAATTCACAAAGTCAAAACACTTATCACCCACATACAACCCGTTACGAATTAATATTAAGTAGATAAAGACTAAACTATCCATTTCCTCAACTAAGATAATATCTGAATCAATCGGCAAATTACTATCACTAACTATCTGTCTATCTTGCAATTCTCGCACCAAGGCTATTTTGTCTCGTAACATACCTGCCTGCTCAAATTCACAGTGATCGGCATACTGATACATTGTCTCCGTCATACGGGTAATTAAATCACTATAATTACCCGACAAAAACCTACGCGCATAGTCAACATAACTGCCATATTCTTGCTCATCAACTTTATTTACACATGGAGCACAACAGCGACCTATTTGGTGTAGCATACACGGACGCGAACGATTGGCAAACTCACTATCTTGACAAGTTCTGAGTTTAAACAGCCGCTGCAATAAATCTAACGTTTCCTTTACTGCATATGAATTTGGATAAGGTCCAAATAAAGTACCATCAGAACTATTTTTACCGCGAAAATATTCAACCAATGGATAATCATGAGCCGTAATTCTAATATATGGATAACTCTTATCATCGCGAAAGATAATATTATATTTAGGGTGTAATGTCTTGATTAGATTACTCTCAAGTAGTAAGGCAGAAACTTCATTTTCAGTAATGGTTACCTCAAGTGCGACTATCTTACTAACCATGATGCTAATGCGCGGCGATAAGTCCATACGTCGCTGAAAGTAAGACTTTACACGCTTACGCAAATTAATTGCTTTACCTACATACAATAGATTATTTTCACTATCATAATAACGGTAAACGCCAGAATCTTCGGGAATCTGAGCCAAGAATTTTAAGTCGCTGTCAACAGTTAAATACATTACTTATTTTACCAGCCAATAATTAATCATTATACCAACAAACACAATCAAACCAACCCGATTATTAAGTAAAAATGCACGAAAACATTTCCCACGCTCATGGTCTTTAATTTGCGTATAGATATAATAAATCATAGCACTAGCAATCAACAAACTTAGCCAATAAAAAATCCCCGCATTAATTAAACAACCTAATAGAATTAATAATCCGATAAATCCCAAATATGACAACATAATAATTTCAATAACTTTTGAACCAAATGTGATTGCCGAAGTCTTGATACCTATTTTTAGATCATCTGGAAGATCAACTAATGCATAAATCGTATCATAAGCAAGCACCCACAGAATATTTGCAGCAAATAACAACCATGCCACCATTGGAATATAATTCAACGCTTCAATAAATGCCATTGGGATACCAAAACTAAATGCTACACCCAAATAAAGCTGTGGAATCGGAAAAAAGCGCTTAAAAAAGGGATAGGTTACAAATAAAAATAACGCTGGAATAGACCATAATAATGTTGACTGTTGTAAAAAAGCCCACGCTAAACCAAATGCGGCAAGGCTTAACACAACAGTTACAACCAATGCTGATCGTGGTCTAATCGCCCCAGTTGCCAATGGACGATTGGCTGTACGCTCAACCTTACCGTCAAAATTACGATCAGCAAAATCATTAATTGCACATCCTGCGGCACGAGTTAAAAATACGCCCATAACAAACACAAACAGAATTGAAAAAGGTGGAGCTCCTTGATACGCAATCCAACCCCCCCATAAAGTTGGCCACAATAATAAAAGCGTACCAATTGGCTTATCCCAACGTACTAACCGTAAATAATCTTTAATCACAATATATACCATAATCAATAATCAAAAAAATATTATACCCCAAATCAGAGCAATTTTGGTAGTATAAAACCGCTAATCAAATGTAAAGTTTAGAAAACTACTACAGTATTATTGTATAATAATGTCTTGATTATAAATTTAGTTTATTCAATCATCAGTAGCGAATTTGTTGAATGACGTAAAATACAAAATTATTTTTGTAAACAATAACAAACTTAATGGCTTTATCACCTAAGGGATGTTTATCGTCAAAAATAAACTAGTTTAATTTATTGGAAAAAAGTTGATAACTCTAGAAAATGTATCATTTGCTTATGACGAGAGTCGCCAAATTTTAAAAAATCTCTCGCTGACTATCCCTGCAGGCAAAACAGTTGCAATCATGGGTGGTAGCGGTAGTGGTAAAACAACGTTATTAAAATTAATTTCTGGGCAAATACGCCCAACCACTGGCAGTATGCATGTTTTTGGCAATGACATGAACACGATCTCCAATAGGCACTTAAACGAAATGCGTAAAAAAATTGGAATGCTATTTCAATTTGGAGCTTTATTTACTGACTTAAATGTTTATGACAATATTGCTTTTGCATTACGTGAACATACCAAATTACCCACCAGCATTATCGACAAAGTCGTAGCAATGAAGCTAGAAGCCGTAGGACTAAGTGGAACCCAATTATTACAACCTAGCGAACTTTCAGGTGGTATGGCGCGACGCGTGGCATTAGCTAGAGCAATTGCGATGGATCCACAGCTCATGTTGTATGATGAACCATTCACAGGTTTAGACCCAATCTCACTAAATACTATTGCCATGCTAATTAAAAAATTGAATGTGCACTTGAAGCAAACTTCAATTCTGGTAACACATGATATATCTGCAACGATGGCAATTGCGGATTATACTTACTTTATGTCAAATGGTGAGATAATCGCATCAGGTACACCCGAAGAGATAGCAAAAACCACTAATCCAGCGGTGAAACAATTTATCCTTGGTGAAGTTAATGGTCCGTTTGCATACAAATATCCAGCGACTCAAAGCTATGAACAATATTTGGGTTTAATATGAAAATAAATTTAATTATACAAAAAATTGGTCACCCTCTTAGCTCATTTATAATTATGCTTGGGCAAAGTAGTAGATTGCTACTGTCAATTATCATGAGTATGGGTTATGTTTTAAAAAGACCACATCTTATCTTAAAAGAAATTTTTTATAGCGGGGTGCTTTCACTGCTTATTATCGCAGTGTCAGGATGGTTTGTTGGAATGGTATTAGGGTTACAAGGGTATAATACTCTCCAAAGATTTGGTTCGGTAAGTGTACTTGGTTCATTAGTGGCTCTGTCATTATTGCGTGAGTTAGGACCTGTGTTGTGTGCTATTTTATTTGCTTCGCGGGCTGGATCTGGAATTACCGCTGAAATAGGCTTAATGAAAGCGACTGAACAATTGGATGCAATGAGTGTTATGGCAATAGATCCAATAAAACGCGTAATTGCACCCAAATTCATTGGTGGCATTATAGCCATGCCATTATTAACTGCATTATTTGATGCTAGTGGTATATTAGGTAGTCACTTCGTTGGTGTAACAATGTTGAAGCTTGATAATGGGATGTTCTGGTCACAAATGCAAGATAGTGTTTCATTTCAACAGGATGTCGTCAATGGCTTATTAAAAGCTGTTGTATTTGGAGTATTTGTAACTCTAATCTCAGTATACCAAGGTTTTAATGCCAAAGCTACCGCAGAAGGGGTATCAGCAGCAACAACTCGTACAGTAGTACATTCTGCATTAGCTGTATTGGCAATTGACTTTATTTTAACAGCCTTTATGTTTTAGGAAAATATATGAAACGTAGTGTTATTGATTTTTGGGTTGGTGTTTTTGTTTTAATCGGTATCGTATGCATTGCATTTTTATCGCTACAGGTTGCTAATATAACCAGTTTCAAAGGTGGTAGCCATGATACATATACCTTATATGCTAAATTTAATAATATTGGTTCACTAAAGGCTAATGCACCAGTTAAGGTATCTGGGTTTACGGTTGGACGTGTAGTTGCAATTGGTTTAGATCCCAAAGATTATCAAGCTAAAGTTACCATGCAAATAGAGAAACCCTATCAATTTACCACTGATAGTTCGGCAGAAATCCT
>RXKA01000047.1:0-5021 GCA_003962985.1 Pseudomonadota bacterium | reverse complement strand
TATGAAATATATGAAAAAAATTATATCAATCCTAGCATTAGGAATCTCATTAAACTGCGCATATGCAGATGATACTACTATTGTAGTAACGGCAAAAAATTGTGAAGCAAATACTCCGTGTAATGTAATCAAAACCAGCGGTACAGTATTAAGCCAAGCAGTTAATAATAATTATAGTAACAAACAAACTATGACAATGATTCAAAATAGTATTTTGCCACAGTTTGATTTTACATTAATGACTCGCTTAGCAATGGGTGCAAATTGGAAACAAGCAACTACCGATCAACAAACACAAGTTACTAATTTATTTAAACAAATGCTCGTTAACTCTTATGCCTCAGCTCTCTCTAAATTTAAAGGTGCTGATGTTGCAATTACAAATAGTAATATTGTCGGTGACAAACAAAATAAAGCTATTGTTAATAGTACTATTACAATGCCAAATGCAGATAATAAATCTCAGCCAATTAATGTTGAATATGATTTGGCTAAGATTGATAACAATTGGAAAATTTATGATGTAAAAATTGAGAATGCCAGCATTGTAACTACTTACCGTAACCAATTCAATGATATTATTCAAAAAAATGGTATTGATGGCTTAATTGGGCAGCTACAAACTAAAGTAGATACGCTGAAAAAAAATAATGGCTAATAAATACATCCTTCCTGCTAAATTGGATATAAATAATACCGTTAGTGAGCTACAACATATCAATACATTAATCAAATCATCCGAGATTATTGAAGTATGTTGTAGCAAGATTGATGTTATTGATACTTGCGGTTTAGCTGGACTACTTGAATTAAAAACCAATTCAGCGGTTAAGCTAGTGGATATTAGTCCACAAACTCTCGACTTATGCCGTTTATATCAAATTCAGCTTTCATGACAATGCACACTTTCTAACAAATGAAAAAACTTCTATCAGTATTATTTCTTAGTAGTGGGATTGTCCTGTCTGGATGTGCAACTAGCTCAAATCCAAATGATCCATATGAGGCATATAATCGACAGGTTTTTACTGTTAATATGGCAATGGATAAGTATGCCCTACGCCCAATAACAGTTGGCTATACATACGTACCAGACCCAATCCGTGGTGCTATATCAAATTTCTATACCAATTTGCGTGATTTTGTAAGTTTAGGTAATGATATACTCCAATTGGATGGTATGAATACGATGCAAACTACGATGAGGATTGCACTTAATACGACCTTTGGTTTACTCGGACTAATTGATGTGGCATCATCATTGGGATTACCTGAATATAAAAATACCTTTGGTAATACTCTGAAACGATGGGGTTGGACCGATAGTAGCTATTTTCTTGTGCCATTTTTGGGTCCAGGAACAGTTCGTGACCAATTGGGTATTGTACCTGATGTCTATTTCAATCCACTATTTTGGGTAATTAATGACCCATGGATTTCATGGTCAATCTTTGCCGTTAATTTATTAGATGCGCGCTCAAAATATCTGGATCAAGATCAATTGCTTGAACAGACTCTCGACCCATATGCAACAGTTCGCGATTTGTATTTACAAAAAAATGGCGCCTATAAGTACCCTACTGAATCGGGTGATAAACGCAATGATGGCACAGAAGAGATTGATGAATTAATTGATGAAAGCAGTACGGGAGCAAATAATAAATCCAAAGCTAATAATAAAGATGATAATATCGATGCAATTATTGACGATGAAAATGCCAAAATTGCAGCATCTGCGACTACAGCTAGCAAATAAATCCCAGTTTATAACAAGCGCTATGATTTCTTTTTATAGCGTTTAAATCTTGAATGCCAATGTGGTTTATCTTCAAATATAAAAAGTAGCGCTGAGAAAAATAATAGTATTAGAGCCTCACTATAAATCCATAACAAAAAAATAGGTAAGACTGCCAAAGATCCATATAGTGTAATGTATTCATTTTTTAACCAACTAATTGAAAGCATAAATCCTCCCTGAACAATAGCAAAACATATCGTTGCTAGACATGCACAGATTATTGCATTTTTTAATTGAATATTGCGATAAGGAATAAATTTATAAATCAGTAAAAAAGCCACAAAGGTATCAAAATGTGCCAATGAAAGTGAGACAAAATGAGAGTCCTCTACACTCGGAAAAACTCGATATAAATGCACCACGACATAGCCCAAATAATAGACAAATAGAAGATTTATACTAATAATGCCACTAAATGATATAACAGAATACCAAAAAGGACGGTTTCTACGGCGCATAAACATTATATTAATGTGTCGCTCTAGGGCAAACATCAAAGCATAACACGAGATTACTAACGAACATAAACCTAGCATGGAAAGATTAGATGAATGAGCAAATGAGATGCGGAAAAGATGGTAAATTTCTTCTCCGCTCTGTGGAATAAAGATATTGAGATAAAAATGCTCTATTCCATCAATTAGCTGCCGTGATAATGGCATTAGATATACCAATACCGTTAGTGAAACTACAAATGGGATAAATGCTAATGCAAAAGTAAAAGTTAGACTATTGGCTACTATTGGTCCATTGCAATGATTAAAATATTTCGTTACTCGATATAGGATGCGAAATATACGATAAATAGAAGCTGGAATTTTGCGTATTAAGCGAATAAATAGTTTCAATGGCATTCCATTTTTAATTCAGTCCACACTTCGTTTATTAAAATACGCGTTTTGGGCGGATATGCTGTAAAACCATAAATTTTCTGATCACGGCGCGGATAAATCCACGAATAATTAGTTAGTTGCCGTGAGAGCATACTTACCGCTTTAGCATTTGGCACACTAGCACCTGTTTCTTGACTTAAATCATAGGCACTACGTGGTTGTAATACCTGATTAATAAATTGATACGCTAATTGCTTATCTTTAGCCGCGACAGGAATCACCAAATTATCAAGCTCAATCATATTGCCTTCTTTTTGTACCATACCCGCAAGCTGGTAGTTTAATTTAGCTTTTTTTGCATCTTGTAAGGCATTAAATAAATCATTTGAATAACTCATAGCTAACCACACATCACCATTTAAGAGTGAGCGGTAATACGTTGTACTATCATAGCGAGCCCAGTATCGTGATGCTTTTTCAATGACTTTACGCACAAGAGCTAAATCATTTGGATTAGTTGAATTAGGATCTTTACCAAGATATAATAAGGCTGCTGCATATACATTGCGCTGCGAATCAAATACTGTAACGTGACCTTGTAATTTTTTTAAATATTTTTCATCAAAAAAAACTGCCCACGTATCAGGAACAATACCAAGCTTATCTAATTTGGTTTTATTATATCCAGCAACGGTCATAGTATATGCATACGGCACTGAAAACGCATTTTGCGGATCAAATGATTGATGCAAGAATTTGGAGTCTACATTGGTAAGAGCTGATATTTGCGGCAACCGAATAGTATCTAATTTACCCATTTTATACAAATCTTGAATAGCGTAGCCTGTGCCGATAATCACATCATACCCTGTTGCACCAGCAGCAATTTTTGCAGCCATTTCCTGCGGGTCACCAAAATAGCTTAGCGCCAAACGACATTTACAATTTTGTTGAAATTTTTCAATTGTGCTATCAGCAATGTAATTTGAGGTAGTATAAACATTTAGCACCCGTTCAGCATGAGCTATATTAACTAAACATGAAAAGCCAACTATTGACAGAATTTTATTGAATTTCACCATAAGAATATTATATTGCCCCTTTTGTAACAACAGAATATTAACTAATAATGCATCTATTTCTCACAACCACATGAACCATTCATTTTAATTCCGGTCCACATTTCATTAATCATAATCCTCGTTTTAGGATCATAAGCCTTAAAGACATACATTTTCTTCATGTCTTTTGGGTATATCCACTGAGTATTTTTAACTTCTGGCGATAATTTCGCCATCGCAGGCACATTTGGTACACTTGAACCCGTTACCGATGAAAGTTCATAGGCACTTTGAGCATCTAATGTTGCATTAAGAAATTTATATGCCAATTGATCATTTTTATTAAAGACAGGAATAACTAAATTATCTAATTCCATCATATTACCCTCTTTTTGCAATGAAGCTGCAATATGATATTTTAGATTCGCAGTTTTAGCATCTTGAATTGTCTTGAAAATATCAATAGAATATGCCATAGATACCCATACATCACCACGCAGTAAACCACGATAGTAGCTATCACTATCATATTTAGCCCAATATGGTGCAGCACGTTCTATTACAGCACGCGCAGCTTTCAAATCTTGACGATTGGTAGAATTAGGATCCTTACCTAAATACAATAACGCCGCAGATATTACATTACGCGAAGAATCAAAAACAGTAACTCGACCATCCAATTTTTTTAGAATTTGTGGATCAAAAATAACCGCCCACGAATCTGGATTAATTCCTAATTGTTTTAGTTTTTCCTGATTATATGCTAAAAAAACCGGTGTATACGCATATGGAACGGAATATTTATTACCTAAATCATACGCTTGATTAAGAAATTGTGGATCAATATTCTTCAAATTTGGCAATTTAGTTTTATCTAAGGGCTTAATTTTACCCATTAATGCCAACTGCTGTACCGCATAACTAGTTGCAACAATCGCACTATAACCCTCAGCACCAGCAGCGATTTTAGCTAACATTTCTTCATTATCATTAAAGAAATTTTGTACTACCGTACAATTATTCTGTTGTTGGAATCTTTTAACAGTAGAATCTGCAATATAATTCGAACCAATAAACAAATTAAAATTAGAATCAGCAATAGCCGAAATAACAGTTAGCAATAAAATAACTGCGATAAATATTTTTTTCACCAAATTATTCTTTACTTAAAGAGTTGCGGAGATATTTTTGTGGCAACTGAGGTTAAAACTAGCGTACATAGAATAATGACAGTTGAAGCTGCATTAACTTCAGGAGTCACCCCCATCTTTAACATTGAATAAATAGCCAATGGTAAAGTAGTCGCACCAACACCAGCAGTAAAGAACG
>RXKA01000050.1 GCA_003962985.1 Pseudomonadota bacterium | reverse complement strand
ATTGGTAAATGTTATATTACTAGTGTCTAATTTTTCTATTCCAGTTAATTGTATTTGATTGAAAGTTTGGAATGATCCAGTGATCGGACCCCAGAAATTAAATTCTGCATTTATGATTATTTCACTATTAGGATTCAATCCAAAAGAATAGCTTTTTAATTTCGCTCCGCTAAAATAGAATCCACCGAAAGATCCAGATATATTATTATAATCATCGACAATATAATTTCTAACTATATCATAACCAGTTAAAGGGTAGGATATTTTTAAAGAATTTTTGATTGGGTTTTTAGCACGTAATATTGTTGAATATTTATTTTCTCTATTAAAATAAGTATCTGTATCAGCTTGAGAAGACAATTCAATAGAATAAGTTGGAAATATACTGCCGCTTAAATTTAAAAATATATTTCTAAAACTATATGTACTCATTTTAATATGATTTTGTAAACGAATATTTGTTTCTTATAAAAGAAGAATTCGCTATAGGTGTCGATATTGATTGAACCACGCTTTGACTCAAATCAAAAATTTGATAAGCTGCCAATGGATTCGATATTGGAGGTGCTAGTATTAAATTATTATATCCAGATAATATTTCATTTACTGTGTTACCATAAAAATCTATGTCATTAAATATATTAGTTTCTATTTCTATTGTTTCATCAACAGATAATAAATTCATACCATATGGCATTTTAGATCCAATTTTGTATTGCGGTTTCCAATTTAATTGCACATTATAACTTACACTAAAAATATCATCTAACCGCCCCGCAGATCCACTGAAAAATGTTGAACATGAAGTTGCAATTCTATCATTGATGTCTCCAACTAAATCATACTGAATTCCAGTCAAATAACCAGTGATGTTATTATAATTAGTATAAGATGATGAAATGAACACTGGAGAATTTGGCTCTATTCTGAACGAATAATTATTCAAATAAAATAAACCAGTAATTCCTCCAATATTTAAAGATGATGGAACATTATTAAAATTTGTTTTGTATGCTGATAAAGTTTTAAATACTGGATCTGTGGCAAGATTCAGCAAATAATTAATACTCACATCTATTTTTTGCGGACCCTGTGGGGCAAAATAGTTTGTTGAATTTGTTCCTATAAATCTATTATTAGCTAAAGAATTAGATTGAGATAAACTAATTGATTCAGCTAATATTCCAGAGCCATCAATAAAAAAACCAATTTTATTACCTAATATATTCATTATAAATAATTAATAAAACTTAGATTGCAAACTGTGTTGCCATCTACAGTAGTTCTGTATGTTTCTCCTACTAATTCCATGTTGCCTATATTATAGCTCTGTATTATACTTCCATCATCATAATCTAACAAATTAAATGATAAATCAATTATTTTTCTTTGTGATGGGTATGAAGTTATTTTTTGCAATTGATAGTCATTAACCTCTAATTCTACATCGACTTTTATAGGAGATGGCGTTTCCAACAAAGTTTCTTTAGGCACGCATGATGATATCGTATATATAGGAATTCTCCTCATATTTAATTCTAATTTAATTGAATTAACTCTATTAGTATTAAAATCAGAAATATTAAGGTCAATAGAACCCGGCCCTATTCTTTTAGGGTTTATATATTTATATCCAATACCAGTTATGTCAGTTGATGGAGGTGTATATGACAAATTAAAAGAATTGGAACTTACACCAGTTACAATGCCAGAATAAAGGCTGCCATTTCCAGTAAATACAAAATAATCACCAGATAACAATTGCGATGTTCCCAAATATCCACTTATAGAATTTACTATTTGTGAATTATTATTTAATTTAGCGGCTCCAATTGAAATATAGTTTGTATCGAATGGAGTTTTTGATATGCAATATAAATTAGATTTAAGATCATTTGATTCAATACCACTTAATGATCCAGCATCATATCTACTTTCAATTTGTACTGAAATTTGTGGAATTTGTCCAAGTTGGCAGTTAAGAACGTACGAAGTTAAATATCCTGAGATAAATGATACATTTGTATTAGTAAATTGAGTAGATTTTAATATACAACCATTTATTGGCACATTACCAGTGTAAGACCAAAAGAAATCTTTATCAATTAATAGTTTATCAATAGTAATTGATGTTATTTTCTCTCCTTGATATACATATGGAACCGCGCTTTTAACACCGACATATGAGAATGGGCGTAATGGTTTTACATATGACAAAGATACGGATTGAACCCCGCAAATTTTTGATGAATTCAGGAATACTAATTGGTTGTTTTTATTAGTAAGCAGACCATTTAATTCGTCCATATTTAACCCTTACCTATTCTTGAATCTATTATAGCTCTAATACTTCCGCCTTGTTTAGATTCTTTATTAATTACTTCCAATATTGCTACTTGAAGTTGTTTTGCAGATGCGGCAGTTTGTTCTTTGTTATTTCGTTTTTCTTTAGAGTCTTCTTTGCTATTTACATCTGTTTGAACAGAAGAATTAACTTTTCCATTAGAATCAATATTAATACTAATATTATTAGTGATATTAGCCACAGATTGATTATTAATATTATTTTTATTTAATCCTTCAACTATATCATTTAATCCTTGCAATACGCTAGATGAACCAGCTCCTTGAGGAGCAGATACAACGCCCCCACCAGCGTAACCATAGTTTAATTTATCCAGAATATTAGTACCAAGTTTATCTACACGATCTTTTCTAATCACATATTCACCAGCGGTCAACATTGCTGGAATATTGTCAGTTGATGATTGACCACCGAAAATCATTCCTCCAGAAGCATATTTATTTACCGGAATTATTCCACCCATATTACGTCTCAATCCAACATTCCCATAAACATCTCCATATGGAGAACTTGAAGTAATAGAGTTGACATACGTTCCACCAGTTTTAACCGCGCTTCCGGCAATAGAGCCTAATCCAGATGTTAATCCTGCTCCAGCAACACCTAATGCAGCACTAAATATAGCTCCATAAGCCCTATTTTTCTTTTGCTGATTGAAAGCTTTTAGTGCATTTTGTTCTTGAATATCATAATCATATTTATCTTTTTGATATTGATAAAAAGTATCGGCGCGAGCAAACTTAGTAGCGTTTGTTCTTGATATATCTGTATCAGTTAATCCGAAAGAACTCAAAGCATTGCTAGTAGCATAGTAACCAGAGGTTGGACGCTTTGGATCATTATAAGCAAACTCATTCTGTAAATTAATTAAAGCGTCATTGCTTCCATAATTGATAGCATCTAATTTTGCTTTACCAATTTTATTAACAGCAGATTTCTTGATTACATACTCTCCACCAGTTAGTAACGCAGGAACGTCATCTTTAACTCCAGAACCATTAGATACTAATCCGCCAGTCGAGAACGTAGAAAGAATGCTTTGTCCTGCTGTGCTCAACCCTTTGAATAAGAATTCAGTTCCAATAGCTGAAGTTTTATCTACTATGCTTCCAAGAACACTTAATAATACCCCTTTAAATGCAGTACCAAAACTTACACCATCTTTAATTATTGATGCGGTTGCTTCGGAAAAGCTTTTCTTAATTTGCTGGCTCACATCAGCAACACCTAGAACAGCATCTCGTTTGAAATCACTAATACCATAATCAAATTGAGTTTTAGCAACATTACCTAAATCTGAATATCTGAATGATCCAACTCTGATATTATTAGTTGCAGTTTCTACAGCTTCAGCGGCCCTAAAATCTGCAAATGTAGATTGTAATCTATATAACTCTTTGGCGTTTTCGGTTTGGAGTTTAAGTAAATCTAAACCCTTTTGTCTTTCAATGTTTATTTTTACATCTTCAGCCGTAATGTCTTGTAGGGCTTTTTGGATTTCAAATAGGGTATCTTTTTCTTCCTGTGTAGCTTCTCCAACACTTTGTCTTATAGATAAAGATTGCGCTAATTGGCTTAGTTGATCTGTTGATGTTATATTAGATGTTAGTGAACTTGTTAATGGCGAGGCGCTTGATTGAAGATTTAAGAGTCCCTTGAGCGTATTTTGGTTTTGTTGGAATCCAGCTAAATTATTTATTCTATTAGTAGAATTTAAAAATTCTCCTTGTATTTTGGGTAATCCAACTTTTCCAAAATTCTTTATTTCATCAGTGAAATTACGTAATGCTTCAGATACCTCAAATCCAGCCGCACCTTGAGTTAGATTTATCTCACCAGCATTTTTTGTTCCTAAAATACGTAAATTAGCATTATTTTCAAATCCAATTGTGCGGATATTTTCTCTTGCTTGACGACCAATTCTTAAAATTCCATTTTGTTGTTCTGCTGTTAATGTTTTATTACCATTATCGAATTCAAAACGTAATTTCTCTAAGTTCTCTAAAAACCCTCTTAGTTTACCGACGAAATCGCCAATTATTTTTGGATCACCAATTTCATCAGCCGCCGCCGTAATAGTTGTTCCAAGAGGACCGCCAATTTGTCCAATAACTTTATTTACTCCCTCAATATATTTATTTATATTTTCTGGATTAATATCGGAAGCGGATGTATTTATATCAAAACCAATATTTTTAAATATTTTATCAAATTCGGCTGTCAATTTCTTAGATGCATCATTAATATTTCCTAATCCTTTACCAGCATTATTTTCAGCACTTTGCCTAACCTGAACAAGCGAAGCAGTTCTAATGTTACTTAATTCACCGAATAGTTTCTCAGAAGTATTTTGTCTAAGGTTTTGACGACTGATTAAAGTTTTATCAATTAAATCAGAAATATTAGCGGACGCTTCATTTGCATTTTTTGTAAATGCACCAGCTCCGAAATTGGCTCTAGCAAAGAAGCCTTCCCTTGATATTTTAGAGAAGTCAATTCCTTGTTGTAATTTTTGCCCTTTTTCTATTAAATTAGTAGATAAAGATTGGCCCAATTTATTAATTAAATCAGAACTTTTTTGTAACTCTGCTCCCAAATCGAATAATGATTTTTGCGCTAATCTAAAACCATTTTTAGCCTCAATTACTTTCTCATTTCGTTTTGCAATTTCTTCATCTGAGAAAATTGTTTTAAGCTGTTTTAGTGCAACTCCAGCAATTTGAGTTTGATTTGGTAATTCTTCTAAAGCTTTTCCA
>RXKA01000133.1:399-27169 GCA_003962985.1 Pseudomonadota bacterium | reverse complement strand
TTATTTTTTAATTACCAACTTGTTAAAGAACGATTTACTCAACTTGAATTGCTTATTCAGCCATAAAAAGTGAGGACTGGGGTATATCAAATACTCCAAGAGCTGGTTTATTCAGAGTTGCATTGTAGCGAGGATAGCTTGTAATATTTGGGAGATATAGACCACCCATATATACTCCAGCATTATTTATTCCTTCAATAGCACGTCCTTCTGTCATTCCTTTACCTAGAAACTGGAAAGTATTAGTCCATTTTGCTGGGTTAGAAATTGCTCCGTCTTTTTTACTAGTATATGATGTATCAACTGTACTCACGTTAGAGTCTTTGACTAATCCATAAACCAATGGGTTAGATAATCCCTCTTCGAAATCCATTGTTCTTACACCAACAACATTAGTTACTGGAGAAGATATTGAATTTGAACTATGAACTGGAACAGCAAACGTACTGCATGCATTTGCGACACCGCCAAATAGAACGCTTGATAATACTGTAGATAGGATAACTTTTTTGGTGTTTCTCATGATCATTTCTTCCTTAAAAATTTCATTTAAATGTTTGGTTTTGCTTACAGGAGGAATATTAACTTAGTATATGAGTACTCATATATCCTGTTATTGAATTTATGAAATGCATTTTAGGGAATCAATGTGTTACAATACTGTTTATATCATATTGTAATAATAATCTTTATTAAGAATAAATAGGAGTATAAAATGCTGGATGACCTTGCATTATTTATTAAATTGTACGATGCTCAGAGTTTTAAAAAATGCGCTGAATTATTAAATATGAAAGCCTCAACAGTAAGTAAACATATAACAGATTTAGAGTATACTCTGGGTAAATCATTAATTACCAGAACATCTAGGAGTTTTAAACCAACAAAATTTGGAGAGTATATGTATGGCCAATTTAAACATTTATCTACTTATACTCAAGAGGTTGTAAATAAATACAATAAAAGCATCAGAAAAAATAAGAATTCTGGAGTTCTGAATATTAGTATGGAAGCGGCAATATCTTATGAACTTATCTGTCCTGTCTTAGATGAGTTTATTAAATTAAACCCGAACACACAATTAAATACAGACTTTACAATAAATATTACAAGTTGGCCAACTGATAACACTGATATAGTTTTATCTGTAAGACCGATAGATAACATGAATCTTGAAAATAGATTTCTGAGAACAGAATACGCATATTTATATTGCCGAAAAGAGTATGCATTTAAATATGGTATACCATCGGAACCAGAAGAATTGGTTAATCATAATGTAATTGGAACCGTTGATGTGAATAAGATTCCTCTAGACCATTTAGTATTAAAAAATCATAAGACAAATAAAGAGTTTTTATTTGATACATCAAATGTTCCAATCAGGGTAAACAATCCACTTCATTTAAGAAGAATCGGGCTAGCGTCTGATTTTATCTTTGGAACGTGGGATTCACTTTGTATTCAAGATATTCAAAAAGAAAACTTAATTAAAGTGCTTCCTGATTGGAGTGCATTTGAAATAGATTCTTATTTAGTTACACGCAAAACAGTTACACCATTACAACAATCATTCATTAATTTTATATATCATTGCGTAAGTAGAGATTATTGGCACACGTAGTGCCATTAATCATCTGTTATAGATCCGTATAATAGTGCCACTTATAATTGCAATATTTATCAAATTGAGGAATATTATTACTAAATAAATTAACTAGAATTAGATTGTTAAAATTTTAGATGAAGCCAAAATTGGCGCTATGACGATTGAAGAGCTATGCTGCAGTTGAGATTTAATTAC
This sequence comes from Pseudomonadota bacterium, assembly GCA_003962985.1. GTDB lineage: Bacteria > Pseudomonadota > Gammaproteobacteria > Burkholderiales > UBA11063 > Aquella. The sequence goes on along the minus strand of RXKA01000133.1, from coordinate 25,365 downwards.
AGCCTTAGAATGTAGTAATTGACTGTATTAATACTGTAGCCTAGCATTATTTTCCATACCTGAACTTGAATTTGTTTGAAACTGAAGCGATGCCAGGTTTCTCTTATATTTTGTCTTCTTTTTAAAAGTTATTTAAGAATTCCCAATTGTCGCTACATTGATTATAAGCAAATGTTATAATGATATAATATAGAAATGTATTGGAAGTAGTTTTCTGTGCCTGTTTAGCACAAGACATTTATTAGTACATGAGTGATATTGATAATATATGACAAGGAAAAAAGATAAATGACTAATAAAATAGCATTGGTTACTGGTGGAAGCCGTGGTTTGGGAAGAAGCATGGCGCTTGCAATTGCTAAAAAAGGTCTAGATGTAATCTTGACTTATAATGGTAATGAAGTCAAAGCCGAAGAGGTGGTCAATGAAATTAAATGTCTTGGTCAAAATTCGATTGCCATTCAATTGGACATAACTAATTTTGGCATATTTGATACGTTTTTTGACACTCTTGGTGAACAGCTTAAATCTAAGTTTGGTATTGATAAAATTGACTATCTTATCAATAATGCGGGAATTGGAATTAATAAGTCATTTTCAGAAACCACTGAAGAGATGTTAGATACTTTATATAATGTTCAATTTAAAGGCACATATTTATTAACTCAGAAAGCTTTGAGAGTCATTAATGATGGTGGTGGTATAGTAAATGTTTCAACTGGATTAACTCGATTTTGTTTAAACGGATTCTCGGCATATGCTTCTATGAAAGGAGCAATTGAAACATTGACAAAATATCAAGCAAAAGAATTAGGGGAAAGACGAATTAGGGCAAATGTAGTTGCTCCTGGAGCTATTGAAACTGATTTTGGTGGTGGAGTTGTTCGTGATAATGCAAACATGAACAAAATCATAGCTACTAATACAGCATTAGGTAGAGTTGGATTGCCAGAAGATATAGGTGGAGTTGTAGCTTTCTTATGTACAGATGAGGCTAAATGGGTAAATGCTCAGCGTATTGAAATTTCAGGTGGACAAATGATTTAAAAAATATAGATATGAAAAAACAGTAGTAACTTTAATTATTAGAGGTTTTGTGTTAAATTAATAATATAGTATTTATATCTGAAAATACATAGTTTTTAATGCGCAGTTTCTATAATGATAAATGAAACTGCGCATGGCTTGCGATACACGCTTGTGATTAGTTGTAGAAGTTTAGACTTCATCTGACACTCACGATTTAACTGACAGTTTTTACTGAGATTGTAGGCTCATTGAAACTGTCAGATTTCTCCATAAGCATATCACATCTTTTTTCTTGAGCAATATGTTTTGCATCCAAAAATGTTTGCATTGGTGTTTTACCATAGCAATGCCTTCCTGAATGTGGGCGAAATTCATTGTACTTGCGAATCCATAAATCAAGGTCAATTTGAAGTTCTTCCAGTGTATGGTAGACTTTTTTCCTGAATGTTACGCTATAAAACTCTTCTTTAATTGTTTTGTGGAACCTTTCGCATATACCGTTGGTCTGAGGGTGACGAGCTTTAGTTTTACTGTGATCAATATCTTCAAGTGCAAGATATAATTGATAAGCGTGATTTTCAACCAAACCGCAATATTCAGTACCCCTATCAGTTAATACTCTCAATAGTGGCACGTCTTGTTCATTAAACCAAGGAATAACTTTCTCATTTAGTGCATGTGCAGCGGTAATTGCTGTTTTTTCTGTATATAGCTGTGCAAATGCTACTCTAGAATAAGTATCAATGAAGGTTTGTTGATAGATCCTGCCGACACCTTTCATGGTGCCAACAAAATATGTATCTTGTGAACCAAGATAACCTGGGTGTTCTGTTTCTATTTCACCATGAGCTTCTTTTTCAAGTTTAGCTTTCTCAAGCATTTTAAGCTGATCTTCTGTTAGGAGTATACCATCTTGGGCGACTTTTGCTTCTAATGCTTTTAAGCGCTTTTTCAAAGTCTCAAGATCATTACGTAACCAAATTGACCTAACTCCGCTAGCTGAAATCATTATCCCACGTTGCGAGAGTTCATGTGACACTCGAACTTGACCAAGCGCTGGATTCTCAATAGCAAGATTAGTAACTGCTTCTTCAATATAGTCAGGAACGCGATTTCTGATATTTGGTTTTTTACGGCTAATTTCTTGAAGCGCTTCCTCACCACCATTTTCATATAGTTGCTTAAAGCGATAGAAACTATCTCTTGAATAACCCATTACTTACGTTACAAGCTTTGGAAACATTACCAAGCTGTTTAGCTAATTCCAAAACTCCAAGTTTGGGTTTAATGATTTTTTCTGCGATACTAGACATTTTAACAATCCTTTTAACTTGTTATACTTCATGGGCTAGCCCACGAAGTATAACTTATAATATTAAGAACTGTCAGATTAAATCTAAACCTTTACATATTAGTCTTAATTTTAACCTAATTCAAAAATCTAAAATATTCTAACTGCTCAGGCGTACATTTCTCGGTCTTACCTTTACGGTAAATAAAATCTATCCCAGCAAATAGCAGCTTTAACTTCTCAGCAAAACCATCATCAGTGAAATAAATCACTTGCTTAATAATCTCGCGCTCTTTGATGTCCATATATTGCCCGATAATCTCCTGATAGCGTTTTCTGGTTTTAATTGTCCTTTCGTACTCAATAGCTACTTTATTACCATCAGGATTGATGCAAGTATAATCAGGAATTTTAGGCGGTTTTTCACTGCGTTTTCGAAGGATTCTGGTTAAATGCCAAGAACTTTGAAAGCTGTGATAACCTTGAGCTTCAAGCTTAAATCTGATTTGTTGCAATTTCAAATCATGGTAAATGGTAGCTGCGCCAACTTTGGCAACTTCTCTAAGCTCGGGTAATGCTTCATCATCTGCCATTACAAACATAAGCCCTGTGTTAGTAGGCTGAAATACTGATATTTTTCTGGCTAAACCAACGTCAACTTCAATTTTATTAAGATAGTTTTTATCACATAAATGCTTAGTTACTCGGATAGCGGTTTGCTTGGGAACGTTTAGCAATAAAGCTGAGTTTTCTAAGCTTGAGTAATTTTCATCAATCAAGAATCTCAACACGGTATTAATTCGCTGATTAAAGATTGCCATTTTAGCTGCATGCGGTAATTTAGAACAAGTAATCAGATTTGCTGGTGCTGGCTTTTTGAGCTTGGTTGTTGTCACTGGTGGTAGTTGTGCCGCCTGTGGTTGATTGCTTATTGCGTGCATGATGTTCTCCATTTAAATTATGACTTTCCTTAGTTGCTTTAGTTTGTTGATTTTGCTGTTGCCACTGCTCAACAAACGAATGAGCTTGGTTAGTATTGTCATTGGCTTGATTGGCTAGCGAGTGATTTATTTCTTCAGCTTGAGCTACAGCCTTATCTTCAACCTTAATCAACTGCTTACCATTAGTTTGATTGCTACCAGGTGCTTTAACTGGGCTAGTTTTGCATAAGCAAGCAATAGTACTGCGATATGATAATGAAGCACAAAACACCGCTTCAAATTGCTTGAGGTTTAAAATCATGTTCCTATCAAAGTAATTACGCTCAGATTGAGTTAAACGAGTTTGTTTATCCAGCTTCTCAGAATTAAGGCTATTTCTGGTAACAATTTTTTGTTCTTCTTCAATCTGGATTTTACCCGTCATATCGGATAGGAAATCAGCGGTATCAATATCATCAGCCCGATAAAATAACTTATTCTGGCTATTACCAAATACGGCGCCTTTTAAAAACTCAGGATCAATATCTGCTGGTGCACCACGAAGCAATTTTAAATCTTGAATTGCACTAATTATCTTTAATCCCCAACCAAGGCTAACGGTATAACTTTCAGCCACAAATCTAGATACATGCGCCACCAGTTCATCAGCAAATACCGTGATGCTTTGTTCTTCACCACCTCTTAGCTCAATTAGATTAGAATGATTGCGTGCTAGCTGCACCACGCGGCAGAAGATAAAACGCTGAATTTTCTTAATGGTCTCATCGAGTAAATCCCCAACAATGTAAACACAACCCCCAGCACTAATTAATTCAGATATTGATTTGCCATTTGCTGCATTAATTGTTGGGATATTAACCAGCTTGTTTAAATCCGAAACAGAGGATTTATATTTATCAGCATAACGACTTAAATCATAGTCACGACATAATTCAGCTAAGCTTTTTACGCTTGAGTTGGTTTGTAAATTGTCAGTCTGGTTTTGTTGTGAAATAAAATTAGCCAGATTCTCTAAAAACTCCTGCTCATTCTTACGGTAAACATCAGATTCAGAACCCATCTCACGTTGTGAGAAGGCTTCAACTAAACAGTTTTTTAAATCTCGCGCCGTAAAATCAGCAATTAAGTTGATTTGTGCTGCATTTTGAGTTAAGTCAATAAAAGTATAAGGTACGCCTAACTTCTCGCATTGTTCTTTGAAGATATGCGGCATATACTTATCTCCTTTAGGATCTAAAAAGACTACTGTTTCACCCAGCATCAGACTTTGAACACCAAGATACTGCATTGCTACACCTTTGCCACTTCTGGTTGCGCCGACGATAAGAAAGTGGCGTTTATACCAATCATCTGCATTTTGCAGATAGATTGGTTTCACATTCTCATCTAAACCGACAAATACGCCTTTCTTTAGATTAATGAACTTTAACGGATTATAATTTGGAATTGCTGGCAATTCCTTAGCCATATAACGAATATCAGTCTTAGCACCACGGCGAACACTGCTTTTAACCGTAAAGCGACTAAACAACAAACTAAACTTAGCTTGGAGTTTACGTGCGCCATAAGTAGTAAAGATAATCCCACTCATAAAGCAACAACCCCATGTAACTAGTTTTAAAGCCATCGGATATGATTCAGGCATAATCATTGCGGCTGGAATAATGGAGAGACTCGCTAAAGACATTATTCCAGCCCGTACAATATAACCTGTTTCAGATTTAAGCTTGAAGAGTTGCGGCAGGTTATACGATAAGCCACCAGCTGCAACTAGATAGCCCATGTTATTCATTAAGTACCCTGCGGTAACTGAATACGCCATTAAGTCATTAGTTGTTTGCAACATGATCATGTTCTCCTCGAATATGTTGAATAAGGTTAGCAATAACAAAACCCAAAACACAGCCGATTACATAGTTGCCAATAAGATTGGCCACTATGTAAAACTTGGCAGAATACAATGCTTGGCTAAAACTCAAGTCTAATGAGTTGCTGATAAAAAAAGCAGTGAGAATTGCCACAATTAGAATTACTGCGTGTGGGATCTGTTTTATTACAAACGGCATTAATGAGATTACACCCGTAATAAAACCAATTAGCAAACTATGCTGTAAAATAAAATCAACAGGCTTAGTTGTCAACAACTTGTATAAGCCATCCATTAATTGATGATTTAGATTGTCCATAATGAACTCCAGAAATAAGATTAAGTATTAAAAAAATTAAATAAAAAATGAAATGATAAAAAGACTAAAAAAACAAAACCGCCCCATAACTCCAACCAAACCGCGAGTCAGATTCAAGCCGAACCTAACAAACAAAAAGCAAGCGTCCAGCGCAGATTTTTGTGCGTAGCATGGCAGAATAAGCCACCCCAGTGGCGCAAGCAAAAATTATTCCCTAGAATAATTTGCCGCGTTTCTGGTGAGAAACATCCCCAGATGTTACGAACGAGGAACAAGCTTTGCCCCAAGCAAAGTTGTGACGACCACGAAGCAACGAAACTTCCCCAGAAGTTGAGAGCGCAGACAATTGCCCACAATTGGCAAAGCATTTGCGAGAGCCGCCGTCTAAGTGCAAGCCTCCAAGCGCCGCACGAGACCAACCTATTTATGATTGACGTCCAGCCAACCGTAGGCAAGCGATAGCGCAGTAAAGAAATGGGTTGGTCTCGTGCGAAGCGCGACGGTGGCGGGTGAATTGCTTGGTGATTGCAGCGTCCAGCAAAAGAACCAAACAAGAGGGCTTCGCCCTGCATGGAAAGCTCCCTAGAGCTTGATAATGCCCCATTGCGTGGGTGTGGATGTCCAAGGAACAACGCACGCAACTGACGACAGTCAGACCCAATATGTGGCAAACACATATTACTACTGCATATTAACCCGCTATTTGAACGATATGATTGTATGTGATGCATAATGCATTGCTCCTATACACGCAAATACGGTTAATTACGCGGCAACTGGTTTGGCTACTGTAGCAATGCCATCCAAATTCTGGTCTAACAAGCAAATACCAGTCAGAACTTCATTCTGATAGATATAATCGAACCAACCAATATAGGGCGAACTTTTGGATTGACGCGTTCTATGTTTGGCAATACAAGCTAACTCTTCTGAGTTAAGTGGGGATTTAGTTTTTGGATTTAGTTTTCGCAAATAACAACTTTCCAGATAGTTGGCTAGCTCGCGCTTTTGCTGGTTTGATTCTGGGGTGATGTATTCGGCTGCTGGATACTTACCACTAACAATTGGCTTAACAACACCATTAACTAAAAAATCTTTGGTAGGTGTCATGACTGCTTTATATCCGCTGGCAATGGAATGCCTGATCATGCGGCTAATATCGTAACCAGCATTTTTATGTTCAATCAGTCGCTCAAGGGTTAGATTGATTTGTTGGCTGGTGACAGACTCGCCAGCTTCAGATTTGTATTTGGCAAATTCAGAAATAGCTGAAATTTCAGTTTCGGTAAAATTACAATTTAGGTTTTTAAGATGTTCTAACCAGACGCCAACAATCCCCAATTCGTATTTTGAATTATCGGTTTGGGGGATATATGGGGTTATATTGTCTTTACTCTTTAACTCTATACTCTTATTCTCTAGCGTGACATGTTCCGAAGACTGTCCGGACAATGTCCGCTTTTTGTCCGCACGTGGTAACTTTGGTTGTGAATTTTGCTTAGCTCGTGCAACGCGTTTGCGTTCTGCATCAGGTGTTTCAGAGCCAACTAACTTTTGGACTTCTTGCATGAATAATGCACCATCATCAAGTAGTGTGATCAGTCCGAGTTTAACAAAAGCATCAATTGCCACTCGGACAGTGTCAATGCTAGTATTCGTGATTGAAGCCAGCATTTCTGGAGTATAGGGGATGGTATCTTTAAACATTAGCTTGCCATTATCATTAATGGCTTTAAGCATAAGCTTTAAGTAAAAAATGATATAGTCTTTACCATTGGGTTGAGATTCGATAATGCGAATTTCATCACGATTAAAAAAATCGTGATGAAGTTTTAGCCAGAAAAATTTCTTTTGAGATGTTTTGTTTGGTAACATATTATGATCCTTTATAAATGTGTTACCAAACTTAATTAAAAATGAAAGGCTAAAGAAAGGATAGTTTATTTACTTCTGCAATGCCAAACTCAGGTGATAATTTTGCGTATCTTTGGGTCATTTTTGGAGTTGCATGATTCATTAAAACTTGAATTTTATAGATTGGTGTTCCATTAATTGCCAAATGACTAGCAAACGTATGCCTTAATGAATGAACAACAATCCTGTGCTTACGATCGTTTTCATCAATTCCTTTGTTAAATAAAGTATCGAATATTTTACGAAGATGATTTTGAAAATATTCTTTGCCAAATAGGGTTTGATTATCACTTTTAGCAAAAATATAATCGTTATAGTTTTTGCCTTTGACAAAATACATTAATTGCGTTTTTATAGATTGATTGAAGTAACCATAATATCTAAGATTATTACTACCTGAGGCTGAACTTTTGAAATCATTTAAAATGATAGTGTTTGTGTCAAAGTTGATATCTTTCACTTTAATATGCCTGATGGTTTCAAGCCTGCCACCAGTAGAGAGAGAAAGTTTAACAAACATGTCAATTATGAGATTATTAGCAGTAGCTTCTTTTAATTGATTAATTTCTGTAAGCGTTAAGAATCTTTCTCTAGTATTGTCAAAACCAGTAATTTTTTGAATGACTGGCTTAGTTGTAATTAATTTCTTCTTGATACTTAGATTATATATAGATAACATAAGGGTTAAAACACTATTAACTGTACTTTCTGATAGTGGTCGTTGTCTTAAAAATAAGGTATGTTCTTCGATTTCTTCATCATCAATTTCCTCAGGATTACGGTTTGAGAAAATATTAAGATGTAATCTGAACCTTGATTCATCATTTTTAATATTTGTTTCAACCCGTTTGTTCTTCTCCTCATCATCAAGTGTTAATTTGGTTTTTCTCATGTATGTAAAATAGATTTCGGCAAGTTGTGCTAGAGTATATTTTTCCTTTCTGAAGGGTACTTTATCTACAATTTCACCCCTTTCAGCTTTAAGCGAAAGTTCTATACTTTTTGATTTAACTTTTGCTTGTGTTATTCCCTCACTGTGATTACCAACGCGCACCCTTTTGCGCATTGGTCTTCCATTCCTGTCTAGATAATTTGGATCTAGATAACAAGCGTAATAAGTTATGTCACCATTTTTTTTGGGGTACATTTGAACGTCTGCACCATATTTTTTTGAAATTTGGATTTGTGTCATGGTTTGTCCTTAAAAATTTGTACGAATGTACTTAAATTTCTTAATCCATGACAGGATGATACAATAGGTTATAACCACATCGTAAGTGCAACATATTGATTTGTCTTGATTTGTCTGATATTGTCCAATTATGACATAAAATGTCGTTACGGTGGTTTATACCTCATAACCCGAAGGTCGTTGGTTCAAATCCAGCCCCCGCAACCAATTCAGTCAGTACTATCCGTAAATAATCACAATACAATCAAAAAAATTCTCCCTAGTTTCACCTCGGCAATATTTTAGTTTAAATCTGTATCTTATTATATAAAATCTGCATAATATTATTTTGACAATAAACATTGTTGCATTGAGTATCACAAATCAATCCTATACATTTGCCAGAACCATTTATATGATGGAAGTACTAATTCGTTGATTATTTCGTAGTTAATCATATATACCAAGCACAGTAAAAAGATCCTTTCCATTTAAATTAGTTTTTTGTACTGGGTTAAAATTTTGGTGCACACATGCATTCTGATTAACTGCTTATGAATACAGATAGCTAATCAATTAAATTTCAGAGTGTCGTTTATGAAGATCAATTGAATAAAAGAAGTAATAACTGGATACAATTAATTTCATGCTTAGCAAACATAACACAGCTATGCTTTATCAGCGCAAATAATGTTAATTACAAAGCAAAATATAATTCCATATTACTAAATTATTGATATAATATAGTTGCTTAAGTATATAACCTAACATTAGGTGAGTAGTCAATTCTTTGTCTCTCAAATTTTATACAAAATGCATGAATCATAATAATTTAGGGTTTAATAATGGAACAAATATCTGGTAAATTTGTTGAGCAATTAATTTATTCATCTGATCATCCCGCACATCTAAAAGACATTAATGGAAAATATCTTATCTCTAATAAGGCTAATAATGGCTTATTCATCGGTGGAAGTGCTAGCAGTATTGTTGGTCAAACTATTTGGGACTTAAATTCTTATATGGAACCGCTATGGGGCAATATGGCTATTGATATCATAACAATAGAATCAAATATAAAGGCAAATGGACAAATTTATACAAAAGATCGTTATCCATTTTTAAATGTAGATGGGTTTTTAGTTATTCAATCAGTTAAGAAATACCCCATATTTAATTCAAAGAATATCATTAGTAGTATTTTCTCAGTCGGTGAGATTGTTACTGATCGTATTAATTTATTTGAATTATTCAGACTCTATTTACAGTGTTACTCTGGTAGTAATAAAGGAAGACAAAAGTTTCTAGAACATTTAGGTATTTTAAATAAATTTTACGAGTTGCCAACAGAAAGAGAGATCATTATACTAATTGCTAAAAAATATTACTGTTATCCTAAATTAATTGCTTCTAAGTTAGGCATTGAAACGAGAACCGTCGAATCGCACATATATAAGATTAAACTAAAATTAAAGAGTGAATTAAACTCAGTTGTGCTCTCCATTGGATTAAAGTCTGGAGAGCTGATTTAAACAGAGTAAACCATTTTTATTTATTGCGATTGTAATAAATAATAAATACTTGTCCAATTACTGCAATTATGGCAACTAAACACGCTAAATATGTAAGTGTTGTTGCGGAAATCTTGTTACTAAGTAAAATACCACCAGATACTGTTCCGACCGCACCTCCTAGATAGTTTATAGAACTGTTTAATGCTACAGCTGCTGAGGTATGACATGGCTCGACACTGATTAGTGCGTGCTGTTGCGGCGTCTGAGATGCCCACCCCATCATACCCCACAGTAAAAAAGGCACAAAAGAGATGATAGGTAGTTCAATTGTAAATGGAATTGCTAGTAATGATAAAGCTAGTAGAGTTAATATAAATACCATCACAATTCGTGGTGCACGAGTTTTATCAATAATATTACCAACAGTAAAACTACCAACCATTCCACCTATACCCCATACCCAAAAATATTCAGTTAGGCTATATTTGGCATTTAAATTTGTAACGATAAGAGAGATAAATGTATAAAGACCAAGGCTGGCAACTGCTGTTAAAAAAGAGATAGCTACAATTACTGCAACCCTAAGGTTTCTAAGTATTGATAATCTTTCAATTATTGTTGGTGGAGTTGGCGCTGTTATTTTTGGGAACTTTAATTTTATTGCCACCATTCCAATGATTCCTAGTGCAGATATTAACCACAGTGTCCATTGCCAACTAACTTTTGTGGCTATGAGTAAACCTAAGGGTACTCCTAGTACAACACCCATACTCATTCCACCCAGTGCTAAACTAAGAGCAGACCCTTTCTGTTCTGATTTAACTAAAGCGGCGCTACTAGCAACAGCTAACGGTGAATAAATTCCAGCTCCAACACCCGCAATGCAACGACTAAATATTAATAAAGAAAAATTAGCTGACAACGCACTGAGCATATTACCGCAGGTAAAGATCAGTAGTGCAAGTAATAGGATATTTTTTATTTCTTTGCCAGACAATAACGTAGCAAAAATTGGGGCTGAGAGAGCATAGCAGAGAGTAAACGCAGTTACAGCCTGAGCAGCTGATGCAACACTAACATTTAAATCATGGCTAATAAATGGAAGCAATCCTGATATCACAAATGCATCTAGACCTAATGCAAACATTCCTACAACAAGTAATAGTATTCTTTTCATTTAACCCAACTTTTCTAAATTTTCTGATTTGTTCAAGTAAATATATTTCCCCCCATTATTCTTTAGCTTGATAAGGTAATATTTAAAATAACGTTTATGTTGTCCAGCATGATTTTTTCCTTTTTGTAATACTATACCGAATTTTAATATTTTATGTTTAAAATATCATCAGTAAAATTTACTGTTACAGTATACTTATGTTTATAGATGGTTTACGTGATTAATACTTAGCATTAGGTTAATTTATTGAGTAGTGACGTACTTCTCAGCTTAATATCTGTACTTGGTAAATTCTGTAATCTTTATGCTGCACCAACTTTTGTCGCTTTTCTAGGCTTAATTAGGTTATTTAATTCTAGCTATATTTTTTATCTGCAAGTGTCACTCTCTCAACAGTAATTAAGCCAGAATGATAATTCTGGCTTATGTTATACAAAGATCTATTTAATTTAACGGAATTGGGACAGTACAGTTTCCAAGCTTATAAAGCTGACAAATTGGCTGTAAATAACTCATTGAATTGACTGTAGCACCATTTAGCGTACCCTGTACTTGTAGTGCCCAAATCATAGTTCCAGCGCCACCTAATTCAGTCGCCAAATTTGCATTAGTTACGGCATCTTGAGGGGTTGTCACATTACCACCCCAGGCCTCTGGGGGAACTTCTACCCCTAAATAAATTGGACCTGCATAAATATCTTTATATGCCTTCAACGCATCAAGTGGGCGATAACCAGTCGTAGATGCATTACCGGCATCATAAGACATTAGGAATAACATATCCAACTTGCTTCCAGCTTGTTTTAATGGATTCACCCATAATGCTGATTTATTACCTACAGGTCCATATTTATTAGTCGGATAACTAGGTGTTCCATAAGCACCAATTGACCACACTGCAGCAGTAAGATACATTTTTCTACCCGTACTTGCCTGAATTTGATCAAGTCCAGTCCGTAATTGATTAATAATATTAATCATTTGGGTATCTGTTGGACAACTCAGATTACTGGTATTCAGATTGCTGCAACCATTGGTAGCAGCTTCATAGTCCAGATCTATCCCATCTAAATTGAGATCCTTCACCAACGCCATCAACGCTGGGATATTAATTGCCGCAAAATTAGGATAAGTTGCGCCACCCACTGAGAGAAAAAGTTTTTGTCCTTTATTTTGCGCAAGTTTAATTGCACCCAATGTGACATCTTTAGTTGCCGTTATGTCAAGTCCTGCACCTTTAAAGTTATAACTACCAGCAGTATAAACTGAATCAGGTTTGGCAAAAGCAATAGGGATTATCCCAATATATGATGGAACCATTGCTAGTGAATAGGTTGCAGATTCCCAAGTTGCACGTGCCATCCACGTCTCAAAATAACCAACAATCTGTTGAGATGGAGCCTTAGTTAAATTGATCTTATAATTCTGATTAGGCGTAATGGTAACCGTCAGTGCCGCAACACTTTGATAGTTATTATTAGTTACGACATTAATAGTTACAATATCATTATTAATAAATTTGAACGTGCTACTTAATGGACTTGACTCTTGGGTAGCAATTAGTGTTTCTTTATTAAAAATGTATTTGTTATCCGCGAATACTAAAATCACACTCTCACCTTTAGCTAATCCATTAATCGTAATAGTATTACTTACCAAAGCACTTTCTTGGATAGCAGAAATATTACCCAAATTGGTGGTACTATTAACATTAATATTGGCATTAAGTATTGGATATTTATAGTATAAACCTTTACTTGCAAAAGCAAGCCCAGTTGCCGTTAGATTATAGCTACCAGCAGTCAAACTAGTGTTAGTTAGTTGCCCAAATTTAGCTTGAAGCGCAGTTGTACTAGTTGCATTGCTAATTACGACTGTAATACTTTCTAAAGTAAATATTGTGCTTTGCGGGTTTAAGATATTAAAGCTCAACAGACCAGTAGTAGCAGGCTTAATACTATAATTTACCTCCATGGATTTACTTTCACCACTAGCAATTGTCAAGGATGCCGCGGGCGTATAACTAGCAATTAAATCACTTGGTAAATTAGAGCTGGTAACCATATAAGTACCTGGGTTCATGTTACTAATATTGAACGTTGATTTACCCACACTAGTTGTAATTGTAGTTAATGTCTTACTAAAAGAGCCATTTTGGTTAGTTAAAATAACAGGGATATTGCACGGTTTGCTAGTTGAACAATAATTTAATAAATTACTGCTATCAACCACTACGGTTAATCCAGCATCTGCCACAGGGGTTGCACCATTGATGCTAGCAATCAAATCTCCTTTTAGTAACTTACCTTGTGGGCTATAAGCAAAACTTACACTCAAATTTCCATTCGCAGCGATTGAAGCGGCTGGATTATTTACTGTTAATAAAACTGTATTCGCATTAGTAATAATGCTTGCAAAATTTGCTATATACGGAGTAGTGCTATTAATCTGGAAGCTTGCGATCACGTCAGATGAATCACTACTACTCACAGCAATAGTTGTTCCATTTAATGCTTGAACAGTATTACAACTATTTTTAATTGTAAATGCCCCACTCAACCACCATGCGGCACTGTTTAGTGTACCCATGGTTGCCGTCAAACAATTATTGCTTGGATTGGTAATACTAAAATTAGCAGTTGCCGTTAATTTTTGTCCACCGCTAAATTGCAAATTAATTGGTGAAAATATAATGGTAACATTATTAGGTAGGTTTGTAGCACTCAAACTATAGCTACCTGCAGGAATACTTTCTACAAAGTAGGAGTGACTTCCAGTCGTATTAGTAAGCGTTGTTATATTTCGATAAATGCTACCGTTTGAATTTAACAAATTAACAGCAATATTACATGGCTTACCTGTCGTACAAGTATTAGATAGTGCTGAACTATTAATAGTAATATCTAAACTAGCCACAATATTTGATATAGGACTCGGAGTTGGGGTTGGCGTCACGCCACCGATAACTATTGCTGTTGCCCCTGCGGTAGTAAGTGGCTTATTATTACGTGCATAACCAAAATTGACAGTTATACTTTGATTTGCAGCTAACATATAACTATTGTTTAAGCTAATAGTTAATTGATTATTGCTGCTAGTACTCGTATAGCTTGGCGAATTACCCAACCATGGGCTAAAACTATTGATTTTAAATTCGCCACCACTCCAAGTATCGCTAGATTTACCGCCAGTCAATTGAACTTTAGTACCATTTAACTGCTGTGAACTGGCACAAGTATTGGTCAACTTGAACGAGCCACTCATGTACCATACACTGCTACTTGAGTCAAAACCAAGACTACTGGCACTAAAGCAACTATCTGTGATTGACTGGAGATTAGCTTTAAGACTACTATTCATCGGAAGTGAAGAGCTTGTAATTTGATTAGGTCCAGCATATTGACCAAGCGTGCTAGCGTCAATATTAACTATCTGATTATTAGTATTTGGTTTGGTTGTTGCAGAATTGGTGCCACTATTACAGGCATTAAGCAGAATGCCCATGAAAAATAGCAAACATATTTTGGTTAGCACTGTTTTCATCATTATCCCCTACTCCAAAATTTATAATCATTCCTCAATGGGATAATTATAATGGTGTTACTAATTATGAAACATATAGTCATGTATAAGCATTATACCTAGCTATTAGGTATTATAATCTTTTTTGGATCATTAAAATCATCCGATTCGGATATTTGGGAGCTGTAAGCACATTTGGAGATAAATTTACGATTTTAAATTACCTAGCAGGATATTTCGTTACCTGCTGCAAAATATCAAGTTTAGAGATCTAATTTGAGTTAGTGCTAATAATGATGGGTTGATAATATTGTATGTTCCATCATATCAAACTACATAACCATGTTTTTTGTACTGATGAATTTAGGTTTAACTATCGGAATGATGGCATCTATGCTATAATATTAAGATTAATTAGCAACAACTCACTATAATTGTCTAGCTAATCTAAGAATTTCTATCATATCACACATCGCGTTAAAAATAAAATATACTTGTATATTTAAGGATAATTGAATTATATAATGGTTGGTACATATTTTAATGGTTTATTTTAAACTATCATTTAGGCAATAATAATACTGGTTGAAATTTACGAATCGATTATATTAAACATTGATCGGGGAAAATAAATTGAATACTTTATTTAATGAACAACTAGTATTAGATAAATTAAGACACTACCTTCCATCACAGGCTACATTGAAAGATTTTGTACATCATAACACTCTTCATGCATTTCAAGACCGTGATTTTTTTGATGCAATCCATTTAGCATCGACCACCTTTGGTTACAACACATTACTTAGCATTGATGATTATCGTCAGCTTTATGCTCAACAAAAAATTAATCCAGAAGTACTCGATAGCATTTTATCCGAACATACACAACAAATTGATGACTGGCGGAACAAATTATTACACAAAAAATATACCTCCAATAATCAACCACTGATTGGTTCATTACGTAAATATTGGAAAGAAAATTACAAATTCAGTTTAGATAAGCCTGTACACACAACCTTATTTAGAATCCTAGGATGTTACTTAGATCAAGGCATAGCTGCATGGAGGTTTCCTTTTAATACTGATGGTTTTCTTAGTTCTATTTGTCAATTGGATGAACAAAGTTTTACGGGTTTATTTAAATCTGCTCGGGTAAAAAAATTATTAACCAGTAATCCAACTATTACAGGTCTATTAAAAATAATTGTTGGCAATGAGAAATATTTTGAACAATACTTGTTCGATCAACAATTTATGCATCCAGGGTGGTCTGGAATCGTGTGTCGAATTGAAGATAAATCTGAAATTTTAATTGATCGTCGTAAGATATCGCTACGCGAGTTAATTATCTTTGAATTACTATTGGAAATAGATGCTCTAGATATCCGCTTTGGAGTAAATTGGGCGCCGTTAACACATCTTTTAGATTGCCCTACTTTAGATTTATTGGCAAAGCCACCTTATTCAGAATTATTTGAAGTACTGTATATATGGCAACAAGCATATGAATGGAGTTTTTATGATCAAATTTTATGCGGTATAGGTGCTCAACAGAAATGTGAATTGCGTCACGGTAGTAATTTTCAAGCTTTATTTTGTATGGATGATCGGGAAGGTTCTTTGCGACGATATATTGAGCAAGAAGATAGTAATTGTGAAACTTTTGGAACACCTGGTTTTTTTAACACTGAATTTTACTATGCTGCATTAAATAGTAAGACACTCGCAAAATTGTGTCCAGCGCCACAATATCCACGTTATCTAATAAAAGAGTCTGGTACTTTGCATAAACGCAAACGTGATATACATTTTCACAGATATTCAAATTCTCTGATTATAGGGTGGCTGATTTCTCAAACCGTCGGTTATTTATCAATCCTCAAATTATTTCTAAGTGTCTTTAGACCATCATTGTCTTCTTCTGTTAATCACAGTTTTCGCCATATTCATTATGAATCAAGCTTAAATATTCATTATGATGGTAGCTCTTCAGGTGATGAGTACGAAGTCAGTAATTTACAAATTGGTTATACTATTGATGAGATGGTAATTCGAGTTGAAGGATTATTATATGGCATCGGTCTTATTGATAACTTTGCCCCATTTGTATATGTGGTCGGACATGGTTCAACAACTGCCAATAATACTCATTATGCGGCTTATGATTGTGGAGCATGCGCAGGTAGACCAGGATCAGTAAATGCTCAAGTATTAGTACAAATGGCAAATGACGCTACGGTACGTGATAAACTAGCAAAAAAAGGTATTCTGATTCCTGCTGTGACACAATTTATCGCGGCAGTCCATGACACTACTCGCGATGAAATTATTTTCTTTGACAAAGATCTTGATTGTTCTGCATCTAATTATCAATTACACCGACGCAATATAAAAACTTTCATAAAAGCATTGAAATTAAATGCCAAAGAACGCTCACGACGTTTTGATATGATTAATACCAAAGATAATCTAAATAGTGTCCATCGACAAATTAAACGTCGCTCGGTATCATTGTTTGAAACAAGACCAGAACTGAATCACTCTAATAATGCCTTTTGTATAGTTGGTAATCGTTCCTTAACTGAGCATCTATTTTTAGATCGTCGTGCATTTATGAATTCATATGATTATAGCAAGGATAGTGATGGTACTCATCTAGTTGGAATTATTAATGCTGTTGTACCAGTTGCTGGTGGAATAAATTTAGAATATTATTTCTCTAAAGTTGATAATTTTAAACTTGGTGCAGGTAGTAAATTACCACATAATGTAATGGGATTAATTGGAGTTACTAATGGCGTTGATGGAGACTTAAGAACTGGACTTCCTGCGCAAATGGTTGAAGTACATGATCCTGTCAGACTATTATTAATTGTTGAGCACTATCCTGAAGTTGTTATGAAAGTGATTAAAAGCCGCGCTGAGGTTTATGATTGGTTTAAATACCGCTGGATAAATTTAATCGCGGTTCATCCCGAGACCCATCTGCTGTATCGCTTTAGAAATGAACGATTTGAAAGCTATGTACCAGCAATTAAATCAATACCGATAGTCAGTGATTTAAATCAATTTATTGAAAATAGTAGTGATAATTTGCCTATTAGTCAAATTAGTTAATTCAACCAAAGTATATTTTACAATATGAGCCATTAATATGCATCTAATTCTTAAATTATATATTATTTTACCACTTATTGCCCTATGTAGTAACTTGGTTATATATCTTATTAAAACAAAACTTACCCCACAAAAGTATGAGAAATATATTTCAGGTATCGCACTGAGTGTACTATTTA
This sequence comes from Pseudomonadota bacterium, assembly GCA_003962985.1. Taxonomy (GTDB): domain Bacteria; phylum Pseudomonadota; class Gammaproteobacteria; order Burkholderiales; family UBA11063; genus Aquella. The sequence goes on along the minus strand of RXKA01000133.1, from coordinate 7,318 downwards.
TTCAATTGTGTCTGATTGTAATAGCAACCGTTAAATGGTCTCTTTCTGGTAATATTGAATTTAACTGGCTAGAGATTTTGGCTTCTGAACATGGGCAATTTAATATTGCACTATACCTCGATAAAATATCTGTGGTGTTTCTACTGCTAGGTAGTTTATTAATTTTTATGATTGTTCGCTATAGTAGCTATTACATGCATCGAGAAAGTAATTATTCTAAATTTTTTAGTTTATTACTTTTTTTTGATTTTGGATATAGTGTAGTAATTTTAGCTGGAAACTTTGGAACGTTTTTCATTGGTTGGGAATTTATTGGTGTATCGTCATTTTTATTAATCGCATTTTATCAAGAACGTTATTTACCCGTACGTAATGCTATCAAAATTTTTGCGTTATACCGAATTGGTGATATCAGCATCTTATTAGTGATTTGGGCTAGTCGCTATTTGTGGGGTGAGGGAATGTCATTTTCTTATTTAGCATTACACTACAGCATCATTGAAAACTCAGTTGTTGCAAATCCTGTATTATTTAGGGTATTGACTTTTGGACTAATTATCGCAGCTGCAATAAAATCAGCACAGTTACCATTTTCCAACTGGCTATCTCGTGCAATGGAAGGACCGACACCATCGAGTGCTATTTTTTACGGTTCGTTAGCAGTTCATCTGGGTGCATTTATCTTATTACGTAGTGAGTTTTTGTGGTATCAATTGATGTTCTATCGCGTTATTATTATCGTAATTGGTCTTTTGACCAGCATTATTGCTACGATGATTGCACGAGTTCAAGCATCGGTTAAATCACAAATAGCTTATTCTTCAATTGCGCAAATTGGCGTGATTTTTATCGAAATAGCTTGTGGATTTGATACGTTGGCATTATTTCATATAGTTGGTAATGCATGTCTGAGAACATATCAATTATTAATTTCTCCGTCAATAGTGAATTACTTAATCCGAGAGCAAACCTATACATATCAACCTAAAATTAGAACAACATATAACTCTAAATTAATCAATAAGATAAAAACCTCCGTTTATTTGTTATGCGTGCGTGAGTTTTATTTAGATGGGTTAATCAACCAAATTTTTTGGCGTCCACTTAAACGTTGGGGCAGACTATTTTCTTTTATTAGTATTAGAATAGCTATCTTTATATTAATGCCAATGTATCTTATATGCTTATGGCTATATTTTCATCTGAATTTATTGCCATTATCAATTGTACAAAATATGCCATTATTTTTCTGTAGCATTGGTACGATAATGGTGTTAAAAGCGTTTCTTGAGCGCAAAAACCCCATTTCTGCCTGGACGATGTTATTAATGAATCATTTTTGGGTAGCATTGGCAATTTTATACAATTCAACAATTAGTATATTTGAATTATTAATTTATCTTAATGGAGTAATAATCGCTGGTGGTATCGGCTATTGGGCTCTTTATTATCTAAAAGCGCGGGAGAAATCTATCGAATGTTATCAATATTTAGGACATGCCTACGAATATGAAAAATTATCATGGGTATTTCTACTTGCGGCATTAGGAATAAATAGTTTCCCGATTACAACTACATTTCTTGGTGAAGATATCGTATTAAGCTATATTTTAATTAACCAGTTTCCTATGATTATGTTAATTTCGTTTGGATTTATTGTTTCTGGAATCTCTTCAATTCGTTTATATTCACGATTATTTTTAGGTCCGCATATCAAAACATATCATTCGACAAGTAATAATTTGGCATAAATGATATGTAAATATTGAGACAAAAAATTTGGTGGAGATTAAAGATTATTGATTAGTTTTATTATTGTGATTTGGTTATATAACTAACGATTTTATATAACTTTGTTGATAAATATATGTGGTTCTAGTTAATTGGCTAGAATAGTGATTTTTATATTGGGAATAACATGATGAACAAAAAATTATTTAAATCTTTATTAGCAGTGCTACTTTCTAGTAGTATAGCAAATGCAAGTAGTCTCACAACGGAAGTGAATAGCAGCAATCTTAAATCCAATTGGTGGCAGAATGCAATTGGCTATGAGGTTTATATCCGTTCATTTAGTGATTCTACTGGTAATGGCATTGGTGATTTGCGTGGGATTGAGGATAAGTTGGATTATCTCAAAGCTCTTGGAGTTGATTTTATTTGGATAACTCCATTTTATCCCTCATCAGATGTTGATATGGGTTATGATGTTAGTGACTATAAAAATGTAGATGCAAAATATGGCAATCTAAAAGATTTTGAACACCTAGTGCAAACCGCACACCATAAAGGAATTAAAATTCTAGTTGATATGGTTTTTAGCCATACTTCTGACCAAAGTCCATGGTTTATTGCAGCAAAAAGTGCTAAAAATAATCCGTATCATGATTATTATGTTTGGGAAAGTCCAACTAGTACTGGTGGAATGCCTAATAATTGGCAATCATGGTTTTCAGGTCCAGCATGGGAATACAATCAAGCAACCAATGAATATTATTTACATATTTTTGCCAAACAACAACCTGCATTAAACTGGAAAAATCCTAAAGTACGTGACGAATTAGCGAATACTGCCAAGTTCTGGCTAGATAAAGGTGTTGATGGAATTCGCTTTGATGTAATCACTTTAAATGCACTACCTGACATTAAGCAAAGCTCCGATTTATGGGGTAGAATGCCATTAGCTCGCACGTATCTTGAAAGCCTAAATCAACAAGTATTATCCAAATATAATATTCTGACTGTCGGCGAAATGCCTGGAGTTGATGAACGTAATGCGGATCAGTTTGTTGGTAGTGAGAGTGGCGCACTAAAAACAGTGTTTCAATTAGATATTATGAGTTTGGGGAATGACGGCAATAAATTCCATCCAACCGATTATAGTCTGGTTGAATTTAAAGGTATATTCCAACGTTGGTATGATGGTCTATATGGTAAGGGCTGGAGTAGCGCGGTATTAGATAACCATGATCAAGCCCGTGCAGTTTCTCGCTGGGGTAATGATAAACAATATTGGCAACCATCTGCAAAAATGCTAGCAACTTTCTTATTGTCACAGTGGGGAGTACCTTATATCTACCAAGGTGATGAAATTGGGATGACAAATGCGCCTCTCACTGTTCAAGATTTCAAAGATGTAGAAGAAATTAATTATTACAATGAGCAAATCAAAGCAGGTATTCCTGAATCAGTATTTTTGCCAGGTTTAATTGCCCGTGGGCGTGATAACGCACGTACACCGATGCAATGGAATAATAGTAAAAATGCTGGTTTCACAACCGCAGATCACGCATGGTTGAAAGTAAATCCAAATTATCAAACAATCAATGTCGCTAATGAAGAAAAAGACCCGCATTCAATTTTAAATTATTATAAGCAAATGATTAAAGTGCGTAAGGCAAATCCTGCATTTACTTACGGTACCATGCAGATTATTAATTATAATGATGAGAATGTATATGCCTTCACTCGTGAATATCAAGGTAAAAAGTTCTTGATTGTATGTAATTTCCGTGGCATCCAAACCAACTTCGATACAGGCATTCCTAACTTAACTAAGGATAAAATATTAATTCATAATTATTCAGAGAAAGTAAATATTGTCAATGGTTCGATTAATCTTAAACCATTTGAGGCGATGATTTTCCAACTAAAATAACTAATTCTAGTTCAGAAATACCTACTTTATTATGTGAGCCCTTTATAATCATAAAGGGCTTGTTGTATTTCTAAGACCTTATTTTTTAATAACGAGAGATTCTCTTAATTAATTTATCAGTTGTTTGTGTAAATAAATTTAGCTTGGCATTTATGGATAATTATTATGCAGAACTGTCTATTGTTGGAAATAGCACATATTAATTACAATATTGCCTCAAAAATCTGTATTTAATCCCATGTATATCAATAAAAATATATATATTATTTTGATATGCAACATTCTAACTAACGAAAGGTTTCAGAATGAAGAATATGCAAACATGTTTAGGTGGACTGGCTCTATTAATAGCATCGCTAATACTTAGCTCATGTAATAGCGGTATAAATTCCTCCGCATCCCAACAAACATTAACTGTTGCTAAAACCATAACTACGAAAGCATTACAAACAACTCCACAAGATATTAACAATACAAGTTTTGTGGCAATAGCTAAAGGCAATGGGGTCTATGTTGCAGTTGGTGAGAACGGCAATATTGCATATTCTACAGATGGAAACTCTTGGAATATCGTTACGATTGTCGATGGTATCAGTTTACATGGGGTTACATTTAACTCGTATAATAATCTATTCTATATCGTAGGTGATAATGGGTCTGTTTACTCATCAGTTAATGGTCGAAGTTGGACAGCTTATAAAAATTTAAACCCTGCTCGTGACTTGTACTCAGTAATGTCGGTGGATGGTAATTTAGTTATTGGTGCTGAATCGAGTACAATTTTTGAAATTTCAGTCAAACAACGTGGTTTAGTAACTGAGCGCTCAACCGTTGATAACATGAAATTAATTTCAGCTACTTATGGTAATGGTGTAATGGTTCTGGGTAGTAATGATGGTAGTATTCTATATAAACTAGCCAGTAATTGGTCAACTGGAACATGGAATCGTGCCACAAAATTTCCAAATACCGCCATCAATGGACTATCTTTTGAGAGTGTTGACAATTGGTATATCGCTGCGACTTCTACTGGAACGGTTACCAGCTCGGCAAATGGGATTAATTGGTCAACACCAGTAATGGCTAAGTCTGGCGATTTAACTTCAATCGTGTTAGATCAATATTCAAATAATTTTATAGTTGTTGGTCTTGCTAGGTCTAGTATAATTGCAAATAGCTCAGATTTTAATGCTTGGAGTGCCGATGAATGGCTACCTGTTAATGTTAAATTAAACTCAATAAACTGTTTTGATAAAAATGATTGTTTTGCTGTTGGCAATAATGGTACCATTCTATCAGGAGTGGAGCGTTCAACAGATACTAAACTACCAATATGGAAGATAGTTTTTGGTTACGATATTACTATAGTACCTTCAGGAGCTAGTTATAACAATCAAAATGGAACAAAAAATGTTGTTCTATTTGATAATCATGTACTTAAATTTGTCTTGCAAAGTGATGCTAATCTAGTTTGTTACGATGATAAAACCGATCTTCCTCTTTGGGCTTCAAGAACGAATGTTGATATACAAACAAGAGCAGGTTCAATGCAAATGCGAACAGACGGAAGTCTATACGTATCTGGGAGCTATGAATATTCTTCTTATACGAATAGCCCAGGTGCATATATAATTTATCGTCCAAAAGACAAGAGTATTAATATCATTAGCGCAGATGGTAAAACAATACTAAAAAAACTGTGTTAAATAGCACTGCTATAAGTGCACAGTAAATATCACACTGATTAAATTATCACTCTTTAGAAAAGACTTCTTTTACGAAGTCTTTTCTATTTAATATGTCACATCCAACAAAGCTCTAACTTTATTTAAGTGATCCATCAAAATTTTGCAATAGTTATTAGAGATAAAAAGATAATGCTAGCAAAAAGTAACATTGGCTATTTATCTCATCTTTAATTATTTTCAGGCTATCTTACGTGTACCTTTAATCACCATTTTACCAAAAAGTACTTTCGCTTCACCAGAAAATACATCACCATCAACGGTAGCGCTTATCTGTGCATTCACATCACCCATAGAAGTAGCAATCATTGTCTTAAAATTAACAGTATTGCCCTCAGTAGTACCATTAATTGGAAACTGGGCTTTAGTCGTAATAAATTCACCAGTTAATTTACTGCCATCGGCAATTAAATGTAAGGTGGCAAATTTTTCACCTAGGGGTGTAGTAATATTGATATCATAAAATCCATTTACGCTCATTATAAATCTTTCATAAATATTTTGCTTAACGACAATTAGTTTATCAAATCATGCCATTAATTGTAAACTTAATTACAAATAATCACAATATAGTTGGCTAACATTTAGTAAATTAAGTAACTAAATCAAAATCAACCACATGAATGACAATATCTTATCCCAATAAATAGTGTTCAATAGTGTTTGTGCTAGTGATAAATTCTCAATGAATAGCATAGTGATAAATCCACTTAACCAGATAGACTTCATAACTACAACACCATAATAAATAGAGGTGCAATAACACCTGCACCTCTATTCGCAATTGTAATTATTTATAACTGCACAATTAATGATTCGTACTTACCAATTCACGATATGACTCGACATGGAATGGCTTATCATAGAATAATGCCAAACTTTCTAAGAGCGCCTCACTTAATTGGAAATTAGTTACCAATGGAATGTGGAAATCAATTGCTAAACGACGTATTTTGAAGCCATCAGTATTAGCATCGCTATTAAAGACATCGCGGGGTAAATTAATAATTAAACCAATTTCACGATTTGCAATTGTATTCTGAATATTTGGCTCAACCAACTCGGAAATCTTAAATACAAATTTTGATTGTACCCCATTATTTACCAACATATCATGCGTACCACCAGTGGCAACAAATTGCCAACCTTGCTGACTCAAAACCTGCACTAATGGCAATAATTTTTGCTTATACTTCTCATCCAAGCTTAGCAAAATTACTTTTTTCTTAATTTGCTGACCTACTCCCAACCATGACATATAGAAAGTCTCCAGCATATCACGCCCAATGCACGCGACTTCACCAGTCGATGACATTTCTACCTGCGCAACAGGATCAGAACCTTTAAAACGATTGTATGAGAATACAGGTGATTTGATGCCAATTATACCGCAATCAAGAGTGTTATAAGTTTCTTTAACGTCTTCACCGATAAATACTTTTGCCATTACCGCAACCATATTTTTACCACTCACTTTGGAGATAAACGGGAAAGAGCGTGACGCACGAACATTACA
>RXKA01000133.1:0-349 GCA_003962985.1 Pseudomonadota bacterium | reverse complement strand
TTTGTTGTAAAAGTAGCACCTTTTTTAAATTGCTCAGGAAAATCAGAGTCTATAAAAAGTCTTAAATGACCTTGCAAACCAACTGCTTTTCCTAATTTTGCAACATAAACTTTATTCATCTATTTTGTAACTACTTGTATTTTATAAGATATTCCATCTTTTGCTTTGCAACCATTTGCAATTGTTTTTAAAGCATTTATCATATTTCCATTTTTTCCAATAAGTTTTCCTATATCAACACTATTTACACTTATTGTAATTTCAATGAAATTTTCATCAATTTGCTCTTTTGTTACAACAACATCCTCAGGAACTGCAACAACTAGTTTTGCATAGTTTTCTATAAAAT
>RXKA01000193.1 GCA_003962985.1 Pseudomonadota bacterium | reverse complement strand
TGTATCCCAATGAGAATCCCACATCATTACACCACCAACTTGAGTTGCGTATTTCGATGATAGAGTTGAGATTGCATCAGCTAACATTGCAGGTGTTGGATAGAATGCCGCACCACCCGCTGAAGTTGATGCCAAAACACCCATAATCAATTTATTTGCTGGAACACCTGCATATACACTTGATGCAAAAGCGGTAGTACCATATAAACCATTTTTGTTATTCCATTGCAAATAACCATTCATCAAATAATTAGCACTCATTGTACTTGTATCGTACCAGTTATTATATAACTGTGGTTGTACATAATCAATTTGATTAATTGAAGCATTAATAATCGGCACAAAGTAATTCCATGCATTACCACCCGTAGTTGCTGATGGCACCGCAACCGCTTGATATACACCGACCACTTCAGGACTAATAATAATTTGTTTACTTGCCCCAAGAGCATTACGTAATTGACCAATCGTTAATGACACTGCTTGTGGTGCTGTCGTGTAACCTTCAATGTCCAAATCAATACCATCTAAATGATATTTAGTTAAAATAGAATTTACGCTATTAACAAAGTTGGTTGGATTAGCAAAAATTGAATCCCAATGTCCATTTTGTCCACCTACAGACAAAATAACTTTTTTACCACTAGCTTGCCATTGGCTTATCAATGCAGTTGGCCAGTTAGCACTATCAACACTGATTGAACCATCTGAATTAGAGTTAGCAAACGCCAAAATTACATGTGTTGCTTTTGGATTAACATCATCAGTAGTTGATTGCCCACAGTAATCACCACCGAAGCCACACCAGAAAATTGATAAAACTTTACCACCACTTGGTGTCGGTGTAATCGTTGGAGTTGGAGTTGGACTAACCGTCGGAGTTGGTGTCGGTGTCGGAGACACTGTCGGAGTAGGCGTTGGGCTTACTGTTGGCGTTGGTGTCGGACTAGTTGTCGGTGTTGGCGTTGGACCACTATATAGATTCCATGCAGTTGACCAATAAGTACCAGTACCAGGCGCATATGCCCATTCACCAGTATTACTATTACACCAACCTAAATAGACTGCTGAAATACACTGATAGAATTTACCATCCTTACCTTGAACTATACTGTTTGCAGTATATGAGCCACGTCCATTTGGATATACATAATAATTGTCAGGACTTGGTGTCGGTGACGTTGTTGGAGTAGGCGTAGGTGTTGGTGCTGCTGTTGGCGTAGGACTAGGACTAACAGTCGGAGTTGGCGTTGGTGTCGGAGTAGGTAATACACCGCAATCTGTTTTATAAGTCCATGGTTGACCGCTACCCACTGCGCCACTCTTAGTCGCAGGGTCATCACCTTGTGTCCACCAATTATTTACATATTCTTTACCATCTTTTACCACCAATGTACCTGCGGTAGAATAGATGGTTGATGCACTCCACGTTCCAATACCATCACAGCTTGAACCTGTTGAACCATTAGCAGTTAATTGCAAATGACTATTTTGCGGAATAGTTGTGCTACTTGTCGTTGAGTTTGCCCCATTATTACACGCTACCATTGTAACAGAAGTAATAGCAAGTGCAAAAACCTTAGTTGTCGTATGTTTCATTAATTTACCACCCATTTAAAAATAAAACTTTTTTGAGATGTTATTTTAATCAATTTGCATAACTACCTACAATAGACATTTTTGTATAATTATTATACGTAAATGTTAGGTGCAAACCAGTACTAGCTAAAAATAATGATTCTAAGTATTTACCAAAATAGTATTTATTCATAATTTGATAAGTATTAATTCACTCAGCACGGTTTGATATAGGCAATAATTTAGCTGTAATGATAAAATAAAATCCGCAGCATTTAAGCTACGGATTTCATTAATTATTTGACAACAGTAATATTTTGCCAATCTACTGGTATGTTGATACCATTTTTTTGCCAATCGCTATGAATTACCTCGCGAATTGTAACATGGCTATCATCAAGATTAGTTGCGTGGCTGAAATCAAATCCATCACCACCTGCTGCGATAAAATTAACAGTAGCTAAACGATAAGTTTTTTTCAAATCTAATGGTTTACCACCAACCCAAACTTTTTTAATTGCATCATTTTTAAGTTCAATTTTGACACCAGCAAAAACGCCTGTTTGCACACTATCTTTCGGTAAACTATGTTTTATTAATGGCAATAAGTCTTTTCCTTTGATATCAACAGTAGTCACCGTATTATCAAATGGCATTGCTTCATAAATCATGCTATAGGTTACGCTCCCTATTGGCAAACTACGACGCACACCGTAAGTATTTAATAAACCGATATCGCTATTGGTAGTACGCTTAATCACATCGGCAAGAGTATAAGTTAACTCAATATTATATAGACTACCACTTTCTGGATGATTACGTAGTTCTACTGCAGATGTCGCAATAACTTTATCCAAAATTGCCTTATTTTGTTCTACATAATGATTCACGATGCCATCAACTACAGGATCTGGTTGTAAATCTTTGGTTGCTTCGGCTAGATTAATTATCTCAGGGGTTACAATACATTTAGGTTGAGAATGACAATCATAATGTAAAACACTTAAATCTTTACCTTGGCTCGCACCTTGTACAACTGTGACACCATTGATTGTACCATCAACTAACAAATGGCTATGCCCTGACAAAATAGCACTAATTCCATGAACATTTTTGCTGACATAATCCAACTCATTAGTTTTTAATTCTGGAAGAGGCATATAATCAATTTTGCCATTAGACTCTTGACGACTTGGGATATGGGTAAGCAGTGCAATAGTATCTGGTTTGCCCTGTAGATTTTTATCCGAATTCAAATAGTTTACCCATTGATTCGCAGCTTTTACTGGATCGGTGAAATTTAGATTATTGATATTGTAACTAACCGTTGTTGATGGCGTTTCTAACGTAGCTAATCCAATAAAAGCAATCTTTTTACCATTTTGCAATGTTACTTCACCATATGGTTGTGCATACTTAAAGACTTTACCACTATCACTTTCAATAATATTAGCGGCTAAGAATTTAAAATTACTGGTTTTGTTCCATGATTCAAAAGCTTTTTGTCCATAATCGAATTCATGATTACCGATGGCTGAAAATTTCACACCAATATAATTAAAAAAATCGGTATCAACTTGTCCATAGGATAAATTAGATATCGCTGTACCTTGATAATTATCCCCAGCTAAAACCACGATAGTATTAGGATATTTTTGTCTAAACTTTTGTAGATAGGTACTAATCTTAGCTGCCCCAACCATATTTTTATTGGGTAAAACTTGCCCATGAAAATCATTCGGTGATACCACCGTAATGTCATCTTCAGCCCAAACATTACTACATAATACACCACCAAGTGCTAACCATAATATTTTTTTCATACCCATCTTAGAACTCCACAAAAATTAATCCACTATTTTATCATTAAGGCTTATAATAGGTAACTAGACAAAACAAATAAGTTACGGACATTCAACAAATAACCCGCATATCCGCAATAAAAATGTTGTATTTATACTCTGTGGACGATTAGGTAAAACTCACTATAGGAATATACTAATGAAAAATTATTCTGAATATCTTGGCAAATCTAGCATCTACGAACGTGAAGTCATTCTAAAATATCAATTATTCAATAGTTTGTTTCTTGGTCTACCATTTGATGCCAATGAAGAGATTGGTACGTTATTACTGACTTTCACCAAAAAATGTAGTGATGGTTTATCACATGGAAAAACAGCACCTGAAATTGTACAAGACTTTTTTTATACTATTGCATTATCCGCAGAAGAACAGACTAAGCTATTACTAAAATTCATTCAATTTATTGAGCGTCAGGTTGTACTATTTGATGCGCTAGAAGATGCGGCATTTGCCAAAATAAATGATCTGCGCGGTGCTGGCACTATCGATTACCTAATGAATAAGGTACAAGCCGAAGGTAGTATTTATAGCCACAAGCTCCAACAACTAATTTTTAATTATCGCACTCGTTTGGTACTTACAGCTCATCCGACTCAATTTTACCCAACCAATGTATTGGTAATCATCGGTGAACTACGTGATGCGATAATCAATAATAATCTGGACTTAATCAAAGATTTAATCCTACAACTAGGGCTAACTAGTTTTGTAAATAAAGATAAACCAACCCCTATTGATGAAGCCAAAAGTCTAATTTGGTATTTAGAACATATTTTTTATTTTGTCTCTGCAGATATTCAAGCCAAATTACCTACCGTCAATACTAATTTAGAAATTGGTTTCTGGCCAGGTGGTGACCGCGATGGTAACCCATATGTAACGGCAAAAGTAACCAAAGAGGTTGCCGAAAAACTACGAAGTGCCATTACCAAATGTTATTTGCGCGATATTCATAATCTACGTAAACGGCTAACGTTTAATGAAATTGAAGAACAAGTTGATGTAATCGCAAAAAAACTACGCCTGAATCAATATAGCTTGGCACAAGAATTACTCCAAGACTTAGAGCAAATAATTATTGATCTGAACCATAATTATTTATCCACTTTCACTCATCTAGTCCAAGAATTTATTATCAAAGTAAAATTATTTGATTTTTATTTTGCTAAAATTGATATTCGTCAAAATAGTGCTATTCATCGCCAAGTTGTTAGTGAACTACTCCAACAGATTACACCTGACTTAGATTATGCCAATTTAGAGGAAGAGCAAAAAATCAATTTGCTCTACACTTCCAAAAACAGTACCTTTGAGACAAACGAGCTATCACCTCTAGCCAAGGAGATTATTGAGACTATTCAGGTAATCGGTGAAGTCCAAAAAATGAATGGTAGTGCCGCAATTGAACGCTATATCATTAGTAACACAGATTCAATAAGCAGTATCCTTGAAGTACAATGGTTACAAAGTATCGTTAATAAAACAACGGCTACTATGGCGCGATTTAATATCGTACCACTTTTTGAAACTATTGATGATCTGAGCCATGCAGAAACAATCATGGAATATTTATTTAATTTACCATGGTATCAAGAACATTTACAAAGCTGGAATAACATTCAAACAATTATGCTTGGATTCTCTGATGGAACCAAGGATGGTGGCTATTTAATGGCAAACTGGTCGATCTTTCAAGCTAAAAAACGCCTCAGTAAATTAGCCGCCAAGTATAATATTCAAGTCGTATTTTTTGACGGTCGTGGTGGACCTCCATCACGTGGTGGTGGTGATA
>RXKA01000128.1 GCA_003962985.1 Pseudomonadota bacterium | reverse complement strand
AAACATGATTATTATCTAGAGCTGAAAAAATATTATTTAATGATAGCATCGGAATTTCATGAGTAACCTGAGCAAATTTAGTTAAAATTGTACCACCCACTCTTTGCGTTGGTGTGTCAAGTTGTCGATATTCTGGATAACGTTGCTCCAATTCAAGTAAGCGACGAAATAACTTATCATATTCGCTATCGCTAATTTGTGGATTATCATAAGTATGATATTGCAAATTATGGAAATTTAATTCTTTAGTTAGAGCGATAATCTCTTCTCGAATTCCAGTTTCTGGCGAAAATAAATCCATCATGTTTGATTCTCTTAGTTAGAAAAAACCTCACCAAAAAGATGAGGTTATTTATTTTATGGGTGAACTATGCGTAATAGCTCAGAACCTAGCGCTATGTTTTGGCGCTTACAACCACTTATGTAGTGATTTATTTGCCGCTCTAATGCATTATAATCGCGCTCAGACATCAACATCTTATTGCTAGTTAATAAGCGTGATTCAAAATGCTGCATGTAATCTTCTGCAATATCAAAGATTTTATTAACTGCATACATTGGTTCTTCTTGATGATGTAGTTTAGCATTAAATGAAAACAAACGATATGTACCATTTACATCTAAACGTTTACCCTCTTCGCTCGCAATATAACATACTACTTTATTGTTTTCACAGTACTCAAAAAAACCATTACGTTCAATAAAACCACTACCAACAAAATATTTGGCTAATTCACGGTAAGATAAATTTTCTTTATTAACCATAAATAATTCTAGCTCCAATACCGATTGCGATAAGTTTTTTAACTGTTGCTGAATTTTACGAATTTTTAACTCGCTATCTTGTTCACGAATAATCGCATTGTGATGAGTTGCAAATTTACTTAATTCATTATAAATATTATTTAATTGTAGAGGATAAATACATCCTTCGCTATCAACTAAATCAACAATGATTTTTACACCTTCGGCAAGATATTTCTTATTACGTTCGAAGTGAAGCCAAACATTTTTCTCCAAAATAAAATAATGGATTTTTTTGGTTGTATATTGTCCTAAATCGGGAAATAACTTAATTTTTGTTGGTTTAGCAAACTTAATATCAACAACATGTTTATAATCATAATTAAATGAGTAAAACTCATCAAATTGGATAGCATCATAGTCAACAAATTTATCATCAATCTGATTATCAACTAGTACTGTTTTTACAATTGGTTTATCTTCTTTTTCTGTAGCTAAAAAATTGTTCTCTACGGCTAGATTATCATTTACCGTGACATCTCGCTCAAATGGAGTAAAAATTTTATTTTGTTGCTCATGCTGCTGGTTTTCAAAAACCAAACCATTATCATTTTGTAATGCATCGTTTGAACTTCGATTAAAATTCATATCGATATTTTTTTTAAATTTATTTTCTTGATAAAAGTGATAGGCAATAATAATCACGATTATCCCAACGATAACACCAACAATTGCCAATTGTAACTGGTTCATTGTTGACCTCCTTCAATAATAACTTTTATTAAGCGAAACAATTTAGTAAAATTCTTATTCTGTTGATGTTCACGCTCTCTTCTAACTGTTCTTAATAATGAACGCAGCTCACCGATATCAAAACCTGAATATTCAGTAATGAACTCATCCAGAGCAGAATCTGTCTCCAGCAATTTATCGCGCCATTTTTCCGCCAAATGAAAATTACGCGTCGCCTCGATTGAATCACCATTTAGATAGGCAATTTTCTTCCGTAAATCATCAGCATCAATTTCCTTACGCATTAACTTACCAATATACTGATATTGACGACGAATTGCACCATTTGCAGTCAAACGCTGCGCCTCTTTGATTGCATCAAGCAAATAAGACGGTAAGTCTAGCTTAGCTAATTTTTCTTTACCTAATTTGACTAGCTCAATACCTAAATCTTGCAAGTCATTCATTTGTTCCTTGCGCTTGGTTTTACTTATTTCAGTAGAAACCTCATCTTCATTTTGATTATTAAAAATATTACTCATAATTACCACAATATATTATTATAGGCGTAATCTTACTATATTTCAGGCTTTAAATTGAGGTAAAATAAGTCTCTCAAATAAACTTATTGACAAGTGAACAGATTTATGACGCAGTTAAATTTTCTTTATACCCAAAATCAACTTCAAAATATTGCCGAAGACATTATCAACAAATCATTACAAATGGGTGCAACTAGTGCACAAGTAGAATTAAGCGAAAGTATCTCAACCGATCTCGAAGTCTTAAATCAACGGATTGAAACTTTAGAAACTAGTCATGAAAATCAATTACTTTTAACTGTTTTTAAAGGTCACCGCAAAGGAAACGTTGGTATCAGCAGTATAAAAACGACTAACTTAACTACAATTATACAACAAGCGCTAGATATCGCAACTTATACCGAAGAAGACCTTGATAATGGCTTACTGGAACCCGAATACTTAGCAAACAAAACGGATAAAAATCTAAGCTTGTATAACCCATACAACATCACTAATGATGATTTAATTAAACAAACATGTGAACTAGAAAGTCTTGCCGCTGATTCTTCACTAATAAAAGCATCTGATGGTGCATCAACCAGCCTAACTTATTATAACTTTGTTACTGCCAATAGTAATGGGTTTAATGATGGTTATCAAACCTCACGTTTCTCGCGTTATGTTAGTTTAATCGGTGAAAATCATGCGGGGATGCAAACTGACTACTGGTATACCTCAGCAAGAGATTTTAATGATTTAGAAAATAATCATCAAATCGCTGAATTAGCTCAACAACGAATCTTACGGCGTTTAAACCGAGGCGAAATTAAATCAAGTAAACCCAAAATTATTTTTGAAACCCAGATTGCGAAATCAATAATTGGTAGTTTAATGGGAGCATTAAGTGGCAATAGTCAATATCGTAAATTAAGTTTCTTAAATGATAGTCTTGGTACTAAAATCATGCCTGAATGGTTGAGTATTTCGGAAGATCCATTTATTATCAAAGGATTAGCGAGTTGTTATTTTGATAACGAATGTGGGAGAGTTACGTCTAGTAACATTATTGAGAACGGTAATGTCGCCAAATATTTGCTGTCTAGCTATTCAGCACGTAAATTGGGAATGACTCCCACTGGTAATGCTGGCGGCACTCACAACTTATTAATTAGTAATAATTTTGATGGCAATTTAGCTAGTTTAGCCAAAGAAATGGATCATGGTATCATCATCATTGAAACAATTGGACATGGATTAAACATGGTAACTGGTGATTATTCAGTTGGAGCAAGTGGTTTATTGGTTAAATCAGGTATTATTTGTGAATATGTCGATAATCTAACGATATCAGGAAACATGAAAACGATTTTTAATAATATTGCTTTAATTGCAAATGATTATAATAATGGTTCAATCCTCTGTGGTTCAATGCTAATTAATGAAGGAGTTATTCAAGTTAGTAGCGCAAGCTAAGCCATTTAGAATATAGTGGCTCACTCTAATTTGTGCGTGGCACAAATATAAACTCGATTAATTTGCTATACTACTGCTAAATTTTTAACCAATATTTAACAGTCCGATTCAAACAAAGAGGAGTTAGGATATGAGCCACACAGCACATGAACAACAATTATATCCTGTAAACAAAGATTTTGCTGCTACTGCCAATATTCGCAGTGAAGAACAATATCAAAGCATGGTCGAGTATGCAAAACGCGATTATGAAGGATATTGGGCGGACTTAGCAAGACAATACATTGATTGGCATAAACCATTTACAAAAATCCTTAATCAAGATAATCCACCTTTCTTCACTTGGTTTGAAGATGGAAAACTAAATGTCTCATATAATTGTATTGATCGCCACTTACTCACTACGCCAAATAAAACAGCCCTAATTTTTGAATCTGATGCTGGACATGTCGAAACTGTCACTTATAAAGAGCTCTACCATCGAGTATGTCGCTTTGCAAACGGATTAAAAGCGTTGCAAGTCAAAAAAGGCGATCGCGTTGTTATCTACTTACCAAATAGTATTGAGGCAATTGTTGCGATGCAAGCCTGCGCACGAATTGGAGCGATACATTCGGTAGTATTTGGTGGCTTCTCAGCTAAAGCCATTCATGACCGGATCAAAGATGCTGGTGCAAAAGTTATTATTACGGCTGATGCACAGCGTCGTGGAGGCAAAATATTCCCACTTAAAAATGATGTTAATGATGCTTTACGCATGGGTGATTTGCATGATATTGAACATGTAATTGTACATAAACGTACAGGAGAGGTTCATGAGTGGATTGCTAATCGTGATGTATGGTGGCATGATGTGATAAAAAATCAACCAGATACCTGTGAACCAGAATGGGTTGATGCAGAACATCCATTATTCATCTTATATACCTCAGGCTCTACTGGCACACCAAAAGGTGTACAACATGCAAGTGGAGGTTATTTACTTGGTGCCATCACGACCATGAAATGGGTCTTTGATATCAAACATGATGATATTTATTGGTCTACTGCCGATGTTGGTTGGATTACTGGGCACACATATTTATGTTATGGTCCACTAGCTGTTGGTACAACCCAAATTGTCTTTGAAGGTATCCCGACATTCCCATATGCAGATCGTTTCTGGCGCATGATTCAAGAACATCACGTAACGATTTTCTATACTGCGCCAACCGCCATTCGCGCATTGATTAAAGCAGGTGGTGATTTACCTAAAAATTATGATTTAAGCTCACTGCGTCTATTAGGTTCAGTGGGTGAGCCAATTAATCCTGAAGCATGGAAATGGTATCACCAAGAAATTGGTCATGAAAAATGCCCTATCGTGGATACATGGTGGCAAACAGAAACTGGCTCAAATGTATTAGCACCAATCCCTGGTATTACACCATTAATTCCAGGTTCATGTACTAGACCAGTACCAGGTGTCTTTGTGGATATTATCGATGAAAATGGTCATTCAGTGACCGATCATAATGGAGGTTATTTAGTTGTAACTAAGCCATTCCCATCATTAATTAGAACAATTTGGAATAATCCAGAACGTTATATTGGTGCTTACTATCCACATGATATTGGTGACGGTAAATACTATGTAGCGGGTGATTCTGCCGCGCGGGATAAATATAATTATTATCATATTTTAGGACGTATTGATGATGTCTTGAATGTCTCAGGACATCGTTTAGGTACCGCTGAAATTGAATCTGGCTTAGTTGCGCATCCTAAAGTAGCTGAGGCGGCGGTAGTTGGTAAACCTC
>RXKA01000060.1 GCA_003962985.1 Pseudomonadota bacterium | reverse complement strand
TTGCGATGGAAGAAGGCTTACGTTTCGCGATTCGCGAAGGTGGTCGTACAGTTGGTGCTGGTGTAGTTTCTAAAATTTTAGCGTAATAGCTAGAGTATAGATTATAGGTCAATAGCTCAATTGGTAGAGTATCGGTCTCCAAAACCGAGGGTTGGGGGTTCGAAGCCCTCTTGACCTGCCAAAATCGTCAGCCGGGAGTAATTTTCCCGGCTAATTTTTTAGCTGTTTGATGATTGCAGCATAATTGTTATCGGTGTTATAATCACTGTTTGTTAACAAATTTTAGAAGATGTGTTCATAATGAATAAACCTGTTAAAACTGAAGAAGTAAAACAGCCAAGTATTGTTTTTAATTATGCATCAATTTTATTAATTTTATTAGGCTTAGGATTGTTTTATGGTCTTAATACTAATGTATGGTTAAAATGGGGCATTTTTATTGCATCATTGGTGGCTGGAGTAGGAACATTCTTTTTCTTAGCGCCTATGGGAATTAATTTACATGGCTATGTACGTGATTCGTATCGTGAATTACAAAAAGTAGTATGGCCAACGCGCAAGGAGACAGTTCAGTTTACTTGGATTGTATTTTTGTTTGTAATTGTTCTTGGTCTATTTTTATGGGCTGTAGATAGTTCATTAGCATGGCTATTGTACGGTGTAATCCTAGGAAAGGGTAGCTAATGAGTTTAGCATGGTATGTAGTGCAAGTTGCTACAAATATGGAAGATAAAGTACAAACTACTTTAGTTTTGAATATTATCAAAAAAATTAATGATTATGTTCAGCTTGGTTTGAATGATAAAGCTGCAGCCGTGCGTGATTCTTTTGGTATTAGTGCAGATCTTAATTCCGATGCTGAATTGGATGAATTTATCCGTAATAATGTAGTGTTGGTACCTAAAGAAAAAATTGAAGAAGTACGTAATGGTAAAAAACGTGAGAATGATCGTAAGATTTTCCCAGGTTATGTACTAGTTAAGATGGATTATTCGGATGAAGTCGGTCTTTTGGTACGTAAGACACCAAAAGTATCAGGATTTATTGGAGTTGCTAGAGATTCTAGACCAGTGCCAATTTCACAAAAAGAAGTTGATAGCATCTTGCAACAGGTTAGTGATTCACAAGAAAAAGCTAAACATAAAATTGAATTTGAAGTTGGTGAACGTATTCGTATTATTGATGGTCCGTTTGTGGATTTCAATGCGATTATCGAAGATGTTATCTATGACAAATTCCGCCTGAAAGTTAATGTGCAAATCTTTGGACGTGAAACTTCAGTAGAGCTTGAGTTTGGTCAAGTTGAGAAGTCTAACTAATTGACTTAAAAGATTGAAAGCACCATTTTAATGGTGCTTTTTTATTAGATTGAGTAATCATCCTGATATTTTGCGATTCGTGATGGAGATGGTGCGTATGTAGCATATGCTGGTACATCTTGAAGAACTACGCTATTAGGTGCGATTTTGGCATTATTATATACCACGATGTTTCCTAATACTTTTGCCCCTGTGCCTATTATCACATTGTCTTTAATGGTTGGATGACGCTTACGATTTGCGCCAGATGGATTTCCTGAACCACCAAGAGTTACTTGGTGGAATAGCGTAACATTATTACCAATAATTGTAGTTTCACCAATTACAATTCCCATCCCATGATCAATAAATAAATTCTTACCTATCCTTGCAGCAGGATGAATTTCAATACCCGTAATGAAGCGAGCTATATGAGCTAAGATACGTGCTAGTAGACGTAACTTATGTACCCATAAAAAATGACTAATCCGATGCAGAATTACAGCGTGAAACCCTGCATAGACTAGGATTACTTCCAGTATTGTTGGGCGTACTGGGTCTTGTTTTTGATAATGACGAATTAATTCTAACATGATCTATGCTTCAGGATTAGCAAATAGTGCAGTAGATAAATAGCGCTCTGCAAATGAAGGAATAATCACGACGATTTGCTTACCTGTATTCTCTTCACGTTTGGCTACTTCAATTGCTGCACTTAATGCAGCTCCAGAAGATATCCCAACTGGAACTCCTTCTAAGCGAGCAATTTCACGTCCCATTTCAATTGCAGATGCGTCTGTTACCTGTACTATTTCATCGATAATTGTTGTATCCAATACTTGAGGAATAAAACCAGCTCCAATACCTTGGATTTTATGTGGGGCAGGTGTACCACCAGATAATACTGGACTTGCCGCTGGTTCAACCGCAATTGCTTTAAATGTAGGTTTACGCATTTTCAGTACTTGGCTAATTCCTGTAATTGTTCCACCAGTACCGACACCCGCTACTAAAATATCTACTTCACCAGCAGTATCTGCCCATATTTCTTCTGCGGTAGTATTACGGTGTTTTTCTGGATTGGCAGGATTTTCAAATTGTCCGACTAAAAAGCCATCTAGATTTTCTTCGGCGATTTGCTTAGCTCGGCTAACAGCACCTTTCATTCCTTCGGCAGCTGGTGTTAGCACTAATTCAGCACCAAGATGAGCTATCATTTTACGGCGCTCAACTGATACACTCTCTGGCATGGTTAAGATTAGACGATACCCTTTCGCTGCGGCAACAAATGCTAGACCAATTCCAGTATTACCTGACGTTGGCTCGACAAGAAGAGTTTTTTCTGGTGATATTTTACCTGCTTGCTCGGCTACTTCAATCATGTTAAGCGCAATCCTATCTTTTACTGATGCTAGAGGGTTAAAAAACTCTAATTTAGCGAGGATCTGTGCTTTTAATTGATATTTTTGTTCAAGTTTATGTAGTCTAACTAGTGGGGTAGCTCCGATTGTCTCTGTAATATTATTGTAGATACGATTACGGAATGTAGCAGTCATGATATTTTCCTTATTGAATGATAATAAAAGTATTTTAGGTAAATGATTAGCGCATTAAGGGCGCAATTTATATGCGATGTATGTAGGATGTATTTGTTGCTTAGCAACAACAAGAAAGAGGGCTGAATTCTGAGTTAGCAACAATGCAATAATGATTAACAGTCGTATAAGGACTAACTGCTAGTTTGAATTTGATGAATCTATTAGTTGTCATGGCTTTTCTACCAAGTGATTAACTGTTGGCATAATTGTAATCTTAAATTTATTCCTTGTCAAATTTTTATAAAATTTAATTGAGTAATTGCATCAATTATTTTTATTCTAAGAATGCTTTTGTTAATTTGCAACATTAATAGCAAAGTATTGCTTGTAACTGTTTTACAATTAAATAGCTTGATCTGAATTGTTATTTTTGTTGCTCTGGTTTATATTTTTTACATAAGTATACATAATTATTGAATTAATCCGATTTTATCCATTTAGGATAAAATCATAGTATTTTGGTATGTTATAATCAGCAGAATTATCTAGTTTATAAGGAGTGGCTAATTATGAAAATCAAAACAGGTATCTTGTATTCTTTATTGGGAGTAGCGTTACTGTCTGCGTGTAGTAGTGGTTCTTCAAATAACTCTCCGAGCATTCAATATGCTACGTTAAATTACGTGGGTGATTATCCTCAGGGTGGTTATGTCGGTTTGACGGGTATTCGTCAAGTTGGTGATACTGAAAGTGTATATATCACTGGTAGCTATGGTATTAATGGTGTTAATCATGGTACTTTATATGTGGGGCCAGCAACAGGTGGTGGTACATATTATATTTATGATTATCCACAATCTGCGGGTATTACTACGTCTGGGACTAATGTTTACAGTGCAGACAATGGGGTAGATGGGAATGTTCAATTAACTGGTACTTATACTACCAATGAATCGGGAACAACTCAGTTTGGTTTTTATTATAATGGCGTAGTTTCAAATACACCATCATCTAATAGTTGGCATACCCTGATATTCCCTTCTAGCCTAGATCCAGATCAGTCTACTGTGCGTAGTACAGTTCCACATAGTATTATGGGTGGATTAATTGTTGGAAATTATATTTCGGCGGCAACTGCTGGTAATGCATTTATTTATGATATCCAAACTGAATCATATCAACGAGTTAGCTATCCAAATTCAAGATATACCTCAATCTATGGCATTTGGTGGAATGGTGGGGATAGTTATACTATTGCTGGTGGGTATGGCAATGGTAGTCCAGATATTGACAAGAATGCTTCTGGAACTTATGCTTTTGTCGCAGACTACAATCGTAAAACTAAAACTTTTAGTAATTGGACGGCATATACTTATGCTAATCAACAAGCTGCAGCATCCCATTTTGAAGGAATTACTTCTGATGGTAATGGTGGCTATAACCTAGCGGGAAGTGGTTTATATAACGGTGTACTGAATGTTTCATTGATTAATATCAAACGTACTACTAGTGGCAAATTTAACCCTATCTCAACATGGACAAACGTATGGTATCCAAATTCAAGTGTAACAACTAGTGACACGGTTTATCGTAATTATGTATATGGTATTTATCAAGAGTCTGGAGTTAGTGGTCAATCTGGCTACGTAGCTACTATTCCAAATGCATATTATGGCAATTAATTAGCAAGATTAGCCTCTTGTGATTATGAGTAGGAGTTAACTAAAAATGCAGATATTTTAATATCTGCATTTTTGTTAGTTAGTTAAGAAATTAGCAATTGCATTATAGGTTTGTGCACATTCCTCTGGGCATAAGTTTTCTAGCATTAAGTAGGCATGAACTACTCCGTTGACAGTTAATAACTGCGATTCTGCGCTAACTTGCTGAACTTTATGTGCATACGCAATACCTTCACCACTCAATGGATCATGTGATGCAACTATTACTAATGTCGTTGGCATTGAAGAATGAAAATTGCCATATAATGGAGATTTTGCTTGTCGATCCTCATTATTTTGGAAATAATTATCAAAATACCAAGCTATTTTGGCTTTGTCGAGTAAATAGCCTGTACCAAATTTATCGATAGTTGGATTTGTCAACGTATAGTCTAGCGATGGATATATCAAGACTTGTTTCGTGATATGGTTTTGTTTAACAAATGATTCATCCATTGCGATAGTACTACATAACGCCGCACCACCACTATCACCGATAATGGTTAAGTTATCACGATTAGAATATGCAATCTGACGCTGTTCAAGAACATTAAATACATTTTGAATGACTTTCTTACAGTCTTCTAACCCTGTTGGATATGAAAACTCTGGGCTTAGGCGATAATCTACTGAAATAACAATATGATTAATCTTTTCAGTAAGATTGCGAACTATCCCATCGTAAACCGTGATACTACCGCACATGTGTCCACCGCCATGGATAAACACTGCAACAGGCAGTGCCGTACCTGGTTTGGGATGATAAATTCGTACTGGTACTGGATAATTGCTATTCATCACAACATCATCAATAGCAAATAACTGTAAGTTATAATTAGTAACGTGAAGTCTAGTCATATTGGCTAATGCTTCTCGCGTATTGGTTTGGTTGGGTTTAAAATTGATTGAGGCTAAATATGCTTTTAGTTGCTCAACTTTACCCAAAAACTCTTGTATTTGTGGTTTTACATCCATTATCTTTTCCTTAATTTTAAGTTAGGCAGTTGTTGATTTAACATTTTCACGAAGAAATAGCGAACCGATGAAGAACGAACCTTCGACTAAACAAATGAAAGTAAACGCGGTACTATAATTACCATCAGACATATCAACCAGCTTAGCAAAAATTGTTGGGATAATTGTTGCTACAAGATAGCTAATTGACCAGAATAAACTAAATGTAACAGATATTCTTTGAGCAGTCATACCTGGGCGTTCTTGAGCGTAAGTAACTAGCGCAGGCATAGGTAAGAACATAAAGAAACCTAACATAGCCGCGCAAACAAAAGCTAATGTTTGATTGGTGCCAGCAAAGCTTAAGCCAAATGCGGAGATAACTTGTATCAGACCACTAATACGTAAGATCGATACCCGACGTGTTGTTTTGTTTGAGTAAATCATTCCCGCGATTGCACCGATAATACCAAATAGAATTACTTGATTGGTTTGGGTAATCCCAATTTTAGGGTAGAAGGTGAATAAAACAATATAGAATGCCAGTAAGCCAGAATATGTAAGTGCATACATCCAATTGAATTTATCACGTAGCCCATCCAATAAGGTATAGCTGGTTTCTTTTGTTGCAGTATTGTTGGGGGTTGATAAGTCAATTTTACCAAAAATTAACCATAAGATAAGCATAACCACACTAAGGATTGAGATTACGGTGAGGGTTGCTTGCCAACTACCAAAGATAGCCACAAAAGAACTAGTACCAAACATCATAATTGCGGTACCAACGTTAAATGCAATTGCATTCAAACCATTAATCACGGCACGTTCATTAGGTGCAAAATATTTGTAGACGATAGGGTTAAAATACACAATAACTAATGCGCCGCCAAGACCCATTAGAAAACGAGAGATTAATAGTATATTAAAACTAGTTGCATATGGTGTTACAATGCTTAGACACATTAAAATTGATGCGACAGTAAAAGCGTTACGAATACCAAATTTGACGATTGTCCACGCGGCAATAAAAGTTCCAATGATTTTAGCAAAAGTTAATGCAGTACTTAAAATGCTTGCTTCTGCTAGTGTATTCATACCCGTCATTAACATGATTTCTTTCATGAACCCAGCTGAGCCTACCCATGCCATAGCAAATAACATATACGAAGTGAAGAGGATAAATTCAATAAAATATTTTTTTTGCATGCAGCTATTCTCCATTAATTGATTATGTCTTTAATTATACCTTATTTTGTGTGGTTATTTATATAAGCAGTGCACAAATAGAACTGTTTTATCTAAAAAATAACTATTAATGTAGTATATATGTTAATTTTATCTAATATGTAAACAAATTTTATTGGCTTATGTATGAAAGTTGGCGACATGGTTTGGAGAAATGGTGATGTACGAATCATCACCATTTGAGAGGAATAGAATACGATAAGGTTTAGTTTTTGCGCTTTGAATAAATTACATGATCAACATAATGATCGTACAACCATTCTGCATCATGGAGCACTTCTTTAAGTTCAAAACCTAATTTTTCTGCAATAACACGGCTGCGTACGTTTGACGTAGCCGCTTGAATGATTACTTCATGAACATCGGTAGTTGCAAAAATATGATCTAATAATAGGGCACAGGTTTTATGGATAATGCCTTTTCCTTGCCATGCACTATCAAGCCAATAGCCAAACTTAGCAACACCATCACGAATGGTATGGAAACCGCATACCCCTATATACGTGTTATCAAGGGAGTTCCATATTCCTAAATGTAACGACGAGCCATCTTCATAACCCTGAATTGCTTCACGGATAAAATTACGACTATCAACTACAGAGGTATTAAAATCTAACCATGGTAACCACTCACGGAGATAGTTACGGTTAGCATTTACGGTTGTAAATATACCACGTGCATCTGCAATCGTTAATTTGCGGACAATTATATCATTGGTGATGTGCCATTCCATTGTGGTTATCCTTTAGCCAATTTGATTTGGATCGAGTTTTATTTCATGGTTATTCATCACTCCAATACCAGCAGCAATCACATTTTCCGCAATTGCTTTAGCTTCTTCTAGAGAGTGCATTACGTAAGTGCCACATTGATATTCATTTGCTTCAGGTATTTTGTGGACTTTTAGGATATCATGCATTGAATTTAGCCATGCATTTGCAACTAATTTTTCATCAGGGCGACCGATTACACTCATATAGAAACCAGTCCGACAACCCATTGGTGAAATATCAATGATCTCGCAACCATTGTGATTTAAGTTATCACGCATGAAACCAGCAAATAAATGCTCAAGGGTATGAATACCTTTTTCACTTAAAATAGTTTGGTTGGGACGGCAAAAACGTAAATCATATACAGTAATTTCATCACCATGTGGTGTAGTCATCTCTTTAGCTTTACGTACTGCAGGAGCAGGCATAATTGTATGATCTACGGTAAAACTTTCTAATAATGGCATTTTTTAACTTTCAATAAAGTGTTGTAATTCGGGGTGAGCTTTAATTGCTCTAAATTCAGTGATATTATAACGAACTAATTTGTTTATTGCAAATGGATCTTGCGCGATTAAATCTTCTAGCTTAACAATAAACATGTAGTTCGCCCAATTTATAAATTAATTATTAACAATGTACTATTAATTACCAAATAATTTACCAATTGCATTGGTTACACCTTGGCTCACGGCATCGACTGCTTGATTACCATTTTGTTGACCAATTGCTTGGCGAACCTGATTACCAACGGCTTGATTAACTTGTTGTTTTACTGCATTTTGGATTTGTCCTTTATTTTGTTCAACTACATAACGTAAAATTTGTTGTTGTAGTGAATTCCAATCCAAACTTGCACTTGGGTTATCAATGGTTCCGGTTACACTTGATGCAAAAGTTAACTTCTGGAAGATTGGATTAATCCCTTTGGTTAATAATTGGCTATTTGCCTTATAGTTAATTGCTCGATTACCTGCTAAATTTACCGCTCCATTACCAGATAGATTAACGGATGGACCTGCGAGTTTAAAGTTTGACGGGTTCACATTACCATTATTAACCGTTGCATTGGCATTAAAACTACCCAGATTGGTGGTTTGATTATAGTCACGTTTGCCCTTCGGATCAATTGCTGCATTAACCTTAGCCTTCATTTGGTTTAATGAATTGGTAACTTGTGATGCATCAATTACGGCGGCAACAACATCATTATGACCTTTACCTGCTTTATTGACAATATCATTAAGTTCTAAGACTAATTTATCTAGGCTAATCCCTTGTAATGTAATATTTCCTGCTTGGACACTTTGCGATGCGGTTAGAGACGCTAAATTCATATCACTTGCCATTTTAGCATTTCCTGCTAGATGTAACTGGCGAATTGGTACTTTATAACCATTGATATTGCTGAAATCAGATGCGTCAATTTGATCGATAGTAATATTATTTTTTACCGCTAATGGTTTAAAGGAACTCACATCTAAATTACCGCTGATATTAGATTTACCTACTACGGCTTTCATATTATTAAGGTTCATACTATTACTGCTACCAGCGAAATTGGTTGTAATAGCAATATTATCTAAAATGCTCTTATTGGCAATTTTAGGCGCTTCCATTCCTGCTTGTTTCATTACCGTATTTAATGAGAACGCTGGTACACTAACTGCCCCGTTAAATTGTGGGTTTTTGGGATTATTAACACTTAGGCGGCTAAATGTAGGTTTGATACTACCTAAATCAACTTTTAGATTGGTTGCATTAAAGCTATTGACATTACCGCTAAAATTAGAACTAGTTAGGGCAAAATTATCCAGAATTGATTTACCTTTACGTTCATTTACCGCGATACCTAGACTATCCAATATTTGATTTAAGTTCATTGGTGCAATATTAATACCAGTGAAATTAAATTGCGGATTTTTAATATTATTGATAGTTACGGAACTAAAGCTGGTATTAAATGATTTTCCTGATGCTGCTTTCAAACCTGAGACACTCAAATTATTCGTGTCGGCATTAAAGCTATCGGCGCTAATGGTAAATTCATTTAATACGGCAGAGTTCTTAATTTCTTTAATACTCATGCCTAAGCCGCTTAATGCATTATTTACATTAAATGGTGCTATATTCATACTGCCGCTAATGTGTGGATTACTAAAGTTTTTTACAACTAATTTACCGAAGTTAGCATTAATTAATTTGCCACAAGAAATTTTTAACCCATTTAGTGTGATATTATTGGTATCACCACTAAAACCACTACTACTAATCGCAAAATCATTTAATAATGGCTTATTTTTGCGCTCTTTAACGGCGATGTTAAGATAATCAAGGACTTGATTTAGATTAAATGGTTCAAGGTTTAAGCTACCATTATATGCAGGATTTTTGAGGTCTTTAACGGTTAGGCTGGTATTACCTTTGAATTTATCCGAGAAATTAAAATTAAAATCTTTAATCGTTAAATTATTCATATCACCTGAGATACTACCATTTAATGTAATATCATCTAATAACTTCATTCCATTACGCTGTGCTTTAGCAATTTCAAATTGATCCATAATTGCATTGAGACGTAGTTTATCTAATTTAACCGTGCCTGAATAATTTGGATTGCTGAAATCATTGACTTTAAAATTCAGTTCACCGCTTGCGCTATCATTGTACTGGAAAGATACTTTGGATAAATCAAGGAGCTGTTTATCTTGATCGAGTTTGATACTACCACCAAAACCTGTATCGACTGCTAGGTTGGTATTTTTAACCCCATAATGCTGTTTTTTATCATAATTGTCATAAGTGATAGTAGAATTAGTAAAGCTAAATTTGCTCATTTCTAATTGTAATGGTTGCGGTTTACCACCTTCACCAGTTGTTGTAGGTGTTGATTCAGTAGGTGGGGTAAAGGTCCAGTTATTAAGTCCATTCTTCTCCACTAATGCAACATTCAATCCATCAATAATCAAAGTTTTTACGACTACCTTATGACTTAATAATGGAATCAAGCCAACAGATACATCAGCGGAATGCAAGCTCATAAAGTTATTTGATTCAAAGCCATCGGGATTAGATAGTGTTACATCACGCACAGTTACACCAAGATTGGGATAAATTTTCCAGCTAATATCACCATCTAAGGTAATTTTACGTCCTGTTGCTTGATAAACTGCACTAATAATGGCAGGTTTGAAACGGTTTGGATTGACAGTAGTTACCACGATTGCTACCCCAGCAACACTCACAGTCACTAGACCTGCAACACCAATTAAACTATATTTAAGAGCTTTATGCATTAATTGATCCTTACTAAATAAATCTAGCCCATTTAAGGAGCTAAATTACAATTTGGAGCACTATTGAAATTAATCTTTTTCTGCTTATTTTTCACCCGAATGTATTTATCATTAATTAAGTAAACAAAGTTTGAAGTATTATTACAATTGATTAGATGGAAATCAGGGATTCCGCTTTCACCATTATGCGGCGTAACATTCAGAAATTTATATTGGCTGTATTTGTTACCGCAAAACCCGATAAGACGATATTGACTAACATTACCACTATAGGGTGCGTTGATGAAAGAATCTGACGCAAGCGATAAACCATATTTATCCATAACAATTGGATTATTGGTTGTCTCAGTATTAACTGATATTGCATAACTAGCATGATTACCAGATTCTTGCGGATAGTCTGGTGGTAAAAACATAATTTGTTGATTGATTTTGCAAATTCCTTTAGATGGAACTTCGAATTGGTTATAGCTTTCACTCAAATTAGATATTTTAACTTTTACTGGTTTTGATGTGAAATTCTGTAAATATAAGTTATTGAGACTAACTGCCATTCCTGTTGCATGTGCAAATACAGGTAGCAAAGTCATTATTAGTAGCGGATAAGACTTCATAGAAAATATGCCCCAAAATGAACAAAAAATATGTGTATTAAGCTTATGCAGTGTAATCCGTAATGTTAGCAGGATACTGCTTTTATTGCAAGTTTATATGCGCTGCAATGACGGATTTGGCATCATTTAGCCAATTTTATAATATAATTACCTTTTACCATTTATGGGTATGAGATTATGGAGTCACTAATTCACGCATTATCGATCAAAACTATTCTTTATCATTTTAGTTGGGGTACTGGTTATGACTTGTCATATATTGAAGCCATCGGTACAGTGTTTGGCTTACTTTGTATCTGGTATGCGAGTAAGGAAAAACGTTTTAATTTCTACTATGGTTTAATTAATGTTACGCTTTTTGCAATTATCTTTTATCAAATTCAGCTATACGCCAATCTATTATTGCAAGTGTTTTTCTTTGTGATGAATGTCTATGGCTTATATGCATGGGGACGAGATAGCGGTAGTAATGAATTAAAAATTCATTGGTTAAGTCGCCGTAATTTACTCCTAACCATAATTATTTCGCTAGTAGCAATCATTATTTTAACTAATTATATCAATCAATTTTTTGGTACACTCACAATTATTACAATTAAAGCACTACAACTGGTGGTGCCGAGCTTAACCATGCCAGAATTACAACCAGATCCTTATCCGTTAATGGATTCGGCTGTGACAGTCTTATCTGTGGTTGCGATGATTTTAATGACGCGTAAAGCAGTTGAGAATTGGTTAATTTGGGTCTTGATTAATTTAATTAGTATTGTACTATACGCGATGCAAGGTGTTTATTTCATGTCGCTTGAATATGTAATTTTAGCATTCATTGCTCTAAATGGTAGCATTGAGTGGATTAAAGCAGCGCAACAAAATTAGGAGTTTATCAATGAAGCAGCCACACATTAATTGTGATGAAAATGATATTGCATCTTCTGTAATTGTTTGTGGTGATCCAGCTCGGGTTGAGCGAATTGCAAAATTAGGTAGTGAATATCGCCATATTTCAACTAATCGTGAATTTACAGTTTATGAAACCTTTTTTGCCAATCAAAGAATCACTATTTGCTCTACAGGAATCGGAGCACCATCGGCACTAATCGCGTTAGAAGAATTAATCCGTTGCGGTGCAAAAAATATTATTCGCGTCGGTAGTGCTGGTGCATTACAAACTACCATCAAACTTGGTGAATTAATTGTGGTTGAAGGAGCTGTTCGCCATGATGGCGCATCTGCTAGTTATATTGAGCAAGCATATCCAGCGGTAGCCAATCTGTCGCTTACTAACAAATTACATACTGCACTTGTTAGTAGTGGTGTTGGCTACGTAAGTGGCTTAGTGCGCTCACATGATTCATTTTACACGGATCAAGAAGACGAAATTTGTCATTATTGGTCACATCAAGGGGTCTTAGGTGCAGATATGGAAAGTGGTGCGTTGTTAACTTTGGGGCGGTTACGTGGGGTAAGTGTAGCAGTAATTTTATGTAATGTAGTAGAATACTTAGCCGATCTTGAAGCATCAATTAATGATTATAAAGACAGTGAGCTACTATTAGCCAATAGTGAACGGCAAGCGGCATTAGCCGCATTGACAGCACTAACTATTTAACAGGAATAAGCAATGATAAAAATAGAACATATTGCAATCTGGGTAACTGATTTAGAAAAAATGCGCGATTTTTACTGTAAATATTTTGCAGGAGTGGCAAATGAAAAATATGTTAATTCAACAAAAGGATTTTCATCATATTTCATTAGCTTTGCTAGTGGTGCTCGTTTAGAACTAATGCATTCAATTAGCTTGGATGGAACATCTGCGGTAACTGGTAATCCACATTTAGGATTAATCCATTTGGCGGTATCGGTAGGAAGTAATGCCAAAGTTGACGAATTGACTGCATTATTACAATCTGATGGTTATAAGGTGCTGAGTGGTCCACGGACTACCGGTGATGGTTATTATGAAAGTTGTGTTTTAGATCCTGAGAACAATCAGATCGAAATTGTAGCGTAATATTCGATCAGCTATGCTATAGGCTTATGGTTAATATTAATACATTATTCATAGTAATGTTATTGAGTAGCATGGTATTTATGTAGGTATAGT
Source organism: Pseudomonadota bacterium (assembly GCA_003962985.1). Lineage (GTDB taxonomy): Bacteria > Pseudomonadota > Gammaproteobacteria > Burkholderiales > UBA11063 > Aquella. The sequence goes on along the minus strand of RXKA01000060.1, from coordinate 14,632 downwards.
TAACATAAGCGTTCTTTGTTTCTATAGCTTATTGTTATTCAAGTTATTTACTTAAACTGAGTTTATCAATTCATAAAATTTTAGTGTGTTAGATGAATTATTTTATCTTCTTATGTTATAATATCCTATCTAGGGGGATAGGATATTATGATTAAAGAACACAAAAAACATAGAGACATTATAGCAAGATTAAAACGAGCTAACGGACATTTGCTAAAAGTAATTAATATGCTTGATAATGATGTGGAATGCATTGGAGTTGCACAACAGTTACATGCAGTAGAGCGTGCTTTGAATGAAGCTAAGAAGGCTTTAATTTACGATCATGTGAATGATTGCTTACAAGATGGTTTAGACAATAAATCAGTAACCTCAAAGTCAATCTTGGATGAATTTAAGCAAATTACCAGATACCTATAATACTACCTGCGTATATTATTAATCTTTATGGTGATAGCTTGGTTGATAAAATTAATTTATAACAATGTGGTTGCTTGAGTTGTTTATAAGTATATGTGTTTTTGGGTAATCAGTTTTCTTAAGATATTTTTATAATAGGAGTTGTCAATGAAAAAAGTAAGCGTAATGATGTTGTTTATGGCGATTGGGCTATTTGGCTGTGACAAGAAAGTAAGTATACAAGATGTACAAGAAGGTACACAGCATATTAATAATATTGTGAATAGTCAAAATGCAAGTGAGGTAATCTCAAATGTCGCTCATGCAACAAATGATATTTCTGAAAAAATGAAAGAATCATCAGCACAATAAATGACGTATATTAAAGTTAGCTGTTTATCGTAATTATTCTTGTAGGAGTATTGTTATGACAGTCACTATTTTTCAGGTTGCAGGGTTGTGTTGCCCCGCAGAAGAAAAATTAATTCGTAATGGATTAAAATCTATTGTGGAGATTGAATCATTAGAATTTAATTTTATCAATCAAGAAGTAACAATCACGCATACACTGTCTGACACCAATATGATTATTAATGCAATTAGTAAAATTGGTATGGTAGCTGTTTTGAAACAGGGAACTCAAACACAGAAATCAAACGGTGAACGAATCAATATATTGCAATGGGTGTATGTTGGCATCGGTGGTCTGTTGGCAGTTGGTGCAGAAACTTATTCTTATTTATACAAAAATGAGAACTCAATAATTGTTATGTTATTGGCGTTTCTAGCAATGGTTATAACAGGAAAAGATACTTTCAAAAAAGGTATCTTAGCATTAAAATCATTTACGTTGAATATTAATTTTCTAATGATGCTAGCTATTATTGGGGCGGTAATTATTGGTGAATGGCCAGAGGCAGCAACAGTAACAGTTTTATTTGCACTAGCTGAATTAATTGAAAAATACTCTTTGGATAAAGCGCGGAATGCTATTACAGAATTAATGGAGATTGCGCCTGAAGAAGCATTGGTTTATGTAAATAAACAATGGCAAACTATCCCTGTGAGTAAAGTAGTGATTGATGATATTATTAAGGTTAGACCTGGTGATAAAATTCCAGTCGATGGCATTGTGATTTCTGGTGAAAGTGCAATTAATCAGGCTTCAATTACTGGTGAGGCTGTGCCTGTGATGAAAACAGTTAATGATATTGTATATGCGGGTACGATAAATGGCAATGGTTCATTTGAGTTTAAAGTCACTGCAAATTCAGAGAACACACTATTGGCAAAAATTATTCATGCGGTTGAGAGTGCACAGTCAAAAAAAGCACCTACTCAGAAATTTGTAGATAAATTTGCTTTATACTATACACCGTTTATGGTTCTAGTGGCAATAGTAGTTGCATTAATTCCTCCATTATTTTTTCATGCCAGTTTTTCAGTTTGGTTTACTAAAGCATTAGTTTTATTAGTTATTGCATGCCCATGTGCTTTAGTGATATCAACTCCTGTAACTGTAGTAAGTGGTCTTGCCTCTGCAGCAAGGCATGGTCTATTAATTAAAGGTGGTGCATATCTTGAGGAGGGGCATAAATTACGAGTAATTTCTTTAGATAAAACAGGAACAATCACGCAGGGCAAACCTACGATAACGGATATAGTTCCATTTGTAGAAATTAGTGATGCAGAACTTATTCAATTGGCAGCTAGTTTAGATGTTAATTCTGAGCATCCAATTGCCCAAGCAATTGTACAATTCCATGAGTCAGAATATAATACCAGACTTTTAGACGTGGAGCAATTCTCAGCGATACCAGGTTTAGGAGCCAAAGGTTTAATCGGTAGCATCCAATACTATATTGGAAATCATAGATTGGCGGAACAGAATAATGTTTGCAATTCCCAAATCGAGCAAGAGTTAAATAGGCTTGAGAATACAGGTAAAACAGTAGTAATGATTTCTACTGCTACAAATGTGTTGGGTATCATAGCTGTATCAGACTCAATACGAGATACGAGTTTTGATGCAATTAATGCATTGCATAATCTAGGAATTAAGACCGTTATGCTAACGGGTGACAACATTTTAACAGCTAAAACCATAGCCCAGCAATTAAATGTGGACGAAGTCCATGCTAATCTATTACCAGAAGATAAGCTATCTATGATTGATAAACTCATAACTAAATATGGATATGTTGGTATGGTTGGTGATGGTATTAATGATGCTCCAGCACTAGCCAAATCAACGATTGGATTTGCAATGGGGAGTGGTGGAGCAAATATTGCATTAGAAACTGCAGATGTCGCTTTAGTGGAAAATAATTTGACAAAAATTCCTCAATTTATTCTACTTAGTAGAAAAACATTTAATACATTAATTCAAAATATTGCATTAGCAATAATCATAAAACTAATATTCTTTATATTGGCGCTTTGTGGTAGTGCTAGCTTGTGGATGGCAGTTGTCGCTGATATGGGGGCGAGTATGCTTGTCATATTTAATGGGTTAAGATTACTTAAAATGAAATTAATATAGTTAATGTTTTGCAATGATTATTGACAATTAAGGTTTATGTTGTGGCTATTTATTTAAATCATAGCATTGTTAATATATATTGGGGTAATTAATATGTGGGTTGAACCAGTGGAGTTACGAGGGCAACATGTTATATTGTTACCTTTGAACTATGAATATGTTGATGAATTAGAAGAAGCATTATTGGATGGTGAAATTCATCGATTATGGTATACGGCAGTGCCTCAAATTGGACAAGTCCGTGCCGAAATTGAGAAGCGTCTAGCATGGCAAGAAAGTGGCTCTATGCAACCATTTGTAGTAATTGATACTAGGAATGGTAAGGCAGTTGGTATGACTACTTTTTGTCGGATTGATGTGGTAAATAGACGTGTCGAAATTGGCTATACATGGTACTGCAAGAGTGTCCAAAAAACCTTATTAAATACTGAAGCTAAATTCATGCTGTTACAACATGCTTTTGAGAAACTGAATGCTGTAGCGGTTGAATTTCGGACTAATCAATATAATTTTAATAGTCAGCGCGCGATAACTCGTTTAGGAGCTAAATTGGATGGGGTACTGCGCAGTGCGCGTTTATATCCCAACGATATTGTCTGTGATACTTATGTATACAGTATTCTTAATCATGAATGGGGTGCTGTTAAAATGAATTTACTATACAAACTATCTTGTAATTATTGATTCTCGTCATAATGTGCTTGTTGTTTGGAATAATTAGGTCTGATATTAGAGAAATTATCGATGTCGATTAATGGAGATTTATTGTAAATTTGGTTAATCTTGATTATAGAAAGTGATATTTTAAGTTGTAGAGAGAATCCCGAGTAAAATATGTCGGGGTTTTTATTTATCATTTTGCACAAAACTTAAATATAGTTGTGTGAGTAACTTAACCGCGCTATAATTCTATTATTGGTTATGTATTCGACGTAGCCAATAGCCATAATCGCCCTAACTAAAAAGTGTTTGGGTGCAAGGAGAGATAATTATGACAGATACAATCTTATTAACCGAACAAGCACGTCAATTTCATGACTATATAACCGATTTCATTCAAAGAAGCATATTATTTACTGATATCATGCGTAAACGTGGTAATGAAATGGTTGCTATGACAGGCAATAAATCATCAACTGTATTACGCTTTAATTTTGAAGTAATTATGGATGGTAAGGAATTTGCCAAACCGATTAATTATTGGTTAGCACGGATTTTACCGCCAGATGGTGTGATTACGGACAATAAAAAACGTCCCTATGTTATTCAAGATCCACGTGCAGGTCAAGGTCCTGGTATTGGTGGTTTTAAAAAAGACAGTGAAATTGGTGATGCATTAAAAAATGGTCATCCAGTGTATTTTATTGGTTTTAATTCAATTCCTGAAGAACAACAAACTTATGAAGACATCATCCGCGGACAAGTAAAATTTTATGAAGCAATAGCTAACCGTCATTCAGATAGTCCCAAAATGTGTGCTATTGGCAATTGTGCTGCAGGTTATCTGACCATGTTTAGTGCTATGCAACGTCCCGATATTTTTGGACCAATTTTGATTGCAGGCTCGCCGTTATCATATTGGAATGGTGAACGGGGTAAAAACCCAATGCGTTATGCGGGTGGTTTGATTGGTGGCTCGTGGATTAATTCATTGCTTGGAGATTTAGGCGGTGGTAAATTTGATGGTACGTATTTAATCATGAATTTTAACTTACTAAGCCTATCTAATTTTCTATGGTCGAAGCAGTATAATTTATTCACTAATATAGATAATGACGGTGAACGATATCTCGAATTTGAAAAATGGTGGGGTGATTTTATCCAGATGAATACACCAGAAATTAAATGGTTAGTAGATAAGTTATTTATAGGAAATCAATTAACGACTGGTGAATTAACTACCTCTGATGGGATTTGTCTTGACCCACGGCGAATTACTTCGCCACTGATTACCTTTGTCTCTGATGGTGATAATATTAGTCCGCCGCCACAATCAGCAGGTTGGATTGCTGATTTATATAATGATACTGCTGATATCATCGCTCAAGGTAAAACGATAGTATATTGTCTAAACCATAAAGTAGGGCATCTTGCCATTTTTACCGCGACTAAAGTCGGACGACGCGAGGATGAATTATTTGTTGAAAATATGGATTCAATTGATATTTTACCTCCTGGTTTATATGAACTAGTAGTTGATACTCCTGAGGGCGCAGAGGAACAAGGTAAATTAGTTTCTCATTACGAACCGCGGACAATAGCAGATATTAAAGCATTGGGCTGGAATTCAGACGCGGATAATCGGGCGTTTGCTACGGCTGCCAAAGCTTCAGAAAAAATTAGTCAGCTTTATGATACGATGCTTCACCCGTTATTTGGTGGTCTGATGAATGAAAAATATAGCAAATTGGCAAAAAATCTGCAACCATTGCGTCTAAGTTATACCTTATTTGCTGAGAGTGTTAACCCGTGGATGAAAACGATTGCGGCATTTGCTGATCAGACAGTTGCAACGCGCAAACCAGTTATGGCAGATAATCCATTTTTCCAATTTCAAGAGGAAGTAGCTAAATTAGTCACTCAATCTTTGGATAATATTAGCAAACTACGTGATGAGTTAGAAGAGCAAACATTTTTTAGTATTTGGGCAAATCCATTGGTACAAAAATTCTGGGGTACTGATAAGCAAGTTCCACGACAACTACCAAGTGATACTCCGTGCAACCGTGAAGAATTACTAAACCAATACCATCAACAAATTATGACCTATCTGCCAGTTGCGAATGAAATTGATGCTTTGATTCGTTTGGTCACTTTATTTGCTGGTAAACGTCATTATATCGGTGAGTATCTGGTTCGTGAGTTAGTGCATGAACTACAAAAACGTGATAGTTCATTAAGTAAAGAAGACATTAAGATTAGAATTCGCCATAACTTTATGGCGCTTGAAGTAGCGCATGATGCGGCATTTTCTGCGCTCAAAGAATATTGTGCTCATACTGAAAATAGTGCGCAATTGGTTACCGATGCTAGTGAGTTATTTGAACGAATACATTCAGAACATGGGATTGTGTTACCACCTGAAGCACGGCAAATCCTGCTTGATTTAAAACATGAACTGAACCTCACTACTACTCGCGTATAATTAATCTGCATGTTGTATAAAGTCTACCGTAATCTACGGTAGACTTTATTATTTATAATTGTGACTTACGGGATATCATGTCCAGTATAAGCCGTCCAAATTTTAAACCATTCATCACGTGATAACTGAATATTTGCGCTTGCTAGCATTTCACGAATTCGCTCAATCTTGCCACTACCCAAAATAATTTGCATCCGACTTGGATGACGTAACAGCCATGCCAAGGCAATTTGTTCTAGTTTGGCATTATGTTTAAGCGCAATTTGTGCTAATACTTCACGTACGCGTAATGCGTTTGGTGTGTCATCATTAAAGATACGCCCACCAGCCAACGGAGACCAAATTTGTGGACGGATTCTTAATTTCTGTAAATAATCAAGTGTGCCATTAGTGAAATTGTCATGGGATAGCACGGATGCTTCAACCTGATTGGTTGTGAGTGGAAAATCTAAATATGATTGTAGTAGCTCAAACTGGTGCGGCAAGAAATTGGATACTCCAAATGCTAAAACTTTGCCTTCTTGCTGCAATTGTTGAAAGGCGCGGGCAACTTCTTTACCCTCTAATAACATGTCGGGACGATGAATCAATAACGTATCAATATAATCGGTAGCAAGATTGGTTAACGAGCGGTTTACGGCTGCAATAATATGTTGATAACTGGTATCATAAATATGAGTATGGTCAGGAAATTTGTCAGATGGTAATTTGATTCCACATTTAGTAGTAATTTTTAATTGTTGGCGTAATTCAGGGGCATGACGCAAAGCGGCACCAAAAATTGCTTCACAACTATAATTTCCGTAAATATCCGCATGATCAAACGTATCAATGCCAAGCTCAATTAGTTGTTCGATAAATGAAATAAGTTCAGCATTGCTTAGATTCCATGAATCTAACCGCCAACAGCCATGAATAAATGTATTATTTTGATTTAGCATATCATCTCTTTCACTAATAATTCAATAGTCGTTGATTGTACCGCGAATCTAGCTGAGTTTTAAAAGAATTATAATTAGTTGCTCAAATTTTTAATGCAAATTGGTTAAAAAAGCAGACATAATTCAATCAAGTCTATGGTACTAGGGTGATTATGCGGTAAAATATAAGCCTTTGTTTTATAGTTAGAGTAAAGTAAGTATGATGGAGATTAATCCAGATAGCAAATATCCAATTGCAGGTGTGGACAGGTTGGGTTTTTTAAAGAACTTTATTACTAATCCGAATATTCAAGTGGGTGAATTTACCTACTATGATGATCCGAGTGGAATGGATGATTTTGCGAGCAAAAATGTACTTTATCATTTTGATTTTGTCGGCGATAAATTGATTATTGGCAAATTCTGCCAATTAGCAACTGGGGTTAAATTCATTATGAATGGCGCAAATCACGGCTTAGATGGTTTCACAACTTACCCATTTAAGATTTTGGGACATGAATTTGCTGATTTGCCATTACTTGGCGGGTACAAAGGTGATACGATTATCGGCAATGATGTATGGATTGGTAATGATGTAACGATTATGCCAGGGGTACAAATTGGTAATGGTGCGATTATTGCTGCAAAAAGTGTGGTAACCCGTGATGTTGAGCCATATACTATTGTTGGGGGTAATCCTGCTCTGCTTATTCGCCAGCGCTTTAGTGATGAGATTATCCAAAAATTACAAGCCTTACAATGGTGGGATTGGTCAATCGAGAAAATTGCACATTACGGAACGAATTTATTGCAAGCAACCCCAGAAAGTCTTAGTGTTTTAGAGAGAGTTTAAACCATGCTTGTAAACAAAACGCAAATTCGCCAACTAGGATATGATGATTGGTTACTCTATAAGAATTTACGTTTGGAGTGTATAAAAAATACTCCATGGGCATTTGGTAGCAGCTATGAATTGGAAATCAGGCATGAAGATTGCTATTGTTGATGGCAGATGATAAACTACATACAGAAATATTGATGGAACTGGTGGCTTAGGGTAGCGAAAATTAATAATCAGATAGAATTAAACTAGGGTTTCGAATATGAAAAAATACGTCTTGATATTGTTAAGCTTATATTCAATTGGTAGTTATGCTACTACACACGATGCATCCACCGATAATGGTAATAACAACAATAATTTGCTTGTTCAGTTAGTCGATACTAAACTATCTAATATGGATGATAAACTGACTCGTATAGAAAAAACCAATCAAGATGCGATGGCAGATCTGAAAGAGAATCTTGATACTAAACTTGCGGATAAATTTAAACAACTAGATGATAGAGCTGGTGATATTAATTTTTGGTTTACGTTAATTGGTTGGATATGGGCAGTATTTGGTGTTTTGATTCCATTGGCTGGTGGGTGGTTTTTAAGGAAGAAGGTTAATGATAATATTGACAAGTCAAAACAAGAGCTGGAATCATTTAAACAAGATTTGGAATTGTTTAAACAAAATGCAAAGTCTAATATTGATGGTCAATTGGCTTATGCTGAGAAGATATTGGCATTAATCAAAGAAAATCATAGTCGTTCAAAACGAGTCGCTGATGAAATGGAAAGAGCTGGACTGAAACTCTATTATGACAAACCAATATCAGAAATTGGTAGTGAAAATAAAGATAGTATTGCTGCAATTAGTAAAGTAATCAAAGATGTTTCAGAAAATCAACTTAATGCAAAAGATTGGTTTATCAGAGGATTAGATGCCGCTAATCAGCAAGAATACTATGAGGCAGTGACTTACTTTAATAAAGCTATAAAATTATCTGTTACAGATAAATCAAGATCAGTTTCATACTCTAATCGTGGAACTACCAAGCTAAAATTAGGACAATACAGTGAAGCAATTCAAGATTATGATGAAGCAATTAAGTTAAACCCACAAGGTGTAGAATTCTATTATAATCGTGGAGTAGCTAAAGATGAATTAGGACAATATAGTGAAGCGATAAAAGATTACGATAAAGCTATTGGATTAGAACCAACATACGTACGTGCACATTTTAATAAATCTTGTGCTTATGCCTTACAAAAAGATAAAGCGCAAGCCTTAATCTGGCTCGATAAAGCATTACAGTTGGGATGCCCTGTAGCAGATATTATGCAAGATAGTGATTGGCAACACTACCGTAATGATGCTGAATTTAAAGAATTAATCAATAAATATGACAAGAATAACCATGCTAACCAAAGTTAGCAAAATTAAAGGTAAAATAAATGAGTAATTATACAAGTATGCGTTTGGCAGTCTTGGTGGATGCGGATAATGTTAGCCCTGATGATTTGGATGATGTATTAATTCAAATTGCAGGTTTGGGCGATGCAATTATCAAGCGGATTTATGGTGATTTACGTGATAATCGGCTAAAAAACTGGGATGAAAAAGCCAAACAATTTGGTTTTGTCGAGATTCATCAAACTGTCTATACCAAACACAAAAATGCCACTGACATAGCCATGGTAATTGATGCTATGAAAATCTTATTTAATAAACAAGTCGATGGTTTTTGTATTGTATCTAGTGATAGTGATTTCACGCCGTTGGTTAATACGATTAAAGAGTATTCGATAAAAGTATTTGGCTTTGGACATAGTAAAACCCCAGATGCATTTCGTAAAGCATGTAATAACTTTGTGTGTATTGATGATATTCGTAAGATTAATGAACCTACTGAACCATCAACGAACCAAATTTTACCTAAATTAACCGAAGAAGACCTTAAACGTTTTGGTGAAGCAATTTCATTATGTGCTGAGGAAGATGGTTGGGCACATTTGGGTGGGGTAATTAGTACGATTACACGGATTGCACCTGATTTCAACTGCTTACGTTATGGCTATAAAAAGAATAGCGATTTAATCAAAAATAATATCCAGATTTTTGATATTAAAGAGGTACATTCTAACCCGAATAATCGTCAACATAAAAATATTTTCATTAAGATAAAATCTGATATCTCACTTGAGTCAATTTTTAGCACTGCGATTAATAAATATAGTCCTGATAAACCGATTGCAATAGCACAATTATGGAATTGCTTACGCAAAGAGCAGCCCGAATTAAGTTATAAAAACTATGGTTTTAGTGGATTACTTGACATGTTAAAATCATTAGACCAGAATAAATTTGTGATTAGCCGTAAGAATAACGTGAGTTTTATCGCTCTAAAATCAGCTAGTTAATCCTTAACCAATTTATGAAATTAATCCCATGAGTGAAATAATTAAATTTAGCCCCGAACAGCAACAATTATTAACTACCAAGCTGCGAGATTATTTTAATAACGAACTCAATTATGATTTGGGTAGCTTTGATGCGCAATTTTTACTTGATTTTATTCGTGATGAAATTGGGCTCTATTTTTATAATCAAGGTGTCTTGGATGCCCAAGTGGTATTAAGTAAAAAAGTTGATGATATCCAAGATGCGATAGCGCAACTTGAGCAATATCCGCAAACTAAAAAAACAAAAACAAGAAAGTAAGCAATGAAACAATCCACTCTAATCAATGAATTACAGCAAACATTAACTAAACGCATCATGTTTATGGATGGTGCGATGGGTACGATGATCCAAAGTTATAAATTAACTGAGGCTGATTTTCGTGGTGAACGCTTTAAACAACATAGCCATGACCTAAAGGGTAATAATGATTTATTGGTACTTACCAAACCCGCAGTAATCCAAGAAATCCATAAGAAATACTTATTGGCGGGTAGTGATATTATTGAAACGAACACGTTTTCTGCTAACCGTATTTCACAAAAAGATTATGGGCTGGAACATTGTGTGAGTGAATTAAACCATGCTGCGGTAGCGGTGGCACGTCAGGCTTGTGATGAGGTGATGGCAGAATATCCCCACCGTAAATGTTATGTGGCAGGGGCGATTGGACCTACCAATGTAACTTTATCCATTTCGCCAGATGTTAACCAACCAGAATTTCGTACCTATACTTTTGCTGAGTTAAAAAGTGTTTACTATGAACAGGTGATAGCACTGGTAGATGCTGGGGTGGATATTCTACTACCTGAAACTTCGTTTGATACGCTCAATATGAAAGCGGCGTTGGCAGCAATTTATCAAGTTGAATCTGAGCGCAATACCAAGTATCCAGTAATTATTTCAGTCACAATTACCGATTTGTCAGGGCGGACACTCTCAGGGCAAACCATTGAGGCTTTTTGGTATTCGGTGATGCATGCTAAACCATTAGCAGTAGGTATCAATTGTGCGCTAGGGGCTAAAGATATGGCACCGTATATTGCGGCATTAGCCAAAGTTAGCGACACATTTATTAGCTGTTATCCAAACGCAGGATTACCAAATCCATTAGCGCCAACTGGTTATGATGAAACTCCTGAGATGACAGCACAATACATTTATGATATTGCCAAACATGGAATACTCAATCTAATTGGTGGTTGTTGTGGTACAACCCCAGAGCATATTCAAGAAATTGTGGCTCGTTGTCAAAACCTCGTTCCTCATGAAAGAAGTTTAGCAACCTTTGGTACAGCATTATCTGGTTTAGAGCCACTTGTAATTAATAATATTCATAATCCACAATTTTATATGGTCGGTGAGCGTACCAATGTTGCAGGGTCACCCAAATTTGCGCGTTTGATTCGTGAGGGTAATTTTGCTGAAGCATTAGAAATTGCCAAGCAGCAAGTACAAAATGGTGCAAATGCGATTGATATCAACTTTGATGATGGGATGTTGGATGCCGTTGCCTGTATGACTAAATTTTTAAATTTAGTTGCTAGCGAACCTGAAATTTGTCGTGTGCCAATAATGATTGATTCATCTAAATTTGAGGTGATTGAGGCAGGGTTGCAGTGTGTACAAGGTAAAGCAATTGTAAATTCAATTTCGCTCAAAGAGGGTGAAGAGAAATTCTTGCAACAAGCGCAAATTATCCAAAGTTATGGTGCGGCGGTAGTGGTGATGGCATTTGATGAAACTGGGCAAGCTACCAGCAAAGAACATAAAGTTGCGATTAGCAAACGTGCTTATGATTTGTTGGTTGAGAAATTGGACTTTAACCCTGCGGATATTATTTTTGATGTGAATATCTTAACGGTGGCAACGGGAATCGAAGAACATAATAGTTATGGAGTTAGCTTTATTGATGCGGTACGCGAAATTAAACAAGTTTGCCCAATGGCTCTAACTAGTGGTGGTGTATCAAATCTATCATTCTCTTTCCGTGGCAATAATATTGTTCGTGAAGCGATGCATGCAGTTTTCTTATACCATGCGATTAAAGCTGGTTTGGATATGGGAATTGTTAATGCTGGGATGCTCACTATTTACGATGAAATTGATAAGCCATTACGTGAAGCTTGTGAGCGAGTGATTTTGAATCTCGATGAGAATGCTACGGAAGACTTATTGGTGTCGGCGGAACAATACAAAGGTCAAACCAATTTGGTTGAGCAGGTTGATATTTGGCGTACATGGGAACTTGAAGAACGGATTAGTCATGCTCTAATTAAGGGATTGGATGCACATATTGTCGCTGATACTGCTGAAGCACTCGAGAAGTATCAAACACCATTAGCGGTGATTGAACAACCATTGATGAATGGTATGAAAGTGGTAGGGCAACTCTTCGGTGATGGTAAAATGTTTTTGCCACAAGTGGTTAAATCCGCGCGGGTGATGAAGCGAGCAGTTGCCTATCTTGAACCATTTATGGAAGCAGTTGCTAAAGCGAGTGATGCAGGGGTACAAGAGAAAAAAACTATTATTATGGCAACAGTAAAGGGCGACGTACATGATATTGGTAAAAATATTGTCTCGCTGGTACTACGTTGTAATGGTTATGAGGTGATTGATCTTGGTGTGATGGTAAGTTGTCAGGCGATTATTGAAGCAGCCAAACAACATAACGCTGTCATTATTGGGATGAGTGGTCTAATTACGCCATCACTGGATGAGATGATTTATAACGTTCAGCAATTTGAAGAGCAAGGAATTAAATTACCAGTATTAATCGGTGGGGCAACGACCAGTAAATTACATACCGCAGTTAAAATCATGGAACATTATTCTATGCCTGTAATTCATGTTAATGATGCATCATTGGTTGCTGAAGTGTGTAGTCAATTGTTGAATCCTGTTACTAAAGGTAGCTATGTCGCAGGCGTGCAGGCACAATATGCTAAATTGCGCGATGATCATTACACGCTACAGCGTAAAGTTGAATTACCCAGCTATGCCGAAGCAGTAGCCAAAAAACCGCTTTATGATTGGGCGAACATTGAGATAGCTACGCCACAAAAATTAGGGGTGCGCAATATTGAAATTTCATTAGCTGAGATAGCAGAATATATTGATTGGTCACCACTATTTTGGGCATGGGGATTTAAGGGGATGTATCCGAAAATCTTGGATAATCTACAATATGGGCGCGAATGTATCAAAATTTATAATGATGCGAAAAAAATGCTCGGTACGATAATTCGCGATAAATTATTTACTCCTCGGGCGGTGGTCGGTTGGTGGCAGGCTAATGCAACTGGTAATGATGTAATGCTGTACAATTCATCTGGTGAGATAATTGAGAAACTGTGTTTTTTACGTCAACAGAATGATCGTCCTGTAAATATGTCGTTGGCTGATTATATTGCGCCACTAGCATGTGGTCGACATGATTATCTCGGTGCATTTGTTGTAACCATGCATGACGTTGAGAAATTAGCTCATCATTATGAAGCGAAACAGGATGATTATCATTCTATAATGGCAAAAGTGTTGGGTGACAGATTGGTCGAGGCGCTTGCTGAATGTTTACATAAAAAAATGCGTGAAGATTGTGGTTATGGCATAGGTGAGAATTTATCCAATGAGGATTTAATCTATGAACGTTATCGTGGTATTCGTCCAGCACCTGGTTATCCTGCTTGTCCTGAACACTCTGAGAAAGCTAAGATTTGGCAGCTACTAGATGCTGAACATGCTACAGGTGCAGTTTTGACCGAAAACTATGCTATGTATCCAGCTAGTTCGGTGTCTGGCTATTATTTCAATCATGCAGAGGCTAAATATTTCGCAGTCGGTAAATTATCACGCGATCAGGTTGAAGATTATGCTGCACGCAATGGAATGAGCGTTGCCGAGGCTGAAAAATGGTTAGCGCCAAATTTGGGATATTGATAGCTAACTGATTTGTAGTAGTAGCATTGGTATTGTGTTTTGTTATTACACTAATGATTGATCGTTGGTGTGGTAAATGATTTTTGTGTACCAGTACATGAAATTTGTGTACTAGTACATGAATTGATGATAAAATACGATATTACTAAACCATCTTAAAAGAGTTTTCAAATGCTAAAAGAGCTATTTATTGATCGAAAGCAATATCTAGGAGAGCTTACTAATGGCTTAAAGCATGGTAAGGACTATATTCTAATTGCCCCACGCAGATTTGGTAAAACAACGCTTGCTCACGAGGTTCTTAATAGGATTAGTGATGATAGTCAGTTCATGGTGATAGCGATTGATTTTATGCGTTATTCTGGTAGTGTGCAGAGTATTGCTGAAGCTATAA